>CACNSC010000010.1 GCA_902623005.1 uncultured Coxiella sp.
CTATAATAACAACTTTCTATTTCTAAAAAGGAAATAATGAACTGGTTTGATGGTCTTGAGGCCTTTATTCATGTCGGTGACAGTCAGAGCTTCTCGCAGGCAGCTCGAGAGCTAGGCTGTGCCAGCTCAGTGATAACCAAACGCGTCCAGTGGCTGGAGCAAGCCCTTCAGACCACCCTGTTTCATCGCACAACTCGACAGGTCACATTAACCGACAGTGGAACATATCTGCAGCAACGAGTTAGGCCTTTGCTAGATGCCTGGTATGACATTCATGATGAGTTAAAAGACTACCAGTCAAAACCACAGGGCCAACTAAAAATTGGATTTGCACCGACGCTTGCACGCTACCCATTATTCATCAACTGCATTCAGCATTTCTGCCAACAATATCCCGAGCTACAACTGGAAATCATAACCGTACCACCAGCAACTCGACTGTCGGAGCATCAGATTGATATCCTGATTGGCATCGATCACTACGTGGGTGATCCTGCATCTACACGTCGCGCCAAACTATTCGACTATAGTTACGGCGTTTATGCTAGTCATGCTTACTTAAGTGGTCTCAAGCACGCGGTAACCATTGATACACTGGTTCATCAACGCTGCCTTTGTTATCGAAACGCAACGACCTGGCAACTGGGCCTGCAACCCGTTGCGATTAATAACTGCTATTCGTTTGACTCCGGAGAGAGCCTGTTGGCCGCCTGCCTCGCCGGCATGGGCATCATGCACTATCCCAAATTCATGTTGAGTGATGAGCAACTCGCACAATTAACACCGTTATTGACAGTCCATCAAGCGCAGCAAGAAACCTTGTATCTGTATTACTCAAAGACCGAGTATCAAGCTAGGAAAGTCAGTTTATTTATTGATGCTATGAAACAAGCTTGCCGTGGCGAAAAACAAGTTCGATAAAACAACCTAGACGTTGAATTAAATCAGTGTTTAGTAGCATCTCTTTATATCACAGTTAATAGTACCTCACGCGCAAACTGCTGGTTTGCTTATTATTGACAGCAAACACTGGCGTCCTTATATTAATGTCAGGTTTTGAAAAGGGAAGTTATTCATGAGTCCTGTAATTTATCTTAGCACTTCAGATTATGTCGGTATGAGCTTCTGGGTCATTTCAGCAGCCATGATTGCCAGTACTTTCTTTTTCTTTATCGAGCGTGATCGCGCTGTCGGCAAATGGAAAACATCTTTATCTGTTGCAGCTTTAGTCACAGGTATTGCAGCCATTCACTATTACTATATGCGCGGCGTTTGGATCAGCACGCAAGATTCTCCAATTGTTTTACGTTACATCGACTGGATTCTGACCGTACCATTACAGCTGATTGAGTTTTACCTAATTTTATCGGCAATCACACGTGTCAGTGTGTTTTTATTCTGGCGACTACTGATTGCCTCTATAGTTATGCTGGTTGCTGGCTATATTGGCGAAGTTAATGCACCGCACTTGGTCGCTGTTTGGGTTGGATTTGGCGTTGGCACCTTGGCGTGGCTATATATTATTTACGAAATCTTTTTTGGTGGTGCTGCCCGCGCTAACTCACAATACGGCACGCGAGCATCGAAAATGGCATTCAACGCGATACGCTGGATTGTGACTATCGGTTGGTCAATATACCCTCTAGGTTACCTCTATGGCTATCTTGGTGATGGCAATATCAATCTTCTCAACATCATTTATAACCTGGCTGACTTCATCAATAAGATTGCGTTTGGTCTTGCTATCTGGTGCGCTGCGACGGCTGATGAGTCACAAGTACCGGCTAAATAGTTTAATTGGGTTAATACAATAAACACACCGCACCCCGTCGGTTTAAATTTGATACACATTCCCTATCAATAACTGAATTAAAATAATACAAGCAGCTATTGGCAAGCTTAATTTTTCCTTATTAAAAGACGTCTTGACTCAATAATATTGCACTACTGCATATCCACCTGTAATTTTACGCGCTTGTCTATATAAATAAATACATCAACACCCCAGGACCGGCACAATGCCAGAGCATCTATCACCAAACTTGTACAAAGACTTATTTCAACGAATAGAAAATAACCAAAATATCAAATACGCGTGTTATCGTCTCGCAAACACCATGCTGTATACCCATGATTTATTGTGGAAGATCAACGACAATAGAATGGCACCCAACCTCTCGTTTGATAATGACTGGAACGATCATGTGATCCATCACAGACTTGAGGTATTGCAGCAAAGTTTTGTTTTTTTTCTAGAGACGCTTAATGACAAAAACATAACAGTCGCTAAACGTAGTCAAGTCCTAGAGACACTGCTGTTAGCCATGGCTGTGGTTTGTATAAACGGCCGATTAATACTAGACCCCAGAGGACATCTCTCAACACAAGAACAGATAAGACAACAAGTATCAGAATCTTTATGGCGACTTCATGGCAGCAATCAGAGTTTTTATATTGACCAATACGCGTATACCTTTGCGATTGAGATTGAGCATTATCGGACGCAGCAACAATGCAGACTATTAACGAATTTTCTACAATGGCTGCCTAATTATCTCGCCAAAAATAAGACCCTTGCACAGCAACAAAAAAATCATATATTCACTGTGTCTCAAAAAATGCTTTACCCCGATAGCCATTGGAACTGCTTCAATATACTTATGTTTTTTAACACTCAATTAAATGAAGAAAATTTAAATGATTCTCGCATTACGCGCCCTGTTTCCTTCATTATTAATTCACCTCCAAGAGAAAAAAGATTTCTTCATGCCCAAAAACAACACGAACTTTTCTTGATTGAACAAGTAGCAAATACGTTAAGTACACTGGATTATAAATTCACTGAGCACTACCTAACCTGCAAACAACATGGTTATTTATTATCCGATATTATCCATAGTTTTATACAACAAGAACCTTTATTACAAACTAATGACTACACTCAATCTAATTTTATATTTCTGCGCGCCACCCATGTTTTTATTAGTCAAATGCAATCCGAAAGATTGGTAAAACAAAAAATACAGCGGCAATTAACACTTAAGGTAATCGCAGGTTGGTTTTTTAATTTTTGTAACCTTCAAACCAGACCATCTGATACAGATAGAACTGTCTTAATTGAACAGTTTCTCGATAAATTGCATCGTGAAAATTTCTGTAATGATGATGACAGAGACCTTATCTTTAATTATCTTACAAAATTCTCTCTGTCACAGAATAACCACTCCATGTTCACACACACCATGAGAGAATCACTAACTCGGGTTCCTACAACAATGCCACAACCATAGCCGTAACGATAATCGTCAACTCAACTGTGTCACCATTGCTTAGTCACGACCGATTCGAAAGCGTGGCAGGGTATTTTCATCCGAGACAAACAGCGCAACACCTTTGACCGATAGCACCGTAAACAGCCATAGAGCAGCCGAGTCAAGCAATAAGTCAACCCCGTATGGTGAAGTAAACAAGGTATCTTGCATCGATCCAGAATGATGATAATGCCTATAGATACTTCGGCACGATAAGAAAAAATGCCATGTTTTCAAAAGCTGGCCACACTTTCCCATCAATATACTGGTATCAAAATGGTTATTATTGAACCGCGCCCTAAAAAAACCAGGTAGATTTGCATGACCACGAGATATAAACGCACCAATCCCACGGTACATTAAAAAACAACACACATAGGAGCATTGTTTTAATATCGAACGTGTGACGATATTCAGCATGATAGTTGAGCTTGGATGAATATAGTCTTGAACAACTTGAAAATAAATCGCACCAAAAAAACCAAACACCTTGATGTAATCCGTACTATTTTTATCATGATTACAATGAAACATCTGCTCAGATCCTTACCACTATTATTATCCCAACCACTGCATCGGTTGCTATTCAAGAGAATGTACTTGATGACACTGGCTGCAGAGAATTCACTACTTAACAGCATTAGTCAACTTAGCACCAAAATCTTAAGTGATGTTGCAATAACACTGATCTAGCTGACACGCCTGATGCGCTTATCATTAACTCACCGTGGCATCGAACTGCAGTAACCGCTATGATTAAATCTTATTTTTACATCAGCACATTCTTGCACTATGTTTGAGCACATTTTTTGTCAGTCTTGTGAAAAGACATTAATCTTAACCGTCAATCAGCGGTTAAGTCTCAGCTTACAGCGCGAGTACAACCATTGGCAGCAGGCAAACGGACAAGTAACTTGGCCAAGCTTAGCTGTAATGCCTTTAAATAGCTGGGTCAAACAACAGTGGCTTCAACACACCCGCAGTCAATCGATCTTACTGAGCAGCTGGCAAGAGCAACAACTGTGGCACCAATGTGTTGAGCTAGACGAGCGATTTGCGTTAATTCAAACACAGGCAACCGCCTTACAAGCGCAACAGGCCTGGCAAACATTACTCAGCTGGCAATTGTCTACCAACGATATAGAATCCTATGCCAATCACGAGGTTGCCACCTTTATTCAATGGTCTAAGCAGTGTGATCAAATCTGTCAACAACAAGGCTGGATACGCACACCTGAAGTCATCCCTGAGCTCACCGCGTTAATTGAAAATCGTAACTTGCAATTACCTCAACGTATTTTAATGGTTGGCTTTGATGACCTATCACCGGCCATAAAAACTCTAATCACCACCATTGCCCAACAAACTTTTATTGAACAAGTCACAACGCGACAGCAATGTCGCTCATTGTCACGTCTGCAACTGCCTGATCGCCGCAGTGAAATCACCACCATGGCACGTTGGGCTAAATACCTCTGGCAACAAGACTCAACTCAACGCATTGCTTGCGTTATTCCCAACCTAACTGAATTGCGTGATAACATTGAGCAAATCTTTATCGACACATTTGATCTTAATGGCTTGATCGATGAAACCTGCAACCTGCCCTTTAACTGCTCTGCCGGTGTACCCCTGGTTCGCTTTTCTTTGATCAATACAGCATTGCATGGGCTCAGACTTTGTAACAACCAAGGTGCTCCACTAGCGCGCTGGCTGGAGTGGCTGCAATCACCTTATAATCACCATCACAAAGAAGATGAAAATTGTGCGACAGCTCTTGCTGCTTTGCTACAGCAACGCGGCACCGATACGGTAAACAAAACCACCGTTGCACACCTACTCACCCAACTGCATCCAATATTCCCAGAGGCAACTTGGTTACAGCGTTGGCAGGCTATCTCCCCTACAATACCACTTGCACAAACACCCAGTCAGTGGGCACAGTTCATGATTGATGTTTGCCATCAGTGGGGATGGCCAGGTGGGCGCACTATTAGCTCACTGGAACATCAATTACTACAAAGTTGGCAAGGAGTTTTAGAAGAATTAGCCAGCCTAGACACTCTTCAGGTTGACATGACACTGCAGCATGCCCTGGATACTCTACAGAGACTTTTGCACCAAACGCTCTTTCAGACAGAAGGCAGTGAGGCACCTATTCAAATTCTCGGTGTTCTCGAGGCCTCCGGCTATGAGTTTGATCACCTATGGTTTATGAATATTAACGATGAAACTTGGCCTGCGGCTGCACAGGCTAATCCTTTTTTACCTTCGATCATTCAAAAGCAATACCGTATGCCACATGCCGATGGTGAGCGCGAGCGAGCATTTGCCCAGCAAGTGCAACAACGTCTCTGTGATAGCAGCAGTCACGTGATAATCAGTCACCATCAAGCTCATGGCGAACGACAATTTCAACCCAGCCCTTTAGTACGTCAATACCCTGAAGTCTCGCTAAAACAAATCAAACTTGCTGATACAGCAATAAAACAACACAACCAACCCGTCCCAATGTCTACTCAACCCAGCACACAAGCTCCGGCATTACAACCACAGGAGCAACCACGCGGTGGCACCTGGATCCTGAAACAACAAGCACAATGCCCCTTCAAAGCGTTTGCTAAAACACGACTCAATGCCCACACATCCGCAGAACCACAGGTGGGTCTCAGCCCTAGTCAAGCTGGAACACTCGTTCACGCAACGTTAGAGGGAGTATGGCAACACATACAAAGTCACGCTAATTTAGTCCAATATGATGATAGTGCGTTACATCAATGTGTCGCAGAAAGCTTTGATCGAGCGATACATAACACAACTATCACTGATCGAGTAGCATCATATTTTATCGGCTTGGAAAAACACCGTCTTTGTCGTTTGTTAGTTGCATGGCTCAACCTAGAAAAACAACGTGAACCATTTACAGTATTGGCACATGAACAAGTGCATCGCGTACAATTAGACTCGCTTAAATTTTCAATTAGTATTGATCGCATCGATCAACTGGAAAACGGTGAGCATGTCATCATTGATTACAAAACTCATCCAACGCAACTGTCTCCATGGTTTCAACCAAGGTTAGACGACCCTCAAGTCCCACTGTACTACCTCACTGTTGAACCAAATTTGACGATTGCGGGAGTCGGCTATGCACAAGTCAAAGCCTCTCAACTGCAATTTAAAGGATTATTAAACGACAATTATGAAAATCAAAGCTCCGAAACCATACCGGGTTTCACAGCGATTACTCAAGTTAGACAATACGCAATGAGTTGGTTGAATTGGCATAAGCATTGCCGACAAAGCATCGATCAATTGGTTGCTGAATTTTGTCGCGGTGAAGCACGCGTCGACCCAGTTCACCCTAGTGCATGCTTAACGTGCGACCTTCAACCTCTTTGCCGAGTATTTGAATCATGAGCATAGACGATCAATCAGAAAGACAGACCGCTCTAAATCCAGAGCAATCATTTATTGTTCAAGCACCTGCAGGCTCGGGAAAAACAGAGCTTTTAACACAACGCTTGTTAGTGCTGCTGGCACATGCTGTAGAGACACCAGAGGAGATTATTGCTTTAACATTTACACGCAAAGCTGCGAGGGAGATGCGTGATCGAGTTTTAGAAGCGCTGCGAATAGCAACGCAACAACGACCCACCGAAACACACAAACAACATACCTGGCAATTAGCTCGCGCCGTACTTGAAAAAGACCAACAAGCTGAATGGAATTTACTATCAAATCCCAATCGACTGAATATTATGACGATCGATAGCTTAACCGCAACCATCAATAAAAAAACACCACTCCTATCGCAAGTTGGTAGTCAGCCGCAGTTAGTTGATAATGCCATGCCGTATTTTGAACGTGCTGCTGTTCATCTGCTCGACACGCTAAGTCAACAAGATCACCCTATCTCTCCAGCACTCCAAACTATTTTGCTTCATTGTGATAATCGTGCAACGACTGTCATTCAACTATTTGCTCAGCTACTTAATAAACGACAGCAATGGCTGAGCACCATCATACACAGTGATGATGATCACCAACGTTTACAGCATTTAGAACAGACTTTAGAGGCCATCAACTTAGATGCAATACAACATGTATTAGATTTAATAGACCCAAGTATTTTGCATCAAATCCTCATTCACGCACAGTCTGCCGCCGAGATACTGATTGCTGAAGAACCCCACCACCCGATGCAGCAGCTTATTACGCTTCAAGAGCCCTTATCCGTATCGCTGACACAACGAGATGCATGGCGACAATTAGCGAGCTGCCTACTCACTCAACAAGGTGAATGGCGCAAGAGTCTAACGAAACGGCAAGGATTTACAGCAAAAAGTCAACACAAATTGGCCATGCAAGCTTTACTCGATCAATGCCGGCCAAACGAAGCGCTACGATTAGCTTTACATGATATATTACACTCACCACCAATCGCATACTCCGATGAACAAGCAACCATTCTTGATGCATTATTTACTACTCTTCCGCATTTAGCAGCCCATCTTACGTTAGTGTTTCAGCAACATAACGTGATTGATTTTTCCGAGCTGACCTTAGCAGCGTTGCGCGCTCTGGGTTCGTCTGAACAGCCTACAGATTTAGCGCTGTATCTTGATGACCGCATCTCTCATTTATTGGTAGATGAATTTCAGGACACATCGATTACTCAATACCAACTCTTACAACGATTGACATACGACTGGTACGACGGCGATGGTCGCACCGTGTTTTTTGTTGGTGACCCGATGCAGTCAATCTATCGATTCCGCAATGCTGAAGTTACCCTATTTATGCAGGCACAAACACGTGGATTTGGGCAACTATCATTGATACCACTTCAGCTCACCATGAATTTTCGCTCAAAACACGGCGTAGTTCACTGGGTAAACCAAACCTTTACTGATATATTTCCTCAATCAGTTGATCTCACGTACGGTGGTGTTCCATTATCACCTGCAGTCAGTCATGATCAATCAAGTGAAAACTGCATTCATTACTACAACAGCCTATCATCAGATACCACGCCGCAAGGTGAACGAATTGCACAGACCATCATCGCGTTGCGTCAAGATCAGCCAAATGCCTCAATCGCAATTTTGGTACGATCAAGAACTCATTTACATGACATACTGCCCCATTTATCCCGTTATAATATTCCAGTCCACGCAACAGATATCGATCCTTTAAATACACAGCCTGAAATTATTGATGCACTCACAGTCTGTCGAGCATTATTATCACAAAATGATCGTATTGCATGGCTAGCACTACTGCGCTCTCCCATGTGCGGATTAAGTTTGGATGACTGCTTTATACTGTCTCAAACTGCCCCGCACCAAACCGTATGGCAACGTTGCTTGGATGACCGCATCATCAATACATTATCAACGCATGCGCAAGCAGTTATTCTGCGTATCCGTCCCAGTTTAATTCTATCGCATAATCAAATGGGACGTGTTCCTTTCAGCTACCGTTTTAAATTTACGTGGTTAGCACTGGGTGGTGCACAATGCCTTACTAGCAAACAAGCCTATGCACATTGTGAAACCTTATTTGATGTTATCGTTAAAATAGAGCAACAACGTGGAAGTGTTGAGTGGTCAGCCATAGAAGAGCAAATCGCTCGTTTATTCGCAGAGCCCCAGACACACAGTGAGCAAGCCATTAATATCATGACGATCCATAAATCTAAAGGTCTGGAATTTGATCATGTGTTACTACCGCATTTAGAGAGCGGGTCTGCAAATAGCAATGTTGAATTATTAAAGTGGCAAGAGTACATAGACATGCAACAACGACCCGGCTTAGCCATGGCACCAATAAAAGCCAGTCACAGTACCGAAGATTCGATATACACAAGTCTGAGCCGATTCGACACTCGAAAAACCAACTATGAGAAACAACGCCTGCTGTATGTCGCTGTAACACGAGCAAAATCTTCTCTCCATTTATTTGCCAGCTCCGATAGTGATGATCAAGAATCAATCAAACCACCACGATCAAACAGTATGTTACAGTTACTCTGGAAAACTCATCAAATTGCATTTGAGAAGGCGTTACTATCAAATCACATCCCCTCAATGAATGAGGCTCCAGTTCAGGCATCAAGCGCTAGTGAAATACAATATCTTGCAGAGGATTGGCAAGCATTTAATGGACACCCTCAACACTATGCAAGCACATCCATTAGCTTGGCCGCCGTGCGTAATAAACGCGAACAGCCAGCGCAGGTTAAGTTAGATCGAGAAAAAACCCAACGATTGATCGGAACTGTTGTACATAGCGAGCTAGAGTACATCAGTATTCACAAGCAAACCATCAATGGTAATGATATACAAACACGAGCAAGGCGCTTACTTAGACAACATGGGATTGACGATTCACTTGCAAGCAAAGCATCTGAACGCATCTGTAAATGTTTGCAAGAATTACAAAATGACCCTCGTGCCCAATGGCTACTTTGGGAAACCCATCCTACCGAACACAGCGAATACGCAATTACCACCACCAGGGATCTAGTTACGCGTTCGATGGTCATTGATCGACTAATTATTGATCGTAATGATCAATTATGGATTATTGACTACAAAACCAGCCAGCCGGAGCAGGACGAGCCGCTATCTGATTTTTTAAATAACAAACAAAAAGAATATCAAAAACAGATCGAGCAATACGTAGAAGCGATACAACAGTGCTTTACCAATCCGATACGATGCGCGCTGTATTTTCCGTTTACACAAGCATGGCACAGTTGGCAGCCGGCTATCTTGGAGACAACTTAGTAAAGCGACCTTTATATAAATGCTAGCATATCATCGACGTCTGATTTTAGTTTTTTATTTGAGGCATCGTGGCATGCCTCAATAGGCCGTTTTTTGAATAATCGCGATTGATACGATTCCATATTTGACCTGAAATTTTCTTTAGTGATAAATATACCAAAGTCTTCACATTCTACCTGAATCGCTTCCTTAGCATTTTTAAGAAGATCATTGAGCCTGAATAAATCTTCAGGTTTAAAGTTTGTATCAGCATTAGATTTTGCTGTATTGAGGGTCAGCTGATAACAATGACTATTGATTCGTGCAATATAATTGCTGAGAACTTTCAGAGAATTTTCATAATTAGCAAGAGAAGAGTGGTAATCTACAAGCCCTTGCTTGGAGAAACGCGAAATAATAAGTTTTGTCGCTGAGTTAATCAGAGCTTTGCGTTTTATACTAAAATCACTAACAAAGTACTTAACAGCAGAACAATGTTTATGTGTAATACTCGATGCTTCAAAGTAACTCAAATACAGCGCAGTAGAAAATAGCACCTTAACACAGGCAATGGATGCTGAATCATAGCTCATCTCATTTGCACGCAGTGTCTTAATTAATCCTACCTTTGCTCTTTCATTCAAAGATTGTTGCAACGCAACCCAAAGCGAACAATAGTCTAAACTTCCAGCAACTGTCATCACTCGCTCGTTAAGTTGGGACAGCATTGCCAAATCGATAATTTTAAAATCTCCATTAGCCATCACTACAATGTTTTCTGGTTTTATATCGCGATGACAAAGATTGCGGGCTATTAATGAATGATTTGCTAAATCGAGAAATGCAAATAGTCGCCAAGCAAAATCGATATTAATTAAAGCAAAATTCTTCGGAGACTCAAATAGTGTCAGCAAATCAAATTCAGCCTTTTGTGAAAATTCCAATAAAGCTAATTTCTTCGTGATTGGAGTAAATCGTCGTGCTGTAATGAAAAATTTTTCATCGACAAGTTTCCCAGCGAAAAATTCTGATCGTAATGAATGATACTCACCTTGTTTGATGACACCGGTACAATGTCGTGAAGATGATCCAAAATTATCATAAACGCCAACGACACAGCCATAACCGCCTTGTCCGATTTTTTGATATGTACGATTTGAAATACTGCTTGAAATAATCTGGTTATTTGCTGCAGGATTTCGGACAACGAAACCGTTAGATGCTTTCTGAAACCCAGGTGATCGACCAAGCTCCTCTAGATTAATTGGAGTAACTGGCGGTGTGATTGATCGTAGTTTGTCATTCTGTTTCGATGTCTGTTGGTGATTCGAGTCCGACAAACCAACTGATTCAGTTTCGAGCGAAGGGCGCATGATATACCATCATTGATAGAAAAGCCGATACTACATAACTCAAATTAAAATAGTCTTAAATTACCCATTAAGAAAAAATTAGATCGATATAACTGGATAAAATTTGACTATCCTCATATTAGTCTAATAAGAATTGTTAAGAATTATGATTTATCCCAGACAAGTAGTTTCAACCACGGAAGTTGGGCTAGGGCTCGGTTTTTTTTGTGCGCTAGACTCATGAGAAAATACAATATGATTCGTCACGGAATGCCTTAACTCGGTCTTGTGCAGACTTAACTCAGCATCTGGTGATAGTTTTTTGATCGGACCAACATCCATCGACTTCAGCTCATCCATCAAACTATGACGTATATGGCTTTGACGAACCATACAAATTAACATTAATGAAAAACACTCTAAAGCAAGATTGCGATTAAGAAGACCAAGCGTTTCTGTAATGTAGGGGAAATAATAGATAGATTGCTCGTTGGAGTGATAGCGCTGTAATAGCTGATGACTGAGACTTAGATGTATAATCGAAGGTAACAATTTCGTGCTGGTATTCAGGGAATCATCATCACTTATATTTTCTGATATTTTGAGTAAATGCATCATTGCACTCAGCTGCTGTTTAAGATCAGGCATACCATCAAGACGGTTCATATGCTGAGTAACTAATGAGGACATCGGCAAAAACCACTGCTTAAAATATTTCAATCGGCCTTTTAGATTATGCTCATCTGAAGTTTTATTGAAGATTGCAGGATGAGAAAGGATTGTTGCCTGTATCGAGCGTGAAGCCGGGAGGTAACTCGGAATTAAGCACTCATCATCGCCAACTTTGAAACTAATAAAATCGCCACCAACAAGTTGACGTCGAATCGCGTCTGACGAAATAGCTGATAAACGAGACAAGGAGCTTTTATTAGTTTTTTTTCGCATTCATATTCCTTTATAACAACTTCTCTATAGTCAAACTAACAAAAAAAAAGTAAATTAAAAACAACATGTTAAGAATTAAGATTGAAATAAGGTTTGATAAAAACCCGATCAACAATGTCGTTAAGAGAAAAAATTGCACAATGAATAAAGCGCAAACCAATAAACTAAATCGATTCGATTTTATTTGAATATCAGTTGTAGAGAGAGCTCCTAATCACATCATGGTTTAACCATAGATTTTGATTTAACCTCAATGGTGTGTAAACGCCCCAAAAATGAATAAGCAATCGGTACAACAATCAATGAGAAAAAAGTTCCAAATATTAAACCACCAACAATTACCCAACCAATCTCTTGTCGACCTATAGAACCAGGTCCAGTAGCTAGTGCTAATGGTAAAGAGCCAACAACCATAGCTACCGTTGTCATCAAGATTGGTCGCAGCCTTAACGTCGCACCGTCGATAATTGCCTGCTTAAACTCAACACCTTGTTGACGCAGTTGATTGGCAAACTCAGTAATTAAAATACCGTGTTTACTAATCAGGCCAACCAGCGTGACTAATCCTATTTGCGAGTACAGATTAAACGTCCCGCCAGTCAACCACAAAGTAAATAACGCACCTACCAAGCTTAATGGCACTGCTAAAAGAATGATAAAAGGATCAATGAAGCTACCAAATTGTGCCGACAGTACTAAATAAATAAATATGAATGCAAGCAACATTATTCCGGTCATACTACCTGCTGATTCAATGTATTGAGCAGCCTTACCGGAATACTCGGCACGAACTTTTGATGTTACCGCTGATGGTAAAATACTGTTGATTTTGTCGATCACTTCACTTTCGGTGAAACCTGGTGCTACTGTGCCAGTAATCGCTCCAGATCGCATTCGATTAAAGTGCTGCAAGGTACTCTGCCCCACCTGTGGTGTTAGCGTCACTAATGATGATAACGGTATCATTCGACTAATTGACGATGTATCAGAATCATCGACAGGAATCGTGGATGCGACATAGATTGAATCCAAGGCATCAAAACTCATCAATTGTTTTTTCTGCATTTGCAAGATAACGCGATAACTGCTAGATCCTGAACGGACATCCGTATAATGAATACCACTCATCATGGCATGAACGGTATCAGCAATGTCTTGTATACTGACACCCAATACGGCAGCAAGATCGCGATTAACCGTTAAAGAATATTCTTGCGAGTCAAACTTCAAGCTTGATTGCAAGTTGATTAAGCCTGGATAACCATTTAATGCTTTTAACATCGTCTGTAACGGATCCATCAAGGTTCGATAATCCTGTGCAGTAAGGAAATTAAGCGTGATGTCACTGCCCTCCTCCCCATAAGCAATAATATCAGGAATTGATGCATAAGCATCGACAGCAGGAATCTGCGATAGTTTTTTATTTAAATTTTCGACCAGCATTTGCGATGTGACGTTACGCTCTGACCATGGTTTCAGGTATAGATAGATATTCGCGGAACTTTGATTAAGCTGTGTGACCACACCTTGCAAGCCAGGTTGCTGATTAACAATTGCAACCACTTGTTGCGTATACTTATCTGCATAATCCGGAGTTGAACCACTGGGTGTATTCACCCTCACATTAACCACACCATAATCTTCTTGCGGCAAAAATTCAGAAGGCATTAGCTTCGCCAACCAAACACCCCAACCCGCCACGACAAGCAACACGATAATAATCACGGAGCGGTTTTTTAGCGATTTTTTTAATATGACTTGATAAAAAGCTTCTGTTCTTTTGAATAGACGCTCATTAAACAACACCAAACGACCTGGCTGACGATCTCCCGATAATAGTTTTGAACACATCATCGGTGTGAGTGTCAGCGCGATAAAGCCGGAAATCAACACGGCTCCTGCTAAAGTAAACGCAAATTCTTTAAACAGTGCCGCAGTCACTCCCTGAATAAAACCAATTGGCGCGTAAACGGCAAATAACGTCACGGTCATGACAATGACTGCATGCCCAATTTCTCGCACCCCAGTCAATGACGCCTGTAACGGTGACATACCGTCATGAATATGACGCTCAATATTTTCCAGTACCACGATCGCATCATCAACCACCAAACCAATTGCTAATACCATTCCCAACAGCGACATGATATTAATCGAATAGCCTAGCCAATAAATGACACCGAATACGGTAATCAAACTCAGTGGGATCGTCACGATAGGAATACTCGCAGAGCGGAATGACCCCAAGAATAAAAATACAACTAAAACCACGAGAATCACAGCCTCAATGATGGCTTTGAAGGTCTCATCAATTGATGACTGTAGAAACTCGGAATTATCGAACATCAACTTGGCATGCATACCTGGTGGTAGACGCTCAGCTATACCTGGTAAAGCAGCATTGACGGCCTTAGCAACGGCAATGGGATTGGCAGACTGTAAAGGCGTGATAGTCAACATCACACCCTCTTGGTTATTAATTCGAATTGGAATATCGTATAAACTCTGTAGGCCCAGCTTAACATCCGCAACATCTTTTAAGCGTATCACGTCATTACCAGACTGCTTGATTACAATATTAGCAAATTCTTCAGCGTTCTTGAGATAGGTATCTGACTTGACAGAGTAGTTTCGTGTTGGTCCTCGCAACGAACCCGCAGGAAAATAAATATTATTGTCTCCTACCGCAGTTTTGATATCCGAAACTGATACACCCAATCCAGCCATTTTTTCCGCGTTCAACCAGATCCGCATCGCATAATTAGTGGAACCCTTGACGCCTACCGATCCAACGCCTTGTAACTGCTGCAACATTGGACGAACGAACTGCATCAAGTAATCACGTATTTCCAATGCTTTTTTGTTATCATCAGTAAAAGCAATGCCCATTAGCATAGAGCCATCCTCACCCACCGACACCACTGGAGGGTCAGCATCTGCTGGTAGATCTGCAGTGACACTCGCGACTTTATCACGCACTTGCGCAGCTTGTGCCTCTAAATCACTGCCTAAATAAAATTGTACAGTGATCGAGCTACTTGAAGTCGAACTACTTGAAGAAATATACTTAATGCCATCAACACCGGCCAACTCACTCTCTATTACCTGAGTCACCTGACTTTCCATCAAATCGGCACTGGCACCTTCATACGAGGTAGATACCGTAACGATCGGCATAACCTGCTTTGGGAAAAACAGCACCTCTAAACGTAAAAAACCCATCACCCCAATCACTGCGAGCAATAGACTCAGCACGATTGAGAGGACGGGTTGTTCGATACAAATTTCAGAGAGCCTCATCGATAACCTCTAATTATGACAATGTATTTGTCGATGGTTGATTGGTTGATGACTCATCTTGCGATGACATATGCTCTGTCAGTGGAGCGGCCGATGACTGACCAGTACTAGTGTCCGAGGTTTTGTCAGTAGCAGTAATGATATTTACTGCACTACCGTCTTGTAGTTTTTGCTGACCTAAAACCACAATGGTATCACCGACTTTAATACCACTTTTTACTTGAGCCAAGCCACCTTGTCGGGTACCCAACTCGATATAAACTTGGGTGGCTTTGTTATCAACCACCCGATAAACATAGTAACCTTTCACATCTGCAAGCACTGCTTGGTCTGGCACAACCAAAACATTTTTCTCTGTTCCAATCTGCTGATGCACTTTCACGAACATACCTGGCAATAGCTTGTCATCTGGATTCGGTACCAGAGCTTGAACTGTCACTGTTCGGGTTGAATCATCGATCGTTGGGGAAATAAAATTTACTGTTCCAGTGAAGCTCTGATTGGGCAGTGCCTTAACGCGAATCGTTGCCCGCTGACCTTTCTTGAGCTGCGTCAAATAGCTCTGTGGTATGTTATAGTCCGCCAGTAGCCGTGACTTATTAACTAAATCAACCAGCACAGTGCCGGCGGTTATGTAGTCGCCCTCGTTGTATTTGAATTCACCCAGTATTCCAGAGAAAGGTGCTTTGATACTGAGCTGATCCAAATCCGCTTTTTTTTCTTCCTGATCAGCTTTAGCGGTCTCGAGATTAGCCCGTTGATCATCCAACTCTTGACGCGAGATATTGCCAATTTCTTGCGCCGATAACTGCTTGTAGCGCTCATACTTCTGTTGCTCTGAAACATAAACCGCTTGAGCTTTATTAAACTGAGCCTGGGCCTGCTGACTGTCTAACTGCGCAATAACATCACCCTCACTGACGGTTTGGCCGTTGCTGAAAAATATCTTACTGATCTTTCCGTCAACCACTGGACTGATAGTCACTGCCTTCATCGCTGATAAAGAACCCAGAGCATCAATGTACTGAGGGATATCGGCTGTAGTTACCTTAGCCACTTGCACATTCCACACCACCATCTCTTTTTTGTCAGAGTTTGCATTACAAGACGCAATAAAACTCACGAAACAAAGCATAAAGGTGAGCGCTATTACCCTTGACGATTGTTTCATAATCATAGCCATCAGTCTGTTAAATAAAGGATTTCTCAGTATATGCGGATATGACAACCAATCCAAGGACTAAGAGCCTATGAACTCATCTAAAAAACACAAATTACCAGGTACTTGCATATGAATTGCAAAGAAATTATCCTCTCGATGACATTAAGGGACAAAACATGCCTGAAGACATTTCACATAAACTCGTTATTGGCATATCGTCCAGAGCACTCTTTGACCTAACGACCAGTAACCGCATCTTTGAAGAAGAAGGCATTGATAAATACCGTGAATACCAACTGGCCCATGAGGACGACATTCTAACCCCAGGCAGTGGCTTTGCCTTGGTAAAGAAACTTCTCAACATCAATCAATTCGGCGACTTCACCGAAGTTATTTTGTTATCGCGTAATAGTGCTGACAGTGGCTTACGCATCTTTAATAGTATCGAACACTATGGCTTGGATATTAGTCGCGCTGCTTTTACTAATGGCAGTCGGCGCTACCCTTACGTTAAAGCCTTTGGCATGGATTTATTTCTATCCACGAGTCCTGAGGATGTGATTCATACTCTAGAACAAGGTAATGCTGCAGCAACCTTACTGCCCTCACCGCCAGACCAAGTTGATAAAGATGAGCAACTGCGCATTGCTTTTGACGGTGATGCTGTCGTTTTTTCCGACGAAGCCGAACGTATCTTTCAAGACTCAGGACTAGCTGCCTTCCATCAAAGTGAACGTAATCGCACCCATGAACCACTGGATAACGGCCCATTCCAAGGCTTCCTTATGGCTTTGCATGATATTCAAAGCCACTTCAGCCCCGAGGATTGTCCAATCCGCACTGCGCTAGTAACGGCACGCTCAGCACCGGCACACGCTAGAGTAATACGCACGCTAAGACAGTGGGGAATTCGTATGGATGAAGCCTTTTTCTTGGGTGGCATCAAAAAAACTGAGTTTCTCAAGGCTTTCAAAGCCGACATTTATTTTGACGACCATCCAACACACATTGCATCGGCTCAATCACACGTTGCAGCAGCCCACGTGCCTCATGGCATTAACAACCCTAGTTCAGAAAACGATCCGCCAGCGCAAGAGGAGTAATGCATGAGTCAGATTGAACGTTTGATTTGGATTGATTTAGAAATGACAGGACTGGATACTGATCACGACCATATCATCGAAATTGCCACTATCGTTACGGATACAGCGCTTAATATTGTGGATGAAGGTCCGGTTTGTGCCATTCACCAAGCAGACTCCGTACTGGAAAAAATGGACAGCTGGAACACCCATCAACACACCGAATCCGGACTGTATGAACGCGTTCAGAAGAGCACGACCAGCGTTCAAGAGGCCGAAACCATCACACTTGATTTTCTTAGGCAATATGTCGCCCCAAAAACATCACCCATGTGCGGCAACACCATTTGTCAAGACAGGCGCTTTCTGCATCGTGAAATGCCCGCACTAGAGCAATACTTTCACTATCGAAACTTGGACGTCACCTCACTTAAAATCCTGGCTCAACTGTGGCAGCCGGAAATGGCGAGTGACTTTTGTAAGACCTCACAGCACTTGGCGTTACAAGACATTCGTGACTCGATTGACGAACTTCGCCACTACCGCCAACACTTTCTTCAAGCCAACTAATTGACCGCAGTCATTGCAATCAACCTATGATTTATGGTTTGTTCAATAGGCATTTGACTTTAAGCTTGTTTGATTGATTTTAAAACCATTGCATGAGGAGCACGTTGCTACATAGCAAAATACAACAGAACACGAACAGTAATTAAGCAATCGAAAATAACCGAAATAAATGTGCTAAATATAGTAATAAAAAGGAATGACAGACGATAAACTCATTGAGGGATAGTCAGTGGATTTACCACATCTGAACTCTCAGCAACAGAATGCTTCTCTGATGACGGTGTGATCTTTTCGAAAAGATCTGACCTATGCGGGTTATAGTCATCACTAAGCAACCCAATATGGGGATATTTCTCTCGTACAATCGATAAAAATCGTGCGAGTGAACGATCAGCGAGAAAAGCATAATCTGTGTTTGACGATAACTCTTCACTTTGGAGACATAGATGATGTTTGACAATGCAACACAAACAGGATGCCCAAATTGGAACACCTACTGTCACTGCACTACTTAACCAATAACTGAAACATTGGTCTGTTATCGGATTACAGGACACTGATACAACATCAAGGCAACCAGGTGGCGTTGGTAATCCCAAAACCGAATCGTACATTAAACAGATCAACGGTGAAAACATAAATGAAGCTACGCCAGATAAGCAGGAGAGGCAACTGATGTCACCACTATACGTGTAACAATTACTCCCTGTAATGATCAAATACAGCCTGTGGTACATATCTAAATCATCTGCAAGGTGATTGTAAAAAACTTTTAGATTAGGATTATCTGGATGTTTGACATATTTGTTTGTATCTCCGTTTGAATACTGACCTAGGCTTTCCTTGTCTGTAACATAAACATATCCATAATTACCCGGCGAACCCTCAAAGGTATTATCGTTATTGAAGACATAAGGATCCTGATAGGCAGTGGTGGAAATAATGTCCTGCAACTCTTTATTGATAAGTTCAATTGTCGTAGAGATCTGTTTATTTTTTTCCGAATCACCAACAACCCTATAATCACTTAAAGCTTGATAGATTGCTTGAAGCTTCATGTGACGCTTGGCTTGATTGGACTGAATAAGTTGCTCTGAGCGCTCTTTATCAACCCAGTGAGACTCCCCCGACTGATTAATAAACACTAGAACATCCTGATCTGAGACTCTCTCACCTGTAATGGCGATCAATTCATTATACAAGTTGATTAAAGCTTCCCTATAGTGGTTACCCATCGGCTGTGTCTGCTCTGAATGGCGTGGCGACGCTGCCTCGAACGATGGCGAAAACAAGACACAACCCAGAGCATGGGATGATGCAGTTTGGCGTTGTTGCCCTAGTTGGTCTTGTGGCAGTAGCGGTTGCTTTATTTCGTTATTGTCGGCCATACAATCTCATTAATCATTATTTAAGATACGCAATAGCGATCGTGGGTAAACCTGCGAGCTAGTGTATATTCAAAATATTAAAATAATTTTAAAAAATTGATTAGACACTGACTTTCATTGCCAGTGGCTGCTAAATAGTTTTCGCAACAAAAGTTGAGGAATAAATTTCATCGCCTCATCACCTGCGCTGTAACAGGCCCCTCGTTTCCATCATTGATTGGATTTGCCGTAGCGAGATCTTCAGATGAATTAGCATGATGAACACGCAGCGCATTGATTATCAGTGAGTTCTGCTTCATTGCAACAATCAAATGACTCATACTCAGATCAACGCTAGGCGGGGCAACCTGCGTTGCACTCGCTGGTACTGGATCAGGGTCAGAACTAAGCATAACGGCATTCCATATTTGACAGGGCATACAGCAAATAACTGATAGCGCATTAAAGCAGTGTGAGGAGACAAGCTTCCAATTAATTGGCCAAAGCAGATACAGCGAAGGGCAATTGACTAAACCGCCAGAGAGGGAACTACTTAAAATGTAGGTCCAAAGATCATTACAACAAGAATACTGTGAAGTAGTAATTGCCCACCAATGCGTCCAAAAATGTAAGCTTGAAGCGCTGAACAGTTTTGTTGCTTGCAAAGTAAGGCACGTTAGTGAGCCAGATGCGATACTGAAACCTAGAATATACCAAATAGCACATGATCGTGGTTGTTGGTGCAATACGGATAGATTATACAATTTAAAACAACACATCGAAGGACTCTCATTATCCCTTAATGCTTTAACAATGTGTGACTCAGATGAGTAAAACATACAGGTCGGGTTGTTAGAATCATTCCGTAAATACTGAAAGTTAGCAGATAGAGATTCTAATAAGGCTTGCTGGGCCTCAACATCTTGTTGACTGGACATGTAATCGTCAAGATGTTGGTAGATCTGATTCAACGCTGCGTGATAAACGTGCTGATCTGCACGAAATTCGTTGACAGCTAACCACTGCGATGTGTGATTAGAGCGATTGTAATACAGTGCTTTTTCATTGGTTTTTTCACCCACCACCTGCTTAAGCAAAGCAAACAGGGCATCGGGCCAATTTTCATTGGATTGAGCATCCAATACTTCAGCATGTTGATTAATATTGTTAGCAGCGGAGTTGGACGAATCACCCGTCAATAATGGCCGAAGTAGACTATTTTGAAACACTGGCACCACCGCCTGCAGTCAACTGCAAGAAAGTTACTGGCAGAGTATAATACATCAATAAAATTAAGGAATTATTAAGATTTCAGGGTTGCCGCACGCCTGTTGATGAATGGCCATCTCAAGCCATCAACGATGACCCGCCAATTGTATCCCACCGACATGTTGAACAAAGATTAAATGGATATGAAAATAAATGTTTTCTTTAAAATCTCTTTATTTTTGGCAACAGTCACGGAAAATCCATCGCCAGATCAATAAATTTTATGGAGTTGAACATGGGTCTTTTTGATAACTGCTGTGATGAGAGCCTTCACACCACTGAGAATTCGCAGGCGGTGTGTCTGACTGTCGACCTCACACCCATGCTCAAAATAATTGATACGCTAATCACACAACTTAAACAGATTAAACTGGAAGCATGGACGTACACCTTATTACCAATGTGGAATAGTCACTTTAATCACTATCAAGCCTGCATGAACACGTGTATTAGTAACCTTGAACAACTGAAGGATTCAATCCTTCAAGACCTTGCCTCGATACATTGCCATACCGCTAATGATCACGAGCAAGTTTGGTCTGAGATACATACTATTGTTGATCAATGCCAACAACAGATAGATCCCATCTACCCACACATCGCCATAGCAATAACCGAGCTGTACAACGCGGTAGTCAATGAAAATAATGTTGATAATAATAAAATATCAACAAAGCCGACCGTTATTTCAAATTATTAGGAGCATCTTTTAGCAACAAAATAGTGCTGTTATGAAGACTGATGTGACCTAGTCAATACTGCTAAGAAACTGCGCGCAAGTGAGTACAATTCGATACCAACGATGGTAATGCGGACTTTATTATACCAATCAAGGCAAACTTTCTTAGTTAATGAAATATTACTCATTAATTTCATCGAGTGTTGCCGTTTTGATCGCAAAAAGAAAAACCTATCAGAGTCTACCAGTAAATAGTATCGATTTATTAAATACTAATACGGTCGAAATGCACTTGACTTAAAATCATCATGACTGAAATTATCAAACTATCCCAATGCGATCTCAGCATCATGATAGTCGTGATCATTATTGGAATAACCTGTTCATTCGGTATTGATATGCATCTGCCCTCACTACCGTCAATTGTTACGTATTTCGATTCAACTGTAGGTACAGGGCAGCTTTCAGTGTCACTCTACGTCATGAGCATGACAGTATGCCTGCTGATCTACGGACCTATCTCGGGTCGTTTAGGTCGCAAGCCGGTTATTCTTTTTGGGCAAGGATTTATAAACGTCAACACCATTGCTGGCGCACTATCGAGCTATCGCTCCATGGGCGGGACTGCTTCAGCCTTGTATGGGTCTCTACAAAGTTTCATTGGTTTTTCCGTATCATTGAGTATCAGTACCGGCAGTTTTCATAGTGTTACCAGCTTAGCAATTATTTACGAAGCCCTAAGCCTTATTGGACTTCTGTTATTGTACTTTCAACGCGATATGCTTAGTTGATAAAAATTGCTATCCAGCGATTATTATTTTGCTCGCATTGACGAGTCTAGTCTTGTAAATGACATCCAACCATACAAGACCCATTTAAATATTCATACCACTGTTACACTCTATTTTGATCATAAAAATCAGCTGAAAAAATTCATTGAAGTATCATAAACAGTTAAAAGATGATTTTAATTCTCATTTTTGCTACGGTTTATCTCCGATTATTCAAGGCGTAAGAATACGATGAAACCAATCATTAGCATTTTAGTTTTCTGCTTATTATGTACATCCAATCAATTAATGCTTGCGAGTGATTCTCCACCTCCTTTATTAAATAAACATACCGTACCCAACTTGGTTACATTGTTACCACCGCCACCAAGCACGCAAGACGCTGCATTTAAACAAGATCAGTCCGCTTACAAGCACCTACACTCAGACAGTGATCGTTCACGTCAACAATTAGCGCTTGAGGACAGTGTGTTGGATTATCAGCATGTCGATAATGTCATGCCTTTAGCACAGCAGTTCAGTGCCGCATTTGGTCAGACAATATCGCCTAAAACAACACCATATACCTATAAAATACTTCAGCAGATTGTTCTCAATCACGAACTCTTCACAGGACCTACCAAACAGCATTATCAGCGGCAGCGACCATTTGTGTTTTACCATCAACACACCTGCAACCCGAATGATGAGGCCTATCTGATTCATGATGGTAGCTATCCATCAGGACACAGTACAATCGGGTGGGCAACTGGCCTTGCTCTGGCTGAGGTGAGTCCTAGCCGCAGTAGCAAATTAATACAGCGTGGCTATGAATATGGCCAAAGTCGAGTGGTTTGTGGCGCACATTGGCAAAGTGATGTGGATGCAGGGCGTTTAGTCGGCAGCATATTGATGGCGTCACTTAATGCAACACCTCTATTCCAACACTGGCTTACCTTGGCACAACAAGAAGTCATCAATCCAGGAAAAACATGATTGACGTGATTGACATTTTGAAAATATCCCTGTGATTAGACAACAAATAGTAAGATTAGAAATCTACCGTGCGATATAGTCCTGACCAGATATTAAAATGCATTGAACATGCTCGTGCTATGCCAACCGATATATCCCGGGTTTTCTGGGATAACCATATACTTTTTAAAATACCAGCTCCTGATCTATCTCGCATGCTTGCAGCTCTTCCAACCCATGTGACTCAACTTTGGCTATCAAATAACGATTTTGATAAAATACCAGTTAATGATCTAATTCAGGTGTTTCGTGCTATACCAGCCGGCGTGACCTCACTTGACGTATCAAACAATCATCTTTACCGAATACCGATTGATGATCTGATTGAGGTGCTCCGCGCTATACCCGCCAATGTGACCACGCTTCATTTAGAGTGGAATCACTTACGCTTAATACTCGATGATGGTTCTTGTTTTATTTCTGACTACTCACCGATAATTAAGATGCTGGTTGCTATACCGGCCACGGTGACCACGCTTACTCTTTGTGAAAAGGACAAAGAGGCTATTCTGAAAGCAATCAACAAAGCAATCAGATATATTACAGAGAGTATGAATCACGATAGAAGGGAGATGGCTCATGAACAATGTGAGAGTTACTGGGAGGCTGTGCTAATCGATAGAGTCAATAACACTATTGCAATCTCACCAGCACTTTTTCGAATAATCCCCTCAATATGCAAGGAATCTATCGATTCAGAACATATCACTTGCGCTAGAAATGAGTTTTATTCTGCGTTTTTATTATTATTATTCAACCCAGAGGTAATCACCGAAAATCGAGACGCCATCGATGATTGTTTAAGTCACATCACAATGATTGATGATATCGTTTTACTCGAATGCGCAAGTCGGTTAATTAATGCCAGCCCTAAGAAATTTTTAAATAATCCACTTTTTGCAAAGCTTTTGTTGAAATGCAACTTAGCAAGTGATGATGCTAAAAGATTTTGTAGTAAATTACTGCACGATAATGCTAATTCTAACGAGGTTTTTTCCCCCACATACATACATAGGAGGGCAAATGAAATCATCAAAAATGCGCAACAACTGTCTAATCATCACAGTCATCCTCACGAAGGGGAATCAAATCGAGTAGAATTGACGAAAACAGCCATCCCAAGTGCATTTTTTAATCGAAATCTTCACAATGTCGATCATGCAGGGACAGGCATCTTTGCCAGCCCACATAACCCGTAACCACCATGATACTCACAATTAAACGGTCTTTTTGATGGCTCTAAAGGTTAAATTGATGCGACATGTATTCGCTCTTTTACGTTTCGGCAGTGCATGCAGCCAGTCACGTAATGTTTCAGGCCCCATATAAAGACCATCTCGGTCTGACAGTGGCACTTTAACTACTTGGCTCTTATCACTGACCTGCTTCAAAAGGAAATCACGAGTTTGACCTAAACTGACAGAGAAAATGCCACAAGACTGATCTATTTCAGGCTCGTTATCCTGATGATAACCCATGTAATGCTCACCATGACGATAAACATTTAATAAAACCGAGTTCATTCCAGGATAATGACCCGTTATCAGCTCACGAAGCTGCGTTAATCGCGGGGTCCATGGGTGTGGATTACGCGTGATGCCCGCATAACGGTAAACACAACCATCATCAGCAATCCATAACGATTCACGCGGCACTGTGATTCGACGACCGTACATCAATAACGTTTCTCGCTCCAATGGCAATGCCAACACTTCATCAACACATTCTTGTGCTAAACCGGCAGGGACGAAATGCTGATGTAAGAAACAATCGCTAATCTTATCCGACACTTTAATCAGCATAGTCACCTCTCCTACTCAACTTACAACTTAAACTAATCGGTTAGTCGATTATTTATTAACCTTTAAAATCCATCATTATAGCGACTGCATGGATTACTACACTGTTTCTCTGCCGCCAACTCACATTTAATGATTATAGACAATTCAAGACAGACTGGCTGTCGATGAAGATTCAGTCCTCGACTAGAAGATACTCGATCAAGGTAGCGTTCTATTGACCCGCAGGCGCCTAGCCAAGAATCGTGGCAACATACGAACCAATAACGCGTCTTTGAAGACGTAGTGATGCCAAAGTGCTGAAAAGACATGAAAAGCAAGCAAAAGCACTAGGATCAAGGCTGCCCACTCATGAATCAGATGGGTAATGTACGCAAGCTCAGCATCCTTCTGAACCCCAGGCATAGCAACCTTAGTGAAGATCAGGGAGGTTTTATAGCCGCTCGCCGTTGACATCATCCAACCAGAAATAGGCATGATAAAAATCAATGCCACTAATAACCACTGTGTGTAACGCAATAATCGATGATAGCGCCGAGAGAGACTGGTCATCTTCTTGGGCGATACAGTTAAAGAGCGCCACAGCACCCGTATCACTGCCAGTGCTAAAATAAATAGTCCAGCAGTTTTGTGACTTATAATCACAGCAACGCCAACCGGAATATAGGCACGCAACCACCACATTAGCCCAGTCAACAGCGAAAAGTAGATGATAGCTGCCACCAGCCAATGCAGTGATTGAGAAATTACACCCCAGCGCGATGAATGATTGATTAACACATTCCTTCTCCCTGTTAGTGTTACAATGAAAAACAACTTTTTTGTATACAGTTTAATGAATCTTAAGGACTGATGGTAGAACGTTAGAGTCAATCAATAAAAGAGGATCACAAAAATAATCTATTCTACAAATCGATATCTTTACCAGCGAAGTACATCTCAATAAGCTCTGACAGATGGCAATGCTACATACTAGGATATTTAAACCTATGCATCGGATACTATCTTAACCTGATAATGGCATGTTGTTTTATAATCAGCACTATGCCAATATCTTATTCAATTAAAATATTTTTTCAATCTATCATTAACCAAAACCATCGTGAATTTGGAGAATTTATTAAAGCATTGCGTTTAGCACAGGGGATTATATTTGTACTAACAACTATTAATCTAACCGGGTGTTCCCACGAAGAATGCGATCCACTTACTAGCAAATTTTGTAACTATCAAGCTGGTGATGTTTTAAATAAAATTAAAAGTTTTAATTTAGATATTACAGATCTAGCTTCAGTTGGAGCGAAAAATTCCATCGACTCACCAGAAAGTCTAATACAAACGGTTGGAATACCGGTAAAACCATCTTTTTCAAAAGATGAGATTAATCTAGGAGCTAAGACAACTATTCGATATCTAAATTCACTAATGAACCAAAAATCACTGTATAAAATTGAATATATAAAAGGAAAAGGAAAAACCTTTAGCGTTGCTATCTCAACAAGAGGAAAGAAGTTAAATCAATGGAATTGTAAAGTGGGAACTGAAGGAAGAGTGACCATGGTTAAATGCAGATCCTAACAATTAGATTTGTTAGTAAAGATATAAGTCGCCATTTATACTTTGATCAGTTTCTATCGAATTCTTGTTTTACATAAGCAGCGACAGACCAAGTATACGTATACATATGTAATAGATTTAGATATCTGATTTTAATCTGAAACTATCAAATTCAATGTCATTCCCTCTCTAAATTAGATCTGATTTAATGAGTTGTAACTGATAATAACAATAACAAAGAAACAAAAAGTAGATTGAATGTATATAATGTCTGACATGAAAATCATCCTGTATAGGATAATAATAAGCGACAGGCATAGAGAAACGGATTGAGGCCTCGTGGATTATACTTATAACAGAATTCTATTAAGATGAGTCTCGTTGTGTTCGCTCAGATTATATACAGAATTAGAACCTATAAAGACATCACTTACTATAGATCATATTCAAAAAACCAAGAATGAGTTATGTGGAAGACAGGCCTTAGAATCACACTCAGCAATGGAGCATTATTGTTACCTATAATCGCCAGCGCTCAATTTTGGAATCAATTCCTAGACCAAATTCGCCATGTAGTACTTAACAAAGATGTTCGTCCCAGCACTCTTAAAGAAGATCTAGAAAAACTTATCTGCACCAAGTCAAAAAATTAACTGCTTAGATAAAAAACAACCTAAAAAGCGCACCACCTACCTCAAACACCGACAGTCTCTCGAGCAAAAGTCTATCGCATTAAAACTAACGCGCAGGAATTCGTCAGTCTAAAAGCCATAAAGCCTGTGTCTACTAGGATGAAGATGAGTATTCAAGAACCCACGGCAGCTAAGATTAATCCCAACACAAAGCCTCCATTATACGATCCGATGGTAGATCATTACTTAGGGTATTTAATAACATTGAAGTACTTATGATTAAAACTACTCAAGCTATCACGCAAACACTGTGACCACATGGCGGATAGAATAAATAAGAGCAATTAAAATACAACAAAAATTAGTTTAAACTATCATCGGTAGAAAATGCTAAGCTTTTAAATATCTACTCACTTTAGATATCATAGAAAAGACAGCTATGGTAATCAAAAATTATGAACAAACTGACAGACAATATCTCAATACTTTTACTAGCTATTCTAAGTAGCACTTCAGACTTATTATTTAATAGTACACTTAGCCACCTACTACCTGCCTATCAGTACGGTGACATCATATTTTCATTTAACATGATCACATTGATAGCTAGTCTTTTAATTTTTGGAAAGGGAGATTTAATTTATCGATATGTACCGATATACAGGAATAAAAAATCTCCACAACAAGAAACACAGATCCAGAAATGGTATACAGTTGATTTTTTTAAGAGATCTATGATACTAATGGCTGTATTTGTGGTACTCAAGATATTAATTAACCATACAGATAAACTTCCTCTTAATTGCCTTTATATCATCGATCTTTTACCAGTCGCAATTTTATACAGTTATCTAGATATAATTATAAGTCATGTAGGTGCTGCGGGTTATACTAAGACACGATTATTAATATGGTATTCTGCTACAGCAGTGGTGCTTATATTTTTTCTTTATGCAATTAAATTATTTGATAGCAGTCTACCCGGCTCAAAGATCATTTATATTTATTACATTGCATACATAAGCGTTATAGTTTTCACACTATGTATAATAAAGAAACAAAAAATTTTTACGCACGTTTTTTCTTTTGGAAAGAAAGTAATTTTAGAAAATAAATTACGAAAAAAATGGGAAGCACATGCAAGGAAGTTCTTCCAGGTTAATCTTTTATTTAGTCTTGCATCCTATATAGGTATATTCTTAATCGAAATGACAAGTCATATTCCAGGGTCAGTCGTTAGCGAAGCACAAGTAGGCTATTACTGTGCTATAATGTCGATTACAAGCTTTGTCACTATACTCGACTCCTTCGTTTATGCTGAATCATTAAGAAAAATTCCATTAATTGATATCTCTGACCAGTCCAAAAAAACCTTCAATCAACTCAATAGTAGGGCAAGTTATTTTAATATACTGTATGCTCTTGTATGTACAATCGTAATATATCTATTCTCTAAAAAACTTTTGTTGATGTTTGGCGAGGAATATAATGGCATTCAAATACCTTTAATGATTGCAGCAAGCACAAGGGTCCTCCTATGTGCAACAGGGCTGTCAGCTGCGATATTGAATGAAACCGGTCATCAAAGCATAACAAGAAAAATCTACATCCAATGTTTTTTAATTTATTTTATACTTGGATTAATACTTTGCTACGTATTAGGATTACTTGGACTTACAATTGCGTATTTAATTACCTATACATACCGATGCATAAGACTTAGAAAAAGTGTTAAGCAGTTATTGCAGATAAAACCACTAGGATTTTTTTGAAAGAATCGTATTTTAGCTGTTAAGACATACGGATGTATGAAAACAATTATTGCTTGCGTTTAATTTTTAGCCAAATCAAACCACCAAACTCATGAAAAATATCATTCGCTTTAGA
Organism: uncultured Coxiella sp.; assembly: GCA_902623005.1. GTDB lineage: Bacteria > Pseudomonadota > Gammaproteobacteria > Coxiellales > Coxiellaceae > UBA9148. The sequence goes on from CACNSC010000010.1 coordinate 29,491, forward strand.
TAATGATATAGGCAGGATATTTATCCATAGTGGAGACTCATTTCGAGAAAATAAACACGGGGCAGCTTTTGGTCTCAATTCATGTTGTACAAAGATTCTCATTGCACGTGGAATATGTATGGCCGATGTAACGAGAAAAAAACTCTCTCTTCCAACAAAAGATTTGACAGTAGTGGCCTGCTGTAGTGTATCTAGAGACTGTGGAGCAAGATTGATTGATCCCTCTGGAATGCCTAGAAATTTTGCAAGCAAGTCCATGCCCTTAACTTCTTCGTCATGGGCATAATCAAAATCACCACCAGTTAAAATTAGCTTCAGGGGTCGACCTTGTTTAATGATAGATCTTGCAATTGATGCAGCATAACATGTACGTCTTAGATCAGCTCCGAGCACAACAATGGTATTAGAATTAGCAAAGGGGAATTTAATTTCTGGATACTTCGACTCGATAAATGAAGCGATGAAATTCGTGAATAATGATGTACTAAAGCAGTAAAGAATAATGATTAAGGTATACTTAGCGATAATGAAAATCAATAAACTTGTGAGCGAATATAGCAAGAAAAGAATACAGTAAATCATAAAAAAGATGGGTAACGGTAACATCAAATGACTGAATAGATATTTGATTAAGAAACTCTACTTCATGATAGCTACTATTAATAAGAGATCTGTCTATGTTAACATCATCGGATATCGAATATAATATTAATAAGACTAATTAGCCTACTCTATCGAAGTCAAAAAAAAATTATGAGTATTATCATATTATCAGGAATAGCTATCTTTTCTACTTTACTGTATCTGCACATCCAACATACCCTAAACAAAACCAAATATTTAAAAATTATCTATTGCAATTGGACAACTAATAGATATAAGAACCGATGTTATGCCAAAGGAGAAGTTGAGCTTTTTAATACATCAAAAAAAAATATCTTTGTCACGGATATAGATCTCACAACTGAACTAATGACTAACCCGAGGAACAGAGTAGATGTAACAATAACAACAACGGCTAACAAAGAAAAAAAAAATTCCCTAAGGAGATTGGAAGCGACTATTATTGAACCCAATAAAAAGCTTTCACTGAGCATTCATTTATCAGCGATGACCAGTAATGATATAGACGTCAACTCGTTCTACATTTCAGCTAGATGCCAAATCTACGGATGGTTCGGTTATCATTATCAGGTGTTGAATTGGGTGGTTACTGAAGGAAAGCTGAAGTCACCTTCGACTATTGAAAATTCAATGAATCACACAAAAAATCCTATTCCCATTAAAACACACATCCTTGGCGTTACCGATGATCCGATTGATACCATTGACCATTATACAAAATCAATTAGACAGCCAGATGACACGATCATACTCAGCGAAAGTGCTCTTGCTATCATGCAAGGAGAATATGTACTCTTCGAAAATATTGATGCCTCACGTCTAGCGAAAATTATTTGTCAATTATTCGGAAACTCAAGTAGTTTCTCATCAGCGATAGGAATTCAGACACTGATTAATAATGCACACCCTGTTCGTATTGTTTTTGCAGCCATTATTGGAGCAGCACTCAAACTACTTGGTATTCGCGGTGGATTTTATATCATTGCTGGAAAAATGTCCTCGACTATTGATGATGTTACTGGTTCATTACCACCCTATGATAAGTCAATTGTATAAGGCCCAATCAATGCCAGCTCATTCGCAAAGCAAATAGAAAAACGATTACAATGTCAATGTGCTGTTGTTGATTCTAATGATCTAGGCAACGTTAATATTATTGGTAAGAGTGGAAATATCGACAAAAAACATATAAAAAACATCCTAACTTCAAATCCTGCTGGAAATTCAAATGAAAAAACTCCTATAGTCATTATAAAGAGAAAATATTAACCAATCTGATCAGATTCAACCGAGTCAATTTTAGTGACAAATTATCACGATACATATACTGGATAGAATCTAATGTATTAATTATTATAAAATACAGCTAACTAAAATTAATAAAAAAAAGGATTTTTAAGTGCGTACTCACACACCATATTTCACCTATGATAAAAAAAAATTAGTCGAGCGCATAAGTTTTTTTAAACAGTTTTTACCTAATGTGTCTATCACATATCCGGTGAAGTGCAACCCGAATTTACAGCTACTGAGAGACCTATGGAGCCAGGGTATCAAGAGCTTTGATGTAGCATCACTCGGCGAAATGGAAATTGTAAAAAATCTTCTTCCTACAGCCAAACTTCATTATACGAATACCATTAAATCGCATCATTCCATCAAGAAAGCCTATTACGACTTCAATATAAGGCATTTTACAATTGATAGTATTGATGAGTTGTACAAAATTACCAACACAATTTCTGATCAGAACGGCCTCATTATCCATATAAGACTGCGTACACCGCATGATAATGAAAAATTCAACTTTAATCATAAGTTTGGTATATCGATCGATCATGTTAAAAAGCTCATACATATTGCAAGTTCTGCTAAACATAAAATAGGATTAAGTTTTCATGTTGGCTCTCAGTGTACCTCAACCGATTACTATATAGATACTATCAACCAAATTGAGCATCTACTTGTTGATAATCCAGACACTATTAAATATGTGAATATCGGAGGCGGATTTCCAGTGGCATATGATGAAAATGACACTTTTGATCTTCAAGAGATGTTAGCCACAATTCATAGTAGGTTAATGGATATAAGAAATAAATTTCCAGATATAGTTTTTTTATCTGAACCTGGAAGGTTACTTGTTGCCGAAAGCTTTACGCTTGTAACGACTATTCAACATCGTAGAAATCAATACTTATATCTCGATGACGGAGCCTATGGACATCTTCATGATGCAGCATTTAATCAACAAGTTTATCCAATACATCCCTTATCTAATAAGCGATGCCTTAGCACTGTGTATGACTTATTCAGTTTTTTTGGACCTACCTGTTGCTCTAAAGATTTTATAAAAGGTCCCTATCGTCTACCTAAAAATATTCAGGAAGGGGATAGGATTTTGTTTAAGAATATCGGGGCCTATAGCCTTACCATGGCTACTACTTTTAATGGATTTTCAGAAGATAGTCAGATTATCAACGAGTAATATTACTTACAGCATCACGGAATAACCTAATCAGCTTTCTATATCTGTAACATTTTCGAAAAAATTACAAAAATATCATTAATCGATCATCATCAATCTCAAATAAAACGACTAGAAAGAATATCAAACAACCCTATCAATCGGTATACACACCAGTTTTAGACGATAAATTACCAGCTCAATAGACAACAAGCATGGCTGAAGATCAGCGTCCAACTACCCACATATGGTCATAAAAAGCGTTACCTATAAGATTTCCAACATAAACTCCGCCTATGAATTATAAATCATACTATTTGATAACTTTAATATACTCATGATTGAAGTTACTCAAGCTATTACGAAGATAAAAGGAACTGAATATCAAGAAAGACTTAGCAATGCAACCAAACACGGTAAAAAATCAAAAGAAAAAAATCATCACCACAGGTTGTAGCATTGCGAATCGCATGCGCTGCCATTGATCGACCAGAATTCTAGCGCCGCCCAAATACCGTCATGCACAAAGTTTCCAATTCAATAGAAGCGCAATCAAGATTCATTTATATGAAAAAAACTAGCCACTAAAACTCAACCATTAGTGAAATCTAAACTTATAATGATCCCTTTTACAAGCCAATATAATAGATAATTCTAATAGAGAATGTAACAGTATGGTAAACCTAGCTATTGACTTAAAAAGAAGCATCTATAAAACATGAAAAGGAAAGTTTTCGCAGTCGTTCGATACAGAAGACAGTGATCTTAACTCACTCATATTGACGCTTTCCGCTGATATAGTTGATAGATATAAATTAGTACTATTGGATAAAGTGATATAAATTTTTCATTTCATCAGCTTTAACAGTCGATAAACACAAGCGTGTAGATGGTGAGGCGGTTACAAGGTAGATGAACGATTATTCATAGACAAAATATCGATTTAGAATTAGAATTGCGGATTATGATAACTATAAGGAATTGTTATGGCTATTAAAAAATCACCTTCTCTGAAAAGAGCGGAGACAAAACTAAAAAAACTTCAAAAAGAAGTCAAACTCACTGAAAGACGCATTAAGCAATTAACCGCAAAAGATGAAAAAGCAGCTAAAGCTGCAGCAAAAAAACCAGCTAAGAAAAAAACGAAGCCCGCTTCGAAGAAAAAGTCTTCAAAAAAAACCACGAGCAAAGTTTCGGCTAAGAAAGTTACCCCAAAGGCAAAAAAAACCACTACTAAGAAAATAGCTTCAAAAGCAAAAAAAATGACTACTAAAAAAGAAACTGCATGACTGTATTGAGAGACTCTAGTCCTCCAGGAGAATTAGTATCTGCTATTCGAGATATTTACACACCCGCTAAATTGAACGTGACAACTGAGCCACGTCGAGAAACGGATCCTCGAGGATTAGAGTATCACTCGTGCTGGTTTGAACTAAATGGTTCAACCGTTGCATTTAGAAAAGCAAAAACGACACCGGACAGGCCCGGGCATTTCGTTACACTCTGGAAACGCCCGAATGCAGGCTCTGAAATTATGCCGTTTACCAGTACTGATAAGATGGATTATGTGGTGGTCAGTGTTAATAGCCTAGGACAGTCTGGAAAGTCCTATCGTGGACAGTTTATTTTCAATAAACAAGTTTTAATCAATCACGGTATAATATCCCAAGATACAAAGCCTGGAAAACTCGCATTTCGAGTGTTCCCTCCTTGGAGCGAGAGCATTGCGCACGAGTCTATTGTCGAATCACAAAAGAAATCTTTAACCATTAAAAAATTTCAGCACATGTCAAAATCAGCCATGCAAACGCAAACTTGGCAACTCAGGTACTTTCTTCCGATTGCAGCCGATGGGACAGCTAATGTACTACTAGTTCAGAAACTCTTTGGTGAGGGCTCATTGGCTATCCCACAGACCATTGATCTTTCTCATAAGTCATAAAGATCCTCAGCTTTAAACTGCCATCATTAGAAGCGGTAATATGCATCTCATAGGAGAAAAGTCATAAAAATTCACCACTAACAAAGTAGTACTGAAAGCAAAAAATCTGCTCAAAAATCAAGATGGATAGTAAAAGAAAAGACTAACAACTAATCAAGTCGACCAAAAACATGATCAAAACTCAGTTTTAATAACACCTCACAATCGAAAGTTTCGAGTGTAGCAGCGATTCTCTATGGCTATTTACAAGCAAATAAAGTTTCATGATCTATTCAGTTCTTGGATGATAGAGACGAAGAGAAGTCAGAGGCATCAACACTATCAAAGACCGCGCCTAAAAAAGTACTGACTTGATTGGTCGTATTATCATTGGATGAATATCGACCTATATTATTAATCAAAAAGACCTCCTAATGAGAATTTTATAAGCAATGCATTCAAATATTATTGAATTTCGTACTTTTTTAAATCAAAAAAATGGTTTTTGTTGGATTAATGGGTTTAATTCCCGTAGTATCCTCGGGCAGTACAGTAGTAGATCAGGTGACTGATAACCACTTGGTCGGTGGCTCAAATTGACCCCAAAGAGCTGCCCTAAATATTCTATTAATAAGACACACAGCAACAATCCTTGCTTTAGATATCCACCGTTACCATAGTAAATACAGGAGATAAACATGAAAAAAACTCATCTAATGTCAACCCTTGCAGCCTGCTTATTATCTATTACATGTATGAATTCCCAGGCAGATGAAACCACCACACAGAAAGACTTCAAAAAAATTAATATCGAATGGAATGTACTACCCACTGCTTTTGGATACCTTTCAGGTAATATCAGCTATCGAACAAATAACGCATCTGCTATAGGTATTAACTTTGGAAAGAGCATCAGTAATAATAACGATGACGAATATTACAATATTGGCGTTGCATACAGCTATGCCTTAGATGGTGACTACACCAGTAGCGGCTGGTTGATAAAACCTACTATAGGATATGCTCATTACAAAAGTGAAAATAACAATGAAAGTGACAGCGGTGTCTTTACCTCCCTCTTATTCACCTACAAATGGCAATGGGATAGTGGTCTGAACCTCCAGCTTGGTTTTGGACCGATGTATTATTCTATTAAATATGACAACCAATGGGATACAGATGATAGCTTAAATAGCGGCATATCATTATCGGGTGAGTTTGGATTAGGTTATAATTTCTAATTGTAACATTTACGACACGACAAATAATATCCAGCACCTTTGAGGCCAAGCCGTCTTGAGGGTGCAGAATAATGAGAACTTTTCGTAATATTTCATTATTGGACACTCATACATAAAATAATTGCCTAATACAATGCATCATCCATCCACACTGCGATTGGTATATTTTGTAATGCATTAGACATGATCAAACCTTAATGCAAAAAAACATAAATAAGTAGGTTTAAATTAGACTAGGAGGTAGTAACAATAATAGCCAGAATGATCATAAAGAACGATCCGGTCTAGCATTATCACTGTGTGGAATTTCAGAAATGTTTTGACCAGTTAGGGAACCATGAAAACAATAAAAAATGCTGTTGATTCGTGAGAATACCGCTGAGTCATGATGCTTTTCTCGTAATTCACAATCCAAATAATGCCTGTTAGAACATTCTCCAGAGTCGCTAAAAAATTGCAAAAAAGATAAGTATATTTTTTTGATTTAAGTTCATCTATATTAACCATTCTATTGATGTATTCTGTAATTTCTTTTCCAAAGCTATCTATTACTCTTGATTCATAATTATTTCTTATAATATCAATAATAGTTTGGGTATGATCAATTGATAGCGTAGAAAAGATATCAATAGTAGAGATAAGCTTACCCATATTATCTTTTCCTAAAATAATTATTTGTTTTTCCTCGTCAGTTAACCGTTCAGTTTGTAAAATTAATTCGTAATATGTCTTTGTATAGGCATGGCTGGTCATATTTTTATCACGCAATTTAGATCCACACTCAAATACTTTTGTGAAGCATGGTTTATATTCGAGTAAGTTCGTAATTTTATTTATTCCATCATACTCTAATATTTCTTTTACTTTTAAATTTTAAAATCACAAAAACAGATAGACACGAGAAAAACTGCCGTCAAAGCCACTTATTACTAAATACATAAAAATAACATACATTACTGCGATGCATTTTAAAGCATCTATATGTCAAGAATACTGTGAACTATTACGTTTCTCTGCTATAACAAAGCGCAGATAGTAACATATAGCTATTTTTACACAGAAAATTTATGAGCGTCATAACCTAAATTATATCGCTCACCTTACAACCATGCAAAAGCTATCAGACAGCTTCTATTACATGACTGTAAATTTAATGCAGTTGCATTATAATCATGCATCACAATGTGAATACTTACCCTAAAGATTGGGAAATTGTGCTAAACTTTTATAGCGAAAGTTTTTTCCGATAATCTGGTTACAGTCAACTGGGACTTCGACGAGGATAGAAGTGGATGACTTATCATAAGACATCGCCATAATTTCGCTTAAATTAGATAAATCAGGCATCAGAGAGACAGCTCTCCATCCAAACCCTCGAGCAACGTGAATCAAGTTGATAGGCTCTAAAAATTCATGATAATGATATGATTCACTATCATTAATCATATGATTACATCCATCATGAATGATAGATAACTCGCTATTATTCATAATAAACAATGTGATATTTAGGTGGCGAGATTCAGCTAAAGAGCCACCGTATAAGCGAAAACATCCATCACCTGAAAATAAAAAAACTTTGCTGGTAGAATTAGCAATTGCTGCACCGACAGCGATGCCAAAGGCACCTCCCATGGCTGATCCGTGATTTGAAGAATAAAAACGAATATTTTTATTTGGATTTTTTAAAATAGCCTGTCGATCGCGATAAGCAATACACACATCCTCAAAAGCGAGGCTATTTGGCATAAACTGGGAGTCGAGCTGTCTATAAAATTCAATCAGGTCAACATACTGCTTTGGATTACTGCAGCTATGGGTATGGAGATCATCTAAAAAGTTATCAAAGTGTGCATGCTCAGAAAAAGAAATTGTCTTAGTTAATTCTAAAAAGCGATTCAAGGTATCACTAATAGAACCAAATATCTGAGTGACGTGTTCGTCAAACAGGTGATCATAAGAGCCATCTATTTGGCCATAGGCATTGGAATATTGAGAGATATAAAATGCCCTTGCCTTTGGGAAATGTTGCATGTTAATTGCATACTCACCAACATCAACACCCAAGCATATGATAAGATCATTACAATTAATACTTTTCCATGCAGAGTATGCAGCATCATTTGCACCCAACATAATGTGCCCAAGATTACGCTCATTAGTTAGAGTTGCTGTGTTATCACCATTAACTGTATAAATAACATCAGCATCTATTTTATTAATAAATGAAGAAAATAAAACCGTATCTAAATTTGTGATACTTGTTTCAGTGCAACAAAATACGACTACACGTGAATTACCATTGAGACTTTCGAGTACATGTATCAACTCTTCAAGTAAATCATCATTCGGAGGGGCCAGTTTATGATCAGAAATTGAGTATTTTTGATAATCCGGTATACAAAGTACTTCAGGTCGAAAAAAAATCATAACTGGGCGGCAATTGATAATCGCTTTATGGATGCCATCGAAAATATCAATGTACGAAGATTCAGAATCTATAACAAAAACATCTTCGTGAGATTCTTGTTTAAATCGCGAAACCATATTCATGCCATGAGAACTAACATCTTGGATGGGGTAAGTATCTGTGGCAGCTTCTGATGAGAGTGATAAGAGATATATTGCAGGTATATTCATAAAACGAGCATCACTAATACCATTGCTGACAAGATGTTGCGCAGCACCTGTTGTTGCTACACAAGCGGCAATACGTTGAGTAGATAGATAATAACCTAAGGGTGCAAAGCCTGCTGCATACTCACTCAAATTATAAAATCTAGGACTATGTTTATTTGAAAGATGATAAGGAGGAATATATTTTAAAAACTGTATTAAACCACCGCCATTAACACCAAAATAATCAGTTACACCAAGATTAGATAGAAATTCAATAAAGCGTTGATTAAAATCCAAAAAAAACCTCGTTTCTTATAACATACCCATGAGATATCAATAATAGTAGGTATTCTCGTCAAAATCACTGATTAGAACTGCTATAGAAGGAAATATTAAAGCAAAATTGCACTATTTATTAAATAAACACGTTGATTGAACAGGTTCAACAACTGAAATCTATAGTATCTTTGACTAAGATAAAACATTAATCCGATGATAAAAAAATATACCCTATAACTGCTAAGAAATTTATTAAATTTTTATTTGCAGCAATATATCTCTTATCCACGCTCAATACTCATGAATTTATTTAGCTATACTATTAAAATTCAAAATTATATATTAAAGATACTTACTAAAATAATAGGTAATATTTGTGATAGTGTTAGTGCCAAAGATATTGGTAGGCCTAATATTATGCAATAACGGACTATATAACTAACGTTCTTATCAGTACCTCTATTTTTGATATCAGCCAATAGTTATATCAACCAGCCGTTTAAAAAAAAATGTGAATATGAGGCAAGAGAATGAAAAGATTGCGAGTGACGAAATTTTATGTTGACGATACTTAATTTGTATTAGACTTTCTTGAGAATGAACTGCAGTAAAAGCTATACTTAAGACTAATAGAATTCTAATATATTGCATCAACACTATTCACATTATCAATTTCCACTTTCAAATTGTTATGATTAGCTCGAGATAAAGATGAGTTTATTGAGAACAAATAGATCTTCTAAACCATGATAAATATAACACGAAAAAAAATAATAATTTTTTAATCCTGATATCGTAAACTGCACAAGCTCCAATAAACAACACTTATAGGGAGCTAGTGAATACGAGAATTAATATTAAAGTCGAGATAACATACGCTATGATAAAGATAAATGAATGTTAAAACCTTATTTAACATTCAAATATAAGACAAAAACATGTTTATTGATTGTAACTCATCGCTCATGCTCGATACCCATAGCATTAAGATTCTTCTGTTTCATTTCTCGCCAATATAAAGCATCACAGCACTAAAAAAATGATCAGATAATGTCAATTTTCTACGATATATATGAGCATTTAGGGAAAAATTACTGATGTGCGACAAATTGAAGAGATAAAAGGATATCACATAAGACCACAATTCTCTAAGAATAAGTAAATAACGCTAAATAGACTCGACTATGGCAAATAAATCAAAGCAGTATGCCATGCTGGCACCCCATAATCATTTACGAGAGTGAAAAAACTCGAAGAAATAGCAATCGCCCAAGAGGAGGTTTTATTTCAATTTGTTATTCAGTTTTTTTTGAATAATACTAACTATAATAGTTTAGTCATACTTAAAAGGAGTAATATCATGATCATCATAGAAAGAAAATTCAATCTTAAACCAGACTGCAGAGAAAAATTTTTGAATATACTATCGGATTATTTTGTAAATATAGATAACGACCCTCATGTGAAAACCTACGCGATTGTGACTACAAACTCCCAAAATAACTGCGTCATCACCAGATTTATCGTCGAAAACTCAGAGTCTTGGGAAAAACGCATGCAGCAAGAATATGTCTGTGAATTTCTGAAAAAATCTGAGTCCTTAGTAGATTCAATTCAAACTGACACTCAACCAATTATTAAGTTTTACACTGAAGAAAATACTTGATTATTAAAGAATGTTTTTATAAAAATAAAGGAGTTGAGCATTATAATTTAAATTATGATGCTCACCTTATAAACATGTAACAGCTATCGATCAGAGTCTAGCAAATGAAGTTTACTTCAGAAATAAGTCACTTCTAAAATTGAATATATTTTCTATATCATACCCCCATAATGAGCGACTAAGCAGGAATGAAAATAATTTTTAGATAGTTTTATCCGAGATCGAGTGTTGAATTAATCATATGATGTTGCAATATAATAAAAACTACTGCTGATTAGATTCATATCTTCAATAAAGCTTTTTGATTGCAATAATAGCCAGAATCATCTTAAAGTATGATACGGTCTAGCATCATCACTGTATGGAGCTTCAGAAATGCTTTTACCATTTAGGGAACCATGATAACAATAAAAAACACTGTAGATTTCGGAGAAAATTGCTGGATGAGTAGCAGGCGGCTTGATGTTTAGCGTTATGAGCACATACGCTGAACAGCTATAATAGCAACAACAGCAGCAATAAAAGCAACAGCAATAGGAATAGGAATAACAGTAATATTAAAAACTACAAGACGGGAAATTTTTTCAAACGTTAGTGATGCAACTGTTAATAACCAAGCATAAGTTTATAACAAAAATCATACGATACTTGCCATGATCATGGACTAAAGTAGCAAAAAACTCGTGGATAATTTTAGGAGTCAGTAACAGCTCTTCCCACTGACCATTAATCTTCCCCATAAATCTTAGAGATCATTTGCTTTAAACTATCATCCGATGAATCTGTATCACTGGCCTTTGCGGGATCGGCTTGTTTGGTTTGAACAGGATCTTCCTGATTCAATTTTAATTGTGACATCTGTTTTTCAACATTATCTGTCGATGACTCAGTACCCCCGAGCAAATCATCAACCGTCAACGACTTAACACCACCACTCTCTTTGCTGCTCAAAGAGACGCCGCCCGTATCGTAAGAAAAATTTAAACGAATGGGTACCAGCAACCCTTGACCGGCTGAGACTGTGGTCGAGGTTAAGCTATTAACCGTCTGTAAAAAAGCTACGGTGGTATGATAATCTTTTGCAATCGTCGCTAATGACTCTTTATCGTGCACCTCGTGATACTGCCAGCTAACTTGCTTTTTACCATCGAGCGACTTTAAATTGTCTTGGAATTTATTAACACTTCCAGCAGGTAATAATAAATTATATGTACCAGTTGGGCTGGTTGCCCAACGTCGCATACCAGGATTGAGACTGCGGATCTGATTGATAGAGACACCCGATAATTTAGAGATCTCACCCAAATCCATCTGACTCTGCAATGCGACTATATCAAAAAATGGTTTGTCCGGGATTGGTGGTAACTCAATTCCATACTGTTTAGCGTGTTTAATGATTTGCGAAACTGCAATTAAACGCGGCACATATTCACGAGTTTCTGTCGGTAATTGCAAACTCCAGAAATTACTTGATGCACCTGAGCGATCAGCACGTTTAATCGCATTGCGCACGGTTCCTAGACCGGAATTATAAGCCGCAGCCGCTAATAGCCAACTACCTAATGATTGATGCAAACGCGTAAGGTAGGCGATTGCTGCCTTGGTTGAGGTCAAAATATCACGACGCTGATCATACCACCAATCAATACTGAGCCCATAATCACCAGCAGCCGTAGCAGGCATGATTTGCCACAAGCCGGTTGCGCCGACCCGAGAATAGGCAAATGGGTCATAGCCACTCTCAATAATCGGAAGTAGTGCAAACTCACTCGGTAATTTATTCTTCTTGACCTGCTGATAAACGTATCCGATATAGGGTGTAGCATTTTTTAAGGCTTGCTCAAAAGTCTTCGGGTTACGCAAATAGAGAGTCTGCTGTTTCAAAACTTGTGCATTGCGACTGTAATCATTGAATTGATAGCCTGCAATGATACTTTGCCAAACACTGGTCTGCGAAGCTGTACCAGCACTGCTCGCGAAAACATCTTCAGTACTGCTTCCACCTCCCGATAATCCGCTACTGGCTGCTTGAGAAAAGACCGGATCAGTTGACACCGACGTTGATGTAGAGGCTATTGGTGGCGGAGCAGCTTGAGCAGCTGGCGGTGGACTCGGTGTAGCGGGTGTCTTTACAGTACTCGGTTGAGCTATGGCAGCAGTGGTTGCACTTGCTTGATTGGCATTGCTTGTTGGTGCAGCGGGTGACGAACTATCAGAAGCTAAAGGCGGTGGCGCTGGCAGACCATCCGCCGAATGATAACCACCCGTGTTATACACCGGATGGTAGTCACCGTATAGCACATGAATTTTATTGCGATAAGGTGATAGCGCCAGTGCCCGACTACTCACGTAGGCAATAACGCCCTTATACTTTGACACTAACTCAATGGCAGCCTGCTCTGTCGGCAGCTGTGGTGGTTGTGATAAATTACCGCTAAAAACTCGTGCCGACCAATAGCCATTAACTTGCCGTGATGTCCAATTAAAGACCGTTTGATAAAACTGGTTATACAAGGTTGAACCAGAGGGTTGATCGTAACCACGCACCACTTGTTGATCAATCTTATTGGTCTTACCCAAATAAATCGATTTAATTTGCGCTGCAGACAATTGCTTTATCGGACTTGCTGAATTAGTAATGACAATCAGATTATCACTGGCTGCAAACACGACACCAACTAGCCCAAATGATAGCCACAATAAAATAAAACGTAGCTGATGAATGAAACGTTTAGAAAATCGCATCTACACCAAAACCATACAACCAAACGTTTGCTTTACCCGGATCTTTACTAAACATGCCATTAGTACCGTCCATTAAATGAATATCTGCCACACTGGCTTTCAGATCGATATGATCAGTCAAGTAATACGCCAAGGCTAAGGTAAATGACTCTTGTGCCTCTGCTGCTTCATCATTGTCATCGAGCTGATCTTGATTATCAGTTTTAAGATGCGCGTAGGTAAACGTCGGTAAAAACTTCTGAAGCTGAACGCCGATGGTGGCATAAAAGCCCGTGAGCTCTGCAACACCCTTTGGCACATCACGATGAGCATACTCGGCAGAAAATAACAGCTGTTTTAAATTGATTTTTGTACCAAAGCTGTAAAAAGATGTGTTCCCGTCGGTAAACAGGGTGTCACCGGAAGCATTATTTGTTGCCGTCAAATCAAGGTGCGCGTAGGAGCCTCGAAATGTCATTGCCGCGTTACTGATGGTTACGGCAGATCCAACTAAGTTGTTTTCATCGTAATCGGTTAACTGCGTGTCACCGTTACCTGAGATAACATCGTATTGGGAGCTGTCTTGACCAAAGAAAGGCTGCGTCTGCAATGTCCAACCGGAAGATCCAAAGGGCCGTTGATAAATGGTGCTGATACCATTCATGTTATAAAAGGGCACAATCCGATAAACTTCATTGGGTAAAAACAAATACGGGTTGGTGTAACCAACTTGGATGGTATTTGAATACAAGTACAGCGGCATGCGCATTCGACCTAAATCAATCTTCACATTGTCTACTGGTTTATATTGTAAAAATGCCCAGGTCGCATCGACATCATAAGCTGAGTTACCGTTTGTATCGTCACCCGATGCGACAAACTGACCAACCACACTGAATTGCTCATTCAAAAAAGCCGACAACTGTAATCCCAAAAGCGTATTTGCATCAAACGAGGGGTTATCGGTAACCTGACCATGCTCAGCAATGTTGTAACCGGCGTCGTTATCGGCGTTAGTTTGCGAAACACCCGTTGAAATAAAACCGTTGAGTTTAAAACGATCGTTCTTAGCTAAAGACACACCAGATTGATCAGTATCAGCGTCTTCGTTAGTCGATGCTGTGTCATCGTCAGTTTCAGTTAAACTACTTGTTGCTGATGGCAAATCGGGTAAGTCACCTTCCGTCGCCTCACCCGTCACTTCTTCTGCGACTGTGACCAAGGCGGGGTCATCACTGGGTTGGCACCACGCGTACTGATCAGTATCCACGTGTGACATGTCAATTAAAACGGAAGATGCTAACGTATCATGAGGCTCTGCAACTGTTGGTTGCGTCATGACTGGCGCCGGCAAATTTACGGCCTGAGGGTCATTATCGGCATAGCTGTTGGCTAACGGCATGCATGCCATTGCGATTGCACCGACCCAAATTATTGATGGTTGTTTTGCTTGGCTCATGTCATGTCCTTATGGTGTGTCCTTTAAAAACAACAGATGTTACAAATAACTGTTTAAAAATAGTACCTTACCACAGTCTCTGTGCAAGTAACAATGGCTCATCCGGGCTTTCAAATGCAACCGCAACTGGAATCAAAATCAAACTGCGATTGATTATTTTTTGATCAAACTCAAAGTTGGATGATTTATTTTCAACCTTGTTTTTTTAGTTTAAGACACCATATATAATGTAGACATGATTTTTTGTTCTCAGCCGTAGGAATTTTGATGATGAATACAACGCCACGCAATCCTTTAATAACAGCCGTTGCCGTACTAGCAACGATCGGTTTGGCGATCATCGGCGTCATTGCTTTATCTTACATTGTTATCTTAATCGCCATTCTTGGACTGGCTACCATGACGATTAATGCCGTAAGAAAACGCTGGATGAAATCGCCAGCACAATCACAATCAACAACCGCGCCAGGACGAGTGATTGATCACGACGACCACTAATCGAGCTTGGAGTATTGAATTCCAGTATCTGATGCAACACCGGGGTGCGTCAGTTTTCCTTCACACACATTCACACCATTTCTTAAGTGCAGATCGGTTGTGATTGCGCCGCGCCAGCCTTGATTGGCAATTTTCATCACAAAAGGAAGGGTTACGTTGTTCAACGCCAAAGTCGATGTCCGCGGTACTGAGCCCGGCATATTGGTTACGCAATAATGCACCACACCATCCACAACAAAGGTTGGATCAGAATGCGAAGTTGGACGGCTGGTTTCAAAACAGCCACCTTGATCAATCGCCACATCGACCATGACTGATCCCTGGCGCATTTCACTCAACCATGCCTTCGGTACCAGACTGGGTGCGGCCTTACCTGGTATTAAAACAGCACCGATAACTAAATCAGCATTTTTGACGTATTGCTCCAAATTAGCTCGACTGGCATAAGCCGTGTTCAAACGGCCTCCAAATTGAAAATCTAACTGCTCTAATCTTGGATGTGATACGTCTAACACCGTAACGTCTGCTTCCATCCCCATAGCAATTCGAATCGCATTGGTTCCAACTACACCCCCACCGATCACAACCACCTTTGCCGCAGCGACACCAGGAACACCACCCAACAACAAGCCAGAGCCACCGTTGTATTTTAGTAAACAATGCGCACCTACCTGAACTGATAATCGACCGGCAACCTGACTCATTGGTGTCAATAAAGGTAGTGTATTACGATGATCCGTGACGGTTTCATAGGCAATAGCAATACAACCGGAATCCATTAGCGCTTGCGTTTGTGTCGGATCAGCAGCCAGATGCAGGTAAGTAAAGATCACCTGCCCTGCTCGTAACAACGGATACTCGCTAGGCTGTGGCTCTTTCACTTTGACAATCAGATCAGCCTGAGCAAACACTTCTTCAGCGCTAGAGACCACCAATACACCAGAGGCCTGATAATCCTCATCAGTAAAACCAATCCCGGCACCCGCGTCTTTCTCAACCACCACAGTATGACCATGGGTTACTAACTCGTGCGCGTTGAACGGGGTCAGACCGACTCGGTATTCGGCATTTTTAATCTCTTTTGGGATTCCTATGATCATCAGGGCCAACCTTACATTGAACTAAAAAAACACACATTAACAAAAAACTTGCTGGAGTCAATCACCACTACATTTGAACAGTAACGCATCAGGTACATATTCGAGTAACTGCTGATGCACCCAGGTCAACATGTGTTTTTCTAGTGATTGGGTATATGAAACCTGTTTATTTTCTGCCTGCAACGGATGAGCTAAAAGCACATCTTCAGGATATAGCGCATGGATTTTGTGAAACATTTTTTCGGGAAACCGCAACAAACCAGTGCTGATCGAATGAATGCTATCTACCGACAGGATGGAAAATACTTGCTCGAATAATTCAGCATACAGACTCTCAAAATTATCATCATAAATTAATGGATCAAACCGCAAGCCTATCAGCCAGCCGGCAGCTTGCAACTGTGCCATGGCTTGTAATCGCTGAGCCAATTGAGGCACACGATGCTCAACATGCTTTGAAATTAAGTCTGGCGTTAAACTAAATGCAACAACCGCATTGGTAATTGGTTCACAGGCTAATAAGGCTTTAACGTTGGCACTTTTAGTTCGAATTTCGAATAAGGCTGTTGGGTATTGACGAAAGAAAGGCAGGAAATGTTGAATAAACCCGGTCTTACTTTCTAATGCTAAAGAATCAGCATCATAACCTGAAAAAAAAGTGACGGGCTCATTACCGTGTGCGGCCAAACACTCAATAATATCTTGTTGAAAATCTTCGTAATTGACAAATAAAACATAATGAGCACTTTGATACATGCCCTGTAAAAAACAATAACGGCAGTCATACGGGCAATTGAGTAAGTGGGAAAAATAATAATTATGACGACCACCAATACCAAATCCCGGCGGCGTTGCTAACACACGGGATTTAGGTTTTTCGGCTAAGATTAATGCCGGATTTTGCTTTTGTAGACGAAAGTTCTGTGATTTTCGATTGAAAATTTCACGGTAATGCTCGCATTCAATCACGGTCTTTTGCGACCCATAGCGCTGCAAAATTGCCTTGACACGCGGGTGTGAAACTATTCTTTTTTCAACATAGATAACTTGCATAACTTACTCGAATCGATAGCGCGCATTGGACAGTGCATGTTCTAATTTTTTTAATACCGCAGAGGCATCTAAACAACCTTGACAGTATTCAATCACTGGACGCTGTTCAAAAACAACCTGCCAGCGTTGTAATAGAAACTTTAATCGATGCTGTTGATAATGGGAAAAACGCCATTGATCAGAGACCGCATCATACTCTTTTAACTCAACACAGGATTGCATAACCAAAGCAGATCGTTGCAGTAAGGCTTGGCGGACACTGTCTATTTGGGGTAGCGCCGATTTAATCCAATCTTGCACCTGTTGCGATTTAATAACCGCATGATCCTCATGACTGTGGTCAGACACAACTTTTAATACCTGTGCTTGATCCTGGTATGAAAAACGACTCACTGCCTGCATAAAGCCTGCTGACTCCATATCCACTAGCGCGTCCATACAGCGATATTGTGGCTGATCATAACACCGCAAAGTCGCAGAGTCGCATGGTAACTTTTTCAGTAAATACGGGTACCAAACCTGCTTATTAGATGCATCTTCTATTTTATTGGCCATGACACATTGGCCGATAGAATAATGACTAGAACCTGCAATTCCAATGTTAAAAAAAGCTGCATGATGTCGCACGGGTTGTATCGCGCAATAATGCGCTATTGCCATCGCGGCATTGACTTTACCAACACCACTAACCAACAAATGCAGTGATGCATCACTATTATGGTAAGACGTCACCAGAGCATTAGTCGCTTTCTTCATGCGATAATGATCGATTAACGGTCGTGCCTCGCAAGGCAAAGCCACTTGCATAACTACTTGTGCTAATTTACTCATAAGTTGCCAACTGTTGTTGATAGTGCGTGATAGCTTGCTGGTGTTGGCGTTTTTTTGCGCCTAGTAGCAAAATCGATAACTTTTGTTTTAACTGTTCTCGTGTCGCATCACGTTCCTGCTGACTCAGAGAAACCGAGTCTAATTGTTTTTTCAATGCCTCAACACGAAAGCGGTCCATGCCCCAATACTGACGCGATAACTGATCATCGTGACCACCGTGCTTTATCACGCACGCGGTAGGCTCGAAATAAATCGGGTAAACCGCAGCAATTCTCAACCACAAATCATAGTCTTCGCACGCAGGAAGCGACTCATCAAAGACACCGACTCGCTCGAAGACTGAGCGGTGAATTAAAACACACGAGGGCGACACCATGCATCTTGGCAAGCAGTGTAGATAAATCCGACCACCTTTTTTTTGATGTTTTTTCATTGGATTAACTCGCACCCCCCCGCGGTACCACCATTCCTCAGTGTGCATCCATCGGAACTTGGAGTGTGACTGTATGACTGCCATTTGACGTTGTAATTTATGCGGCATCCAAACATCATCGGAATCCAAAAAACCAATCCATTCACCTTTAGCATGAGCCAGACCAAAATTACGTGCAGCACTGACACCACGACGAGTCGGGTGAGACAAACTTTTTATCGTTGGATAGTTGATTAAAACGTGTTTGGTATTATCGGTTGAGCCGTCATCAACCACGATACACTCATCACACGAGTACGTTTGAGCCAACACTGAATCTAAGGCGCGGGGTAAGTAGGCTGCCCGATTATAGCTGGGGATAATCACTGATATACTGATTGATCGATTCATACTAATCTTGTTGCGCCAGTGCAATTGCACTCTCAGTCAGTTGCCCTCGAGACACTCCCAGATAAACCGCATAGACAAATATCAACAGTGAAAAAATCGCGACGTAAACCATGTCAAAACCAAAATGCATCCAGTGCAGGCCGTCAAAGTCACCAATAAAAGAGAGTACACCAAGCCCTATTAAGTATGGTAGTAACCATAAACCAGGACGCAACGCTATCGTTTGCAACCCTTTAACACAATACGAATAAACCGCCAGAAACAGATAACCCAGCACCATGACGATGAGTAGCTTTGATACCACAGGCCATCCTGTCCAGTAGATCATCAGGTTGCAAATCGTGAAGGCCAAATAACAGGTTAGATTGACTGCAGGTACTTTAAAGCGTCGATTAATGTTGGGGGCACGGTAGCGCAACGTTGCACATGCAATCGGGCCTATCGCATAGGCCAATACAAAACAAATTACCAAGAACCCAACCATTGACTGCCACCCTGGAAAAGGCAGGAAGCAAATCATACCGATAATAAAATTGACCATGATTGCAAGCCAAGGGGATCGATAATAGTTCATGTCTCTCATTAACTTCGGCAAATAGCCGTTATGACTCATCGCAATGTTCATCCGAGCGGTTGATCCAGTATAAATGTAAGCCGTGCCGATTGGTGATATGACGGCATCGATCATGATGATTTTCAGCCAAAACATAAAGCCAAATAACGTAATCAACCCTGCTATTGGCCCTGCCTCACCAACGAAATGCAGTTTTGACCACCCACTAGCATAACTACTCTCTGGTAACGAACCAACGAACACCAACTCTAATAACACGTATAACAAAATAACAGAACCAATGGCACACAAGATTGAAAAAGGAATCGTGCGGGTTGGATCTTTTGCTTCACCAGCCAACTGCAGAGCAGGACTAAAGCCAATAAAAGAAAACACGACACCTGCTAGTGGCAATGCCGCTAAGACGCCATGCCAACCGCTGGGCATAAAGGTCGTATGTGCCCAGGCATGCAATGAGAAATGGGTGGGTAGCAGAATGATGATAGTAATAATTGGAATGGCCACTTTCCATAATACAATTGAAACATTACCTTTAGAAATAACGCTCGTACCGAAACAATTGATTACACACAACAGCAACATGACAACTGCCGCTACAGCAATCCCAAGCGAAGACAAAATAGTCTCTCCCGAGTGCTTAAAGACCAAGCTAGGCCAAACATGCCCCATGTACTGCAGTGCAGCCGAGGTTTCAATCGGCGCCACCATGACCGATGCCAACCATGCCACCCATGCAAGAGTAAAACTGGTCAATGTCCCATGACTGAGGTGTGAAAAACGCACCATGCTGCCTTTTGAGGGGAACGATGAGACCAGCTCGGCAAAAGTTAAAGCGATAATCATCATCAAGCCACCACCTAATGCCCAAGACAAAACGCTGGCAGGACCCGCCATTTTTGCAGCTAAAAATGGTCCGAATAACCAACCCGAACCGACCATGCCACCCACAGCGGCAGCCAGGATTCCAGCTCTTGAAATATGGCGAGTTTTTTCCATTTGATACGACCCTCAATACGCTAAAAAGACTCAGTAGATCTGCAAAATATTGGCCATCCTAAAGGGCTGAAATACATAACGCAACCTGAAATAATTCGGGCATGCACTTGATATGGGATATGTCCATTCGCACCAATGACAATGATCAAATTTAAACCAGACCACCTGAGCTGTGCTAGACAACCCTATGCACCTCATATCCAGTTTTTCTAAAATGCGTTAAATTATAATCACTGTGCCGGAATGGATTGTTGTTAGATGGATTTATCACTTCAGAGTGTTGTTAAAACGCTCATTGTTCTTGTTATCATTTTTGGCTGTTATTTTGGAATTCAGTTAGTTCTAAGACTCTGCGGTCTAAACAGTAACAAAGCAAAGTTCTCAATCACATTCAGTGTTTTTATTCTTCTATTGGTGACTAAATACTTTGAATATCCATTTGCCCGCTTGATGAGCCATCTTTCCGGTAAGGTAACACTTCAGCACATTGATCACGGTAATAAAACAGCCTTATGGCTATTTATAGCGATTATGCTTACATCTGGTCTTGATTATTTTGTTTGGGATGGAATAGATATTCGTAATAATCGCAAGCGAAAACCGCGTTTACTGACCAATACTCTAAATCTAGTCATTTACTTTCTTATCGCCTTGATCATCATACGAGCAGTGTATGGTATCAATGTCTCAAATCTTCTAGCAGCTTCTGGAGTTGGTGCGTTTATTCTTGGCTTTTCATCTAAAAGCACCATTGAAGAGTTAATAGCGGGGATCTCGATCCAATTCACTGGCAAGGTCAAACAAGGCAGCTACATTAAGCACAATAAAAACTATGGTTTAGTTGAAGACTTTTTTTGGAAAAACATCAGCCTGATACCCGTAACCGAAACCGGACATGTTTTACATCATCAACGCTACGTGATTCCAAATCACGCATTAATTAATGATTCTTATAAAATTATCCAACAGCCCGACGATTCTTACTTGATGATCACGGGCTTTTATCAAACCTCGCCGTACATTGATACTGAACGGCTGATGGGCATTTTTCGTTCACTGCTACTGGAGCATGCCAATGAAGACGACGTTAGAGTTAGAATCGCAAGCCATGATGACAATGAGTTTCGATTAGAAATTGACAGCCTGTATACGGTTCATTTCGAGCTGTTCGTTAAATCCTTTGAGGAAAAGCGAAATTTCTTTCTCACCTTCAACAGCTGTTTAATTAACCGGATGCTTAAAGCAGGACTACCTATCGCGCGTCTTAAACCCTCATGGCCAATCGTAAACGAACAGCCTCTACTGGCTCAATGCCAACCCGAGACTCCAAGTAAAGCCATCATCACACAATGCATTGAGCAATGCTCGATTCTGGCACACCTGACTGATCAGCAAAAACAAACCGTTGTTGACCAGTGTAAATCGCAATACTTTGTATCTGGAGAATTCATCATGCATCAACGGGTGGATGATGAACACCGACTGTTTTTAATCTTACAGGGAAATTGCCAGGCCTATGAACTAACTAAAAATGGGTGTCCAGTTGCCATGGAATCTTTTAAGCCATGTGATGTGTTTGGCTTGCAAGCATTCTTACTGGATACACCACGCAGGATTTCCGTGAAAGCAACACAACCAACCTGGTGCCTAGAATTTTCTCGCAGTGATATGAAGCCTCTATTTGAGCAGACGCCAGAGATTATCGATAGATTTAGCCAACTGCTTACTGAGCGATGTCAATACAATAAAAATTTACTAGAAAGTTCAATGACAGTGGATATTGCTAACAAGGAAAGCGTCCAATCGGTTCTTAAAAAGAAAATTAAAGAACTGTTTATTCGGTAATTAAACTTTTCTCTTCAAACATTACGCGTATTTGTGATAGGACTTGGTCAGGTTTTAGTTGTTTCATACAAGCAAAGTGCCCCAAAGGACAATCGCGCTTAAAACATGGCTGACAGGGTAACTTCAGACTAAGGACTTTAGCATTTTCTGATAATGGTGGCGTATGGTCTGCAGAACTAGACCCATAAATAGCAATAACCTTTCTATCCAAGGCACAAGCCACATGCATTAGCCCAGAATCATTGGTCACCACCAGATCAACCATTGACAGCAAATCAATCGCATCACCAAGTTTGGTTTTTCCTGCAAGGTCGATACATGCGTCTTGGCACAACTGATTAATCTTTGCAGTTGTACATTGATCTTTAGCTGAACCAAACAACCACACTTGCCAGCCTTGATTAAGCTGATGCATGGCAATCTTTGCATAATATTCTAGAGGCCATTGCTTAGAGCCACCAAACTCAGCACCCGGACATAATGCCAAAACGGGCTTACACTTTTTCAAAGACAGATTAAAACGCTGTAATGCTTGATCAGCGTCATGAGCTATTAATTTAGGGTAATGGTTGCTACTAGGCGTTTTTGTGACAGTCAATGTTGCTAAATACAAGTAGCGCTGCAGCATAGTTGGTAGATGATTTTTATCTAATTGATGGTGGTCGTTAAGAATACCGTAACGCTGCTCCCCCAAAAAACCGGTTCTAACAGGAATAGCCGCCACCCATGGAATAATAGCTGACTTCCAAGAACCAGGCACAACGATTGCCTGATGATAATGATTCTTTCGAAGCGCCTTTCCAATTAAGTAACGCTGACGCAATGCAATCTGTTTATGCTTAAGTGGAGACGCAATCGACTGATTAACTTCTGGCATTCGCGAAATCACTGGCGCACTCCATTCTGGCGCTAATATATCAATCTGCGGAGCATTGTATCGCTGCGATAAAGCAGCACAAATCGATTGCGTCATTACCATATCACCCACCCACGAGGGTCCAACTATAAGTATTTTTGGATTCTGATAAGGCACTTTCATAATCAATTTAATTATTTCTCAATTTGATACTAAGAGTTAATGTTGTTAAATCTCTAACGTTTTTGATGATCATATGGGTTATCATCTTCTCGACACTCAATAACAACAGGCAAGCCTTTTAGCTGAAAGGTCTCGCGAAAATAGTTGGATAAGTAGCGTCGATATGCACCCGGCATAGCGCGCAACTGCTTACCATGAATAACAATAACTAACGGGAAGCGACTGCCTATGTGCGCATAACGGCATTTAATCCGACGCCCCTTTACTAACGGTGGCTGATGGAGCTCTATCGCTTTTTCCAATGCCCGAGTTAATTGAGCGGTTGGTAGTGCTTGAGAAACCGATTGATCAATTTCATCAATCGCATTGAAAAGACAACCGACACCAGTACCGTGCAAGGCTGAGATATGATAGCGGCGCGCAAAGGGGACAAAGCTTAGCTGACGATCAACCGACTCAATCAACTGATCCCGATCGTACTGCTCCATGCCATCCCATTTATTAATGGCAATGATCAACCCTTTACCCATGTCACAAACACGCCCAATCAGTTTTAAATCTTGTTCGGTTAATCCCTCACGTGCATCAATGACAACAACGACAATATTAGCGTGCTGCATGGCTTGGATAGTTTTAACAATCGAAAATTTCTCAATGACTTCTGTGACCTTACCGCGACGTCGGACACCCGCAGTATCAATTAATGTATAGGTTTTTCCACGCCGCTCAAAAGGAATCGGAATACTGTCACGCGTCGTCCCAGGATAATCCAAGACAACAACACGCTCCTCACCCAGAATACGATTGATCAATGTAGATTTTCCAACATTGGGCCTGCCGACAATTGCAATCGGTATGCCTTGATAGTCATGACTTTCCGACTCGTTCGATTCAATTGGCAAGGTGATGGCTGATAAGATAGAACTGATAACCCTTTCTATGCCTCGACCATTAACTGCAGCGATGGCTGTCGCTTCACCTAGACCCAATGCATAACATTCAGCAACAATTGAGGTGACATCATCACGGTCTGATTTATTAATGACTAATTTCACTTTGTTGGCGTAAGACTGCCTGAGAAGTGATGCTATCTCATTATCGGCCTGAGTTACTCCATCTTTCGCATCGATCATAAACAAGACAACATCCGCTTCCTCGATGGCTTGTATAACTTGGGGGTCAGTCATCTCCGTAATTTCAGGATGATCAGGCTCAGCCAAACCACCGGTATCAATGACGATGTAAGGCGATTCTCCAACTTGGCCTTGGCCGTATTGACGATCGCGAGTTACACCTGGCATATCAAATACCAATGCGTTCTTGGTTTTCGTCAAAAAATTAAAAAGCGTCGATTTACCGACATTTGGCCGACCAACTAACGCGATTACGGGCAACATAATGAGCTTCTCAAAGAAAAGTACGCAGTCTACCTGATGTTAATTGAAATATCAGCAACCATTGGCTGACGCAAACTTGCAGTAATAAACTGCGTCTTCTAACCTACATGATCACTCAACTCATCGATCAGGCAAAAATATCATGAAGGTTACCCTCCACTTTAATTTACCACTCCAGCAACGACTACAACGTGACAGCATCAGTATTGAACTACCGATCCAAGCAACGCTTCGAGAGGCGATCATGCAAATGGTAGATCAACTCCCACAAACGGCTAAACAGCTGTTTTTAGATGCTCAGCATTGCTGCCAGCCTTTCACGGCCTATGTTATCGATAAAAAGAAGGTAGATGATCCAAACAAGCATTCGTTAAAAGAAAATGATCAAATTACCGTATTAATGCCCATGGCAGGCGGATAATTTAATCTTATCTTAAGTATTAGGTGATACACTGTCCCGTGACAATTAAAGAAACACACGCCAATCAAGAGGACAATCATGAAATTATCACCCATCATCACAATCTGCGCATGTGCAGCTACCCTGCTACCGCTGAGCACCATGGCAGCCGCACCAACTAGTGACCCATCAGCGGCAAGTAGCTCGACAGGCGCATCGGATTGCAACAGCGAATTATCGAAAGTTCAGACCCAAATCCAACAAGTCTCAGACAGTATTCCCAAACAGTTACAAGCCATACAAGCTCAACAGCAACAACAAGCAGCAAGCCAACAAGAAGCCGTGCAAAATCAAATCAGTCACTTACAAACTGAGATCGAGCAGCTGCAAGCACAAAATCAACAAGCAATTACTGGATTACAAAAAGAGATTCACGATTTAGCTGCCAACTAGCTGCGATTAATCCTAGATGACCGGTACTCGCCTTAATCAACTGATTAAGGTGAGTGGGCTATTACTTGATCACATCAGACAAGGGAATCACTCCTGGATGGAACAAGCACTATCACAAAACCGCTCACACTTGTTTTGGCACCGCAACCCGTTAATATGTTGATGAACGCTAATGATTAGCGCTCAATTAACTACTAACAGGGAAGAAATCTCATGAAAAAAATTACGATTATTTCAGCATTCATTGCTGGCGCCATCATTAGTTGCTCTGCAACGCTTGCTTTCGAAAACAAAGCATCAACGCCTAGCAAGACTTACACCCAGGAAGATGTTACCGCGATTCAAAATATCGTTCGTGACTATTTAATCTCTCATCCACAAGTTATCGCGGAGGCCAATGTTGCTTTACGTCAACAACAGTTGGCTGAACAGCAACGTTTGGCAGTTACGGCGATTAAAGCCAATCAAACAACCCTATTCAATGATTCAGCATCGCCAGTGTTAGGCAATGCGAACGGACCTTTGGTATTGGTTGAGTTTTTTGACTACCAGTGTGGCTACTGCAAACACATGACTCCAGTCATCAATACGCTGTTGAAAAATAACGACAACCTAAAAATTATTTTCAAGGAACTGCCGATCTTTGGGGGCAATTCTGCTGTTGCAGCAAAAGCAGCCTTAGCGGTTTATCAAATCGATCCTAAAAAGTATGCTGCATTCAATAAAGCCTTATTAGCTCAAAAACAGCGTCTTACGAAAGATGGGATCATGAAGATTGCTGGAGCTCAAGGTATTAGTATCAGCAGACTTAAAAATGTAATGGCTTCGGAAACAGTGACTCAGGAATTAACTAAAACAGCCAAACTATCAAAAGCAATTGGTTTTTCAGGAACACCGGCATTGGTACTTGCGAATCTCAAGACTAATCAATTTGAAGTCATTCGTGGCGCAAGCTCTGCTGAAGCCTTGCAAGATAAACTCAACCAGCTGCAAAGCTAGTCGATCTTTTTATACTCGGTGCAGTCAATCGGGCTGCACTGAGTATCAATAAGTACCTCTAATTATCTTAAATCAATAAAATTGACTGACATTCAACAGAAATAACCGTCATTTTAAAAAAATGCATTACAAGTAGTTGCTACTCGAAAAACTTGCTGCGGGAAATTGTATGAAGAATTTAATTGAGACCATTGGACTGACACTTTGGAATACCCCATGGTGGGTATATCTGTTGTTTGCATACTGTTTTTTTTGTTGGAATCAAAGCCGCAAAAGGTGGTGTTATACCGTATTTAAAAGTGATTATTATTCCGGTTATTTTTGCCTATTTATCATTAGATTCTTTACTCTCACATTTCTCTCTCAATGTATTTGTAGTTTCAGTATTTATCTTGAGCTTGATGGTTGGAGTTCTCAGCGGACTTCTCCAGGCATTAAAGCAAAATATTACGGTCGATCGATCGCGATGGCTCATTAAGATTCCAGGAACGTGGTCAACTCTGGTTATCATACTGATTATCTTCTTTACGAAGTATTATTTTGGCTATCAAAGTGCTGCCGACCCAGAATTATTGACCAATACTCACTTCGAATTTGCAATGTTATTTGTCTCAGGCATCACTGCTGGATTATTTATCGGTCGATTAATCTATTACACGCACCGATTATTTTATGGCCCATCAGTTCAACTTCATGAAAAAAAGTAAACTCGTATTCACAAGACAAAAAGCATTAAGCAACCCGATGACGGGAACGTTGCTTTGATGATCGAGAAGACGATGTTGTCGATCGAGATGCATGACCCGAACCGCTACCTGACTGAGTACTAGAACGACGCGCTGAAGATCGTCTCGAAGATGATCCAGAACGTGTACCCTCACTGGAACTTTGGTGGGGTTGAGTACTAGAGCGGCGCGCTGAAGATCGTCTAGAGGATAATCCTGATCGTGAACTTTCATCAGAACGTTGACGTGATGAAGAACCTGAGCGACGGCCTGATGAATCATTGTGTATTGATGCTTGTTTTCGACGAGCCTTTTTCGCTTGACCACTTTTTAATGATGACTTGCCTGACAACTTAACACCCAGCTTCGTCACTGGGACATCATGGACAGGCTCAAATCCATCGACTAACTCGCGGCTTAAGACTTGCTTTATCAAGTGTTCGATAGCCGACAATAAATGCACTTCATCGGCACTGACTAAAGAAATAGCCTCACCCTTAGCGCCTGCACGCCCTGTTCGACCAATCCGATGCACATAGTCTTCCGCTACATTGGGTAAATCAAAGTTAACCACTTGAGGCAGTGACTCAATATCAATACCCCGAGCAGCGACATCGGTGGCCACTAACACAGTCGCATCACCAGATTTAAAATTCGCTAATGCTTTCAAACGAGCATTTTGACTTTTGTTGCCATGTATCGCCTCTGCAAGTACACCTTTAACACTTAAAAAATTAACTAATTGATTGGCACGATGCTTGGTTCGGGTGAAAACCAATAGTTTTTTCCACGCACGATCCGTCATGAGGCTAAATAGTAATTCAGATTTCTTTTTCTGATCGACCGGGTGAACCCAATGCTTCACGCTTTTTACCGTGGTATTTTTAGGGTTCAGTGAAATTTCAACAGGCTCTCGCAGCAGCCCTTGTGCCAATTGTCGAATCTCATTGGAGAAAGTTGCTGAAAACAATAAGTTTTGACGTTTGGGTGGCAGTATCGCGAGTATTTTTCGAATATCACGAATGAACCCCATATCCAACATGCGATCCGCTTCATCCAATACGACCACTTGTAAGAACTTAAAGCGCACGGCATTCTGCTCGTATAAATCCAATAATCGACCCAGCGTTGCGACTAAAATATCCGCTCCTTTACGCAGCCGCATCATTTGTGGATTGATCTTGACACCACCATACACCACCGTCGAACGTAAGTCGGTGTGACTGCTATAGGCTCTGACACTCTCACCAATTTGAGCGGCTAGCTCTCGCGTGGGCGCTAAAATCAACGCATGCACACTATTGGCACGTGCACGGGGGCCGTGCAGCAAACGCTCTAACACCGGCAAGACAAAACTAGCCGTTTTACCGGTACCCGTTTGAGCAGCACCCATGACATCCCTGCCCTTGATGACCTCAGGGATGGCTTGCTGTTGTATGGGGGTAGGCTTTGAGTATCGAATAG
The DNA here is from genome assembly GCA_902623005.1 of uncultured Coxiella sp. Taxonomy (GTDB): domain Bacteria; phylum Pseudomonadota; class Gammaproteobacteria; order Coxiellales; family Coxiellaceae; genus UBA9148. The sequence goes on from CACNSC010000010.1 coordinate 58,688, forward strand.
ACTGCACAATAGACTCTGACAAGCCCATGGATGAAAAAGACATAGCACTCTCACTGACGTTGGATGGCGGGATGAAGGTGTTCAATCTGTAAACACGCAGGGTACAGTATAATCCAATAATGTAAAGGTTTTTGAGGAATATAATCAGCTGGATCGATCAAATAAAGAAAAAACCTTGATCCGTCTCAATCGATAAGCAAAAGCATGCTGGTGGACGACAGCGAGGATGGCTAGTAATTGGGTTATGGCTTCCGAAAATGCTCTGAATTAGCATCTTTTTGTCTCTTTTCGTATAACTCTTGCTTCTGCTTTTGTATTTCATAATATTCTTTTGAAGATAGTAGTAAAAGACGCTCACTATCCGACGGCACTCTTTCCTCGTAATAATAATTATTTGTTTTAAGTTTTGTAATTTCATTATTGATCTTATTCACTAAAGAGCTTCCGTTGTTATAACCACGACTCCAGCCCCAGAATACCGATAGAGAAATTTTAGGTCTATTTTTACTCCTAGTAAGCAGGCACTCTTTCAATAGATCCATTTGTGAATCTTGATAAATCATATTTGTTGTACCTTTATCTTTGCGAATTTGAGAATGATTTCCATCATGCAATTTCACCAATTCGCGCAACTTCGCTCTTATTATATCAGATTTTATAGGAGTGTGATTTAGAATATTTTCTTTATCATCAGAGTTATTAATGAAATCTGCCATCTGCTCAAGCAGCGCTGAATTGTAAGTCTCAATCTCTTCAATAATTCGGCCTAATCCAAGCGCTTTATCCTTATCAATAGAATGCATACGTTGAGCATAAGCCTTTACTTGATCGAATAGGTCTCTAGGAAAAACTCTTGCTGCCTCAATAGCATCTTCGATTTCCTCACCAAATTCCGTAAGTTGACTTACCCCACCAGAAGGAATTCTTTCATTAAAAGTAGTTTTAAAATTTTCAATTTTTTGATTTAAATCTTCCAGCTTTTTCATATTTTGTTCGTGGTCATCTTCAGTTATCATACACCACTCCAATTTAACCCAGAAAATACCAACCGTTTACCACACTAATTATAGTTCAGTTATCAATGACTTTCCCAATTCGCGTGCAACTCACTGATTATAATTACTTTGCAATACTAGATATCACATGAACGCTATATTGAATAATTAGTCACAAGAGCAATTAATCACATAAAACGATTGCAAAGCATCTTAGAAATATTACGCAGACTTGGCCGCTTGGTTCACAGGAATCAGTGAGCCGGTTTGTAACCAGCGTTTTTTACGACCTGTACGATCGGTAATGTCCCCCGCTAACTGACCGCAGGCCGCAGCCACATCATCACCGCGTGTTTTTCGTACACGAACGTTTATGCCAGCACTGGCTAACTTACGTTGAAAGGCATCAATGACTTCCGGTGACGATACCTGATAATTTGAACCATCAAAGGGATTAAAAGGAATTAAATTGACTTTGGCAGACACGCCCTCCAATACACCAATTAACTGCTTGGCATGCCGAATAGAATCATTGACTCCTGCCAACATCACGTACTCGAACATAATCGCACGACGGTTATCGAAGTGGTCACGACAGGTCTGCATCAACTGACTAATAGGGTATTTTTTATTGAGCGGGACCAATTGATTGCGCAACTCATCATTGGGCGCATGCAATGACACCGCCAATGCGACTTCGCTTTCTTCACTCAGTTGACGCATCTTTGGCACAACACCCGAGGTACTCAAGGTCACACGGTATTTAGACAAACCAAAAGCTAAGTCATTGAGCATAATCGCCATCGCATCACGCACAGGTTCGTAGTTCAGCAAAGGCTCACCCATGCCCATCATGACGACATTGGTAATCACGTGCGACTTAGCAAAATTTTCATCGGATAATTGACTGACTGCCAGCCACAATTGCCCAATGATTTCACCCTGAGTTAAATTGCGATTAAAACCTTCTTTACCCGTCGCACAAAAACTGCAATTAAGCGCGCAACCGACTTGTGATGAGACACACAACGTGCCGCGATTGGCTTCTGGAATAAAAACCGTTTCAATCAAATTGCCATCGGTTAAACGCAGCAACCATTTGATCGTCTCATCGGTTGCCGTGCGTTCTAATGCCACCTCCGGCAGTTGAATCATCGTTTCTCGTGCCAAACGTTGACGCAAACTGGTACTCATGTCAGTCATGGCATCAAAGTCAGTGACACCGCGTTGATAGACCCATTGCAACAATTGTTTGGCACGAAAAGGTTTCTCCCCCCAAGCAACCATCAAGTCTGCCAAGGCATTTATCGAAAGATCGAGTAAATTAATGAGGGGAGCACTGGAGGTCATTAGCTACCGAAGAAGTAATGGATTTCATTGGCAGCTGTTTCACTGGCATCAGAACCGTGTACTGCATTGGCATCAATGGAATCTGCGAAGTCTTTGCGAATCGTACCAACATCAGCTTCTTGAGGATTAGTCGCACCCATCAATTCGCGATTTTTAGCAATAGCATTTTCGCCTTCAAGCACCTGAATCATCACCGGGCCTGAGATCATAAATTCAACCAAATCATTGAAGAAAGGTCTTTCCTTGTGAACGGCATAGAAACCTTCTGCTTCTTCGCGACTCAGTTGAGCCATCTTAGCCGCTGTAATCTTAAGACCTGCAGACTCAAAACGGTCGTAAATCTTTCCAATGACGTTTTTAGCGACGGCATCTGGCTTTATTATCGATAGTGTTTTTTCAACAACCATGACTACTCCTTAAGTAAAATTTAAAGTGGGTGTATCGAGTGCATCAGCACAAGTTTCGCGCGGATTATACGTTGAAAACAGTCTGAACAAAAGCTTTGTCTGCGAGCTTAAAAAGCCTTAAGAATCAGCATAAGCACTACATATCAATGAGTTATCGACTAAACCGCTTGCGATCGGATTCTTTTAGATGTTTTTTTCTGATGCGAATTGAACTGGGTGTTACTTCCACCAGCTCATCATCTGCAATAAAGTCCATCGCCTGCTCCAAGGTGAGCTTGATTGGCGGTGTCAAAATGATGCTTTCATCCGAGCCTGATGCGCGAATATTAGTTAACTGCTTCTCTTTGGTGACATTCACCACCAAGTCATTATCGCGAGTATGCACGCCAACTACCATACCTTCGTACACCTCAGTCTGAGGCTCACACATCATTTCACCGCGAGACTGTAAATTCCACAAAGCATAAGCCGTGGCTTTACCTGGCGCATTGGAAATTAAAACACCGCGATGACGAGAGACGATAGCATCAGTCGTTGAAGGACCATAATGATCAAAGACGTGGTACATCAGACCAGAGCCTGATGTCAGCGTTAAGAAACGACCATGAAAACCAATCAATCCTCGTGTTGGAATGATGTACTCTAAACGAACACGACCTTTACCATCGGGCTCCATCGATTGTAACGTGCCTTTACGTGCAGCAAGCTGCTGCATAATATCACCTTGATGCTCTTCGTTTATATCGAGCACCACACTTTCAAAAGGCTCCGATATAACTCCATCGATAGTTTTAGTGATCACTTCAGGCCGAGACACCGCCAGCTCATAGCCCTCGCGACGCATGGTCTCAATCAGAATCGCTAGGTGCAATTCACCACGGCCGGAAACGATAAAACGATCACCTTCAGAACCAGGCTGAACTCGTAATGCGACGTTGGCAATTAACTCTTTTTCTAAGCGGTCTCCAATTTGTCGGCTAGTCACGTACTTGCCTTCACGACCGGCAAACGGTGAAGTATTTACAAGCATGGAAATACTCACGGTTGGTTCGTCAACCGCAAGTGCGGGTAAGGCTTCTTCGCTACCCACCTCACACAAAGTATCTGAAATTCGTAAGCCATCAATGCCGGACAACGCGACAATATCGCCTACCATTGCACTGTCAACGTCCGTGCGTTGCAAGCCGGAAAAACCGTATAAATGTAACACCCGCCCATTTCGCTGTTTACCATCTGCAGCAATCACCGTGACCGGTGTATTTCTTTTGATTCGCCCCCGAGTAATGCGACCCGTGCCAATAACACCTACGTAACTGGAATAGTCCAATGAACTGATTTGCATTTGAAAAGGCCCATCTTGATTCACTTCTGGCGGCGAAACGCGATCAACGATCGTTTGTAACAACGGCGTCATGTTTGTTTGCGGATCATCCAGTGAGGTCATGGCAAAGCCCTGTAATGCTGAGGCGTAAATAACCGGGAAATCAAGCTGCTCATCATTAGCATCGAGACTAACGAATAAATCAAAGATTTGATCAACCACCCAGTCAGGACGTGCGCCTTCACGATCGACTTTATTGATCACCACAATTGGTTTTAATCCCCAACTAAACGCTTTTTGCGTCACAAAACGCGTTTGCGGCATGGGCCCATCGACCGCATCAACCAGCAATAAAACCGAGTCTACCATCGAGAGTATACGCTCAACTTCACCACCAAAATCAGCATGACCGGGTGTATCAACAATGTTAATACGGTACCCCTCCCATTCGATGGCAGTATTTTTTGCAAGGATAGTGATACCACGCTCTTTCTCTAAGGCATTAGAATCCATCACACGCTCCACCGGTTGCGCTCTATCACCCAGCGTATCAGTTTGTCTGAGCAACTTGTCTACCAACGTTGTTTTACCGTGATCAACGTGGGCAATAATGGCGATATTACGGATAGAATCAATCATTCGAGACTCGTGGATGCTGTGAATAAGGCGGCGAGTATAGCAAAGGGTGCCTGCCCTGCCTACCACGATCAAGACAGAATCAGAGCCTAATAAACATCCAGCGATTAAATTGACATCAATCCACCCCCTGGGTAACATCGCCGAGTTGTATCAGTCAATCGGTCGTTCAATCAAACTTAAATTCAAATAACGATCATCGAATCTCCAATAGCCCTCGGAAGTATTATGTCACAAGAGCTTAATCGGCGACTTAAATCACGACACCTGTCGATGATCGCCCTGGGTGGCTCGCTGGGCACGGGTATTTTTATTACCAGCGGATCTGCTTTGTACATGGCAGGTGCAGGAGGCGCCTTAATAGCCTACCTGATAATGGGACTGCTGGTTTACATTCTAATGAATAGCCTTGGTGAAATGGCAGCTTTTAATCCTGTCTCAGGGAGTTTTATCCAATACGCTTCGGATTATGTTAGTAAGCCGTTTGGCTTTACCATGGGTTACAACTACTGGTTTAATTGGGCAATTACTGTTGCAACAGAGCTGGTCGCAGCCATGTTAATCATGGGCTTTTGGTTTCCACACACGAACCCCCTGATCTGGTGCGTGTTATTTTTTGGCTGCATCATTACCTTAAATATTCTCTCTGTCGAGAATTATGGTGAAGCAGAATATTGGTTGTCATTCTTTAAAGTACTCACCATCTTGATCTTCATCATTGTAGGCGCCTTTGTTATTTTCCATGATCTGCACAGTGATGCTTCAGCTATTAGTAACTGGCAATCCAATCAAGCCATCTTTCACGGTGGATTTACCAGTTTATTCGAAGTCTTTTTATTGTCAGGTTTTGCGTTTCAAGGATCTGAACTGGTTGGTATCGCAGCTGGTGAGGCAGAGAACCCCAAAAGCAGCATCCCGCGTGCTATCAAACAAGTCTTCTGGCGCATTCTCTTATTTTATGTGTTAACCATGTTTGTCATTAGCTGTGTTATCCCCTATACGGATGTACGACTACTCAACACCGGCAACTCAGTCTCACTCAGCCCCTTCACGTTATTATTTTCGCACATTGGTTTATCACATGCCGCATCACTGATGAATGCTGTCATCCTGATCGCCGTACTCTCTGCCTGTAACGCCGACCTGTATTCAGCGACGCGTATTCTTTGGCACATGAGCAAGCAAGGTGATGCACCAAAAATCTTTCAACGCACTAATCGATATGGCGCACCGATCATGGCACTAACCGCAACTGCAGCCTTTGGTTTGTTGGGTTTTTTATGCAATTACATTGGCAGTGGTCGTTTATTTCTTTGGCTAGTTAATGTCTCTAGTCTCGCTGGGTTCATTGCTTGGTCAGGAATTGCCTTAAGCCATTATCAATTTCGAAAACACTACTTAAAACAAGGACACGCCCTAAATCAACTTCCTTATCAAGCCAAAGGCTACCCCTTTGCGCCGTTATTCGCGCTATCACTGAGCTTGATCATCATGGTTGGCCAAGCCTTTGTGCTTTTGATTGAAGGGCAATTCTCGCTTACCACTCTTGCTACCACCTATGTTGGTATTCCAGTATTAGCCGTCATATGGGCGGTCAAAAGTATCACTTATCGACGCAGTGCTAATGCAACCCTCGATGATTAACGTTCATTATTCGACGCCTTGAGCTGACAAAAAAATCAGACGACTTCCATATCACCACTAAATACTGGCACAGCCGATTGGATAAGTATCGATTTCATCATCAAACACGAGAATTAGTGTCTATAATGAGTAATAAGCTGCATCAACACGAATGTGATAACCATGAACAAGCTGATTACTTTTTCTCAATTCCTCTGCGTGCTAGTCATGCAATTTTACATTACTGGCCAAGCGGTAGCATCTGCGAATAACAGTTCAATCTATCATTCAGTCGACAAAAGCGTAGCGTTACACATTCACATTAACTCATACATCGATCGCGTGATCTTTAAAAACTCCGAAGAGTCATGCGTAATTGAATTAAACGTTACCCGCTTGCAAGGAAAACTTTTCACGAAAGCTAGTGCTAATTACGCAACATTTCAATGGCGCTTACCGCATAATCAGGGTGGCGCCACCATCTCTGGTATGCTTGTTCTCAATGAGGCTGCTGGATCCTCATACATCACTTGGAATAAGCGCATAAGAAAAGACGATTGTCTTATCCAACGAACTATTGAGGTAAAGCGGATTATTCCAACAAACCCGCGCTCAGTTGACTAAGTGCTTGTTCAATCATATTGTCTATGGCCTGAGGTATTTCTGATAACACCTCACCGGTAATGCGGTTGTTGATTGCAGTGGAAATTGAGGCAACACGATGGCCCAATGCATGGCCCAATGCAAAGATCAATGCCGTCTCCATTTCGAGATTCAAAAAAACTTGGTGTTGGAACTGAAAGGTCGCTAAATCAGCAATCATATTGGGCATGCTCAATGGCAAACGCAGCCTGCGACCTTGCCCACCAAAAAAACTCGGGCATGTGAGTGTCAGCCCCCTGTGTGTCACCTCCGAAAAATATTGTAACAATGAGAGTGAGCTAGAGCCCGCATACAGACATTGGGATATTGATGATGGTAATAGCGTCTGGACAGCAGACAACAACTCACGCTCGTCACGGGTCGGCTGTGCCACATAACTGTTTAAAACACCGTCCATGCCAACTGCGTAGTTCGACAATATTGTCTCACCGGGTAACACATTGGGATGGATCGCACCACACGTACCCAAGCGCAAGATCGTCAACTGCTGAAAGTCTTGTTTGACTGTTCGTGTGTTGAAATCAATATTGACCAAGGCATCGAGTTCATTCATGACGATATCGATACCACCGCTACCGATTCCAGATGATAGCACCGATAGCCGATGCCCTTGATACCAGCCCGTGTGCGTCACAAACTCTCGGTGGGATTTGCGGGTGGTAATACGGTCAAAATGTCTGGAAACAAGCGGTACCCGACCGGGATCACCCACCAGTATTACTGTTGAAGCCAATTCATCAGGCAATAACGCCAAATGGTAGATAGAACCATTTGATTGAGTTAGCAAAGCCGTTTTATCCATAACCAAGTGACTCATGGTGAAATCCTGTAAAGCACCGCAAGGGATCATCTTACGTGGTAAATATAAATACCATAGTAATCAGTATATTACAGAATTTAAAAAGAAATTTAAAAAACTAAAAAAACTAAAAAAAAATAATCTATAATTAAAATAGACCAAAAAGTGGTATTTATGAAAATAAGGAGACCATTCAACAAGAAATTGGAAATCGCACATCAACAGGGAAAAAAACTCAGTTTTGCACTGAGAGGCACACTCAAACTAAATTTATTCACCTGGTTTTTCTATACCCTGCTCCTACCTCAATCCACCATGAGCAATAGTATTACAAAGTTAGACCGTGTTGATAGGAACCAGAAAAATCACCCAGAACATAAACCAGATGAGCAACACTTACTAGCCGAGCTCGAACTGCCAATCAATGACCTCACCGCATTGGATGGCGTACAACTAAAACCGAAACAGGTATCGGAGAGCACTCCTCTTCATTCGACACAATACAGCCAAAATATATCAGAGGATGGTGGTAGTAATACTGCCATCATTGTCTTATTGGTAGCAGCAGCAGGGGTTGCCGTTGCTGCCGGTGGTGGCGGTGGTGGCAGTGGTAACCCATCAAAAACAACCTTAACAACAACCGAATCAGTATCTAATACTGACACTGATA
>CACNSC010000011.1 GCA_902623005.1 uncultured Coxiella sp.
CCATCTCGTGCCTTCGTTCCACACGGCATTGTATTGCCAACTCAAATTAGTAAGGCTCCGGTCAATCCAAATCAGGTCCGTTTATATCGATCAATTCCAGCCGATGCGAAAAATCTCGGTCAGTTAAGTATACAATTGCATGCTGTTAAAGGCGCGAATCCAACGCTGGACCAAGCTCGACTGATTGCCAAGGCTCGTGATCTTGCTGCAAGTGTTGGCGCCAACGGTATCACCTTTCAGCTTATGTTTGGTCGTAGCTCGGAAGGTTCAGCTTTGAATAATTATATATTACGAGGCTATGCGTTTCTTGCTCCTGTTTCAGAGGAGCTTAAACTTAATTTCATCTCTCCATCCGATAATGGGTAAAGGTATTTTCAATGTCATTTAACTTTCCTTTGATTTTGTTGGTGCTAGTTGTTTTTAGTGGTGTTGTACTGCTGATTGATGGCTGTTTTATGTTATGGCGCCGTCGTTTGGGTGTTGCGCCACGTAGCGAACTACCACCGGTAATCGACTATGCACGTGCATTTTTCCCAATATTATTCATTGTTTTTGTGATTCGTTCTTTTATTGTTCAGCCCTTCCGTGTGCCTACGGGGTCGCTATCTCCAACGATACTTCCAGGTGATATGATCATCGTCACGCAGTACAACTATGGTTTGTATTGGCCCGTTTGGGACTCTGTCATGGTGCCTGTCGGGCATCCTAAGCGCGGTCAGATCGCATTATTTCGCTACCCGGTTAATCCCATTGTGCCATTCGTTAAACGTGTGGTCGGCGTTCCTGGTGATGAAATAAGCTATATCGATAAAGTTTTTTACATCAACGGTAAACCCTGTCCGCAAACCTACTTGGGTGAAGCTAAGGAATATGCATCGGATGGTAGTTATCAGATCGTCAAAGTCTATGAAGAAAATTTAGAAGGTATTAAACATAAAATCTACAGAAACCCTGCTCGCTCGGTACCTAACTTTTATAACGTCAAGGTGCCAGAGGGTCAGTACATGATGGTTGGGGACAACCGAGATAACTCTGATGATAGTCGCTCTTGGGGCTTTGTGGATCAAGATGCTTTCATAGGACAAGCGCATTTTATTTGGATGAGTTGGAATTCACATGCTGATTTATTGCATAAAATACGCTGGAATCGCATCGGTAATGGTTTGCAGCAGGTACCGCAGGTTATCAGCCAAGACGCACAGCCATCGGATAATTAAGTCGTATTGGACTACAGAGGTGTTGCTCAAACATTTGGTGTTGGACTGTCAACCCTATCGTATTCTCTCTCTTCAACGGCTTGTTCACTGTTGAGGTGGTGAATCGCCTCTCTGCCGCTGAACCATAGGCTGACGCCTGTGGCAACGCTTAAGCTCCATTTGATCGGGTCATGCTTTATATTGCCATTTGCAGATGATATTTCGAAAGTGTCGTTAACGATATACAACCAAGTGGTTATTTGACCCAACCAAATAGCAATTTTCTGCCACGTATCAAGATAACTGCAGCGCGTACCTGAAGACTCACTGTGTTCTTCAGAATGCACGGTGGACTCTACGTAAGCTAAACCCAGCTCACTGATTAACGCAAAGCCTAGCCAGGTTAGCATCACAGTTTGTGGAATCGGATTATCATTATGATTGGCTTGATTCACGTTGATGAAATCAATGGCATCCTCTGCGGCATGTGTCAACATCATCATTAACACGGCAAACAGTTTGATTGCATGACCTTGTTGGAAATGAAAGTGATTAATGGCGTTGGCAGGTTGTAGAAAATGCACGTGGTTAATGTGTGGTATTGCATCCATGAATGAATAGCCAAGCAACCAAAGTGCACGTAAAACAAAATTATTTGATAGTGCTGATGATTTAGTCCAGCCCAGTGGCAAGGTCAGTATCACGGCGGCCGTTGCTAGCATTGGTTTGGCACTCAAACTATTGTCATCTGTTAGGTCTGAGATATCGTCGTCTAAAAGTCCCTTGATCAGTGGGTTTTCAATCTTATCTTTACTGGAATTTTGGATTGCTATTTTGTTGTTATCGAGGATTGAATCAATATGATGTTTTAATTGTTGTAAATTATTTTCCTCCTCATAGAAGAATGCAAACACATGTTCACCATAGAGATAATAACCAGGCGCTAGAATGGTTAGCGTTAATAAGAAAGTAATCACTTCAAGCGTATTTTTATAAGAAATGGATTGATGTGATTGCTCTATATCTTCATGCAATTGCCACCAACTCAATATCAGTGTTGAGGAATAGAGTAATGCAACTGCTGATTTTATAGCCGGTTCTTTTGATACTTTCCATGTCCAGGTTAGTAAAGAGCTTGCATCGTCGCTGGATATTGATGAGAGAAATGGCATGTTAATACGAGGCATGACTATGAAATTGCTTGAATTAAGCCAGAATTGACTGGATTTCACAAACCGTCAATCAAATTAATATAACCTTAATCACAGCCTACTGCTTATCAATGGATTATTTTAGTTGTTAGATTCTCAAAGCCATGATGGCATACAGGGAAAAGAAATTGAATATTTAATGCTCAGATTTATAGCACAATGATTTGAGGACTGTTCGTATTGTCGTTTTGATCAAAGTTGGGAAAGCCTAACAATAAAAAACACAAGGTGTACACTGTCTAGTTAAAGTGGTCTGGGAAATTTTTGTGCGAACTCTCAGTAACATTTTTCTTATATGCACGGTGTTTTTGATGAAAGCTGTTTATAAATACCAAAGTCAAAGTCGCCTATGTATGCAAAATTAACAGGCTTTTTTCATAGATCCTCACTGGTTTGAACTCATAGTAAATCGAGTATTTAAAAACAGTAGAGCAAACCCCATTGGAACGATCATTACTAAAATACTCGTGTCAAATGAATCGCCTTGCATAAAGCTGAGAAAAACGTCGCTGGCCATAAACCCAAAAAAGAAGGTATAAAAGAAAATACCGAAGCACAAACCTATCTGAGCATAGGTTTTATAAATTTGAAACCTTTGATCAGAGACATGCAGATGAAAAACAAGCTCAACAATGCCCCAGGTAATGAGTGCTGCAGTAATAAAATGCATAAACACGAGGGACCAAACGCCAAGGTGTACCAGCCATGAAGCATCAACCGATCGATCAATTAAAGTACCCGCATTTTTCGATGTAGGAAATCCCATAATCTTAGCAAGCATGGCGACTTCACTTTTTATCTGAACCGCATCTGTTAATGTGTTCATCCATTCCCTTAAAGCCGGAGGTATCAGTAACGCCGTCTGCATCAATCTAAGAATAATTATTTTTTTCACCATAACCTCCCTGTATGCTCATTGTGTTCGAAGATGTTCATGACTAATATACAATACCAACGCCTTAATTCACATGATCATAACTCAAATGATTAATAAGAGGTGCGGTGTTTGAGTTTTACTAGTTGGCCATCGTAAATCTCTTTCAAAATCGCAGATAAAATACTATGATTTGATAACAGTATACCGTAAGTGAATTAAATGTAAGTCATTGTATTGTTATTGAGATATTATGTGTAGTTGAAGAGTGTTGATCTTTCTTCACCAGAAAAATCAAGCCAATGAAAATAAATTATTTTCTAAAAAAACTTTGATTGGAAACAATAGGGATTATCAATTGACGATGTCATGAACGAAGAGTGGTTCGTTTGATGCATTTTTTCTTAATATTATAACGTTGAACAGGACCTATTATGATCGAGGGCATTGTCTTGGTTTGCGTTCTTCAATCAGAAGCTTGGAGTTTTCAATTTTCCAAAGTTGTTGATTAAACTTTTCAATAAAATAACGATCGTGTGAAATCGCGATGATCGTACCTTGGAAAGCTTCCAGTTGATTTTCAAGGTATTCAGCATTCATGCAGTCCAGGTGATTGGTTGGTTCATCAAGCAGCAATACATCCGGCTCTAGGAGGATAAGTTGAGCGAGAAGCAACCTTCTTTGCTGTCCAATGCTGAGTTGCGAAATGGGTATAAAGCAACTTGATTTTGGTAGTAGGTCTAACTCAAGCAGTGCTGCAATCGCTTGCTGTTGATGATATCCCATTGTTTCGCAGAGGAAGTCTACGGCTGTCATCTCAGTATTCAAAGCATCTTGTGTTTGTGCTAAGTAACCAACCTTAGGTTGACTGGAGAAACTGATGCTCCCAGAGGACGGTGGTAATTCGCCAGCAATAATCTTCATCAAAGTGCTTTTCCCAGCACCATTATCGCCTGTAATAATTATTTTTTCACCAGGTGTGATGATGGCTGAGCACTGATCTAATACACATTGATTTCCAAAAGACATGGTTATATCGTTCAACGATATCGTAGTGGATACTTTTTTTGTTGTGTCAAAAAGCCAAGTGTTCTTATGCGATAACAGGGGCTGATGAGTTGTGTCGTCTTCAAGTTCGGAAATCTGCTGCCTAAGTTTTTTCTCCAATCGAGAGGTTTTACCCTGACTGCGTTCACCTTTTCCTTTGAAGGCAATTTTATCATTATCTTTTTTCTTTCGACTTCGATTCATTTCTTGTCGAGTATCGCTGACACTATTTTTTAAAGTGCTTATTTTTTTCTTTTTTTCGTGATATTGCTGTAAGTCACGTTCTTGTTGTTGATGCTTTCGGTTTAAATAGTCTTGGTAGGTGCCACGAAAAGAGCAAACCTCTCCAGTTAAGCTATTGAACTCTAGGATCTCGCGCGTAATAGAGCTAAGAAGATGCCGATCATGAGTTATTAACACAATCCCTCCAGAATATTGCCGGAGAAAATTCTCGAGCCAATTCAGCGTTTTGTGATCTAAGTGATTAGTTGGTTCGTCAAGTATTATGATGTCAGGATTTTGAAAAAGCAGCTGTGTTAGCATCACTCTCGTGAGTTCACCAGGGCTTATACTGTCGAGTGATCGATACAGTGGAAGGTGGTCAACGCGCATCCCTGACATGATTTTTCGCAGTTCATATCCACCAGCCCGATTAAAGGTTTGCTCTAAATCACGATAACTTTCCTTGGACCATGTGCTTTCATGCAGAATAGTGTCACTTAATGATAACGCCATTTGTATTGCTACTTCTGACAATGTTGAATCATGTTTTGCCATGTATGAGAATATTGCTTGGCTGGGATCAATGAAACTTTCAATCAGTGGTTCTTGAGGGAGATATCCCACAGTGAGATCGTCACTGGAGGATACCTCTCCATAAGTTGCTGCTTGCTGACCAGCAAGTATCTTGGCAAATGTGGATTTACCAGCACCATTATCGCCAACAATAGTCAGACGGCTATCTGGAGTAACGATTAACTCAGATATTTCAAATAGTTTTCGTTGACGGTTGTGCACTTCAATGTCAGTTGCTTTTAATGTTGAAAAACCAGAAGCTTGATTAGATGTGGCAAGTGCCACGAGCGGGAAAATTAAACTTTTCATAGAGTGCCCTCTGGCTTTCATAAAATGCATCGTAAATGTTAACATAGTATTCTTTTTAGTAACAAGCCGTGTTTTTCTTTAAGCCTTTAATACGCTTTGGAGCTTGGAAGATTTTACACCAAGATCTTTTATGTCTAGAAGAACTTTTCCTTCACAATTGCATATCTGGAGGTTAGCCCTGTGTGACGATACTTTCTCTGCATAAACGATTGCCGATTCTAGCTCATACAGTTTATTAAAATCAAAAATAGTCAATTTCCCAACAGAAAAGGGCATGAGTCCATTTGGTAGCTGTTCGATCGATTCGGCCATGCTCGATTGCAGCGCACCATCCATAAGAGAGACCAGGCTATGTTTTGACTTTATCACCATGTGTGCCTTTACCTTTTTATTCGCCACTAAGAGGCGCTGAATCGGTCGGAAGTATATACCATAGTTAATTCCGCTTTTTTTAAAAGTATTGTATATCAAGGCATGGTCATAGCTTGAGACTGGAATCTTATTACCAAGCCTAATTGTATTATGACAAGTCATAGTCTGATTGCCTATTTGTATTTTTCCCTGACAATAAGGCGATTGATTTAAAGAGGATACTGAAAAAAGTAAGTTTTTAGACTCATTAGATACCTTTATTTGCAACTTGCAATACTTCATTGGTTGGCAAACGATTGGTTGTAACCAAAGTACATCATTAATCATGGTTGATACATTTTTATCGAGATTTAATGCTTTAATTACAATTTCTAATTGTGCTACAGCAGGTAATACGCGATGGTCAAAGACTCGATGTTGATCAAAAAATACATGATTATATGGAATTATTACCGTGAATTCATATTCCGAGCATTGGTCGATTTGAATATCATCAAATAATTTATCTGAGTGAGAGTCGATGGTGTTTTCAATGGATTTGTACCAATACGATTTTTCGTTAAGCGAAACTTTGCCTTGTAGAGAATCACGTTCAGACGCTGGGCTCGGTTCGTGATACGCGTCATACTTAGATAAGATTACATGTGCGTTAGAACCCCCAAATCCAAAGCTACTAATGCCGGCTATAAATTTCTTTTTAGGCCTCCAAGGTTGATTACGCTTAGGCATTACAAACTTAGAATTTTTTAAACAAATAGCAGAGTTGACTGGTTCACTGTTTATATTAGCAGGAATTATTTGATGCTTCATGCATAGTATAACTTTAAGTAGAGATGAGAACCCAGCTGCTGCCTCTAGATGACCAATATTGGGTTTAAGTGTTCCAAGGGCAATTGATTCATGCAAGTTTTCTTTAAGGCAATCATTTTCAAATGCTTTCAGTGCATCAACCTCTATCGGATCACCCAGACGTGTACCAGTACCGTGACTTTCAATGTAACTCAGATGTTTTGCATGCAACGGTGAATAGGTATCGACTAACAAGCTTGATTGAGCATTTGCACAGGGTGATGTGAGCGAGGCTGCTTGGCCGCCGTGATTCTCACCAATTTGTTCGATAACCGCATGAATCGTATCACCATCCTTCTTTGCATCCGATAGTCTTTTTATCATAAAACCGATCACACCCTCACCACGAACATATCCATTTGCTTGCTCAGAAAAAGTTGCGCAATTACCTGAAGCAGAGAGAAAGTGACTGGCTTTCAGTGATTGATAAAGTTGTGTATCGGCAATGACATTTGCTGCAGCAACAAAACACAGTGATGTCTTGTTGAGGTAAAGGCTTTGTGCTGCTTGTGACAATGCGGTTAGTGAGCCACTGCATGCGGTGTCTGTAAAAATCGACGGGCCTTTCCAATTAAAATGATAAGAAATGCGATTAGCTAGCATACTCAATGATGTTCCCGATAAAGAATACGGATCACAAGTAAGCTTAGATTTTATTTGCGCATGAAGATAGTCGTTGCCCGTTGCTGCAACAAAGCAACCAATTTTTTCATTACTCAATGCGTCTATCTGATAATTCGAATGCTGAAGAGTCTTAAAAGCACATTGCAGCAGTAAGCGTTGACGAGGATCCATTAACTTTGCTTCGCGCGGTGAGATCTTAAACAATTGACAATCGAACTGAGTAATGTCTGCAAGAAACCCTGCAGGTGCATGCTCACCTAAGTAGTTGCGATCATGTCTTTTGATTAGACAATCGTTGTTAATCAGCGACTGCCAAAAAGCAGCTGCATTATGACCGCCAGGAAGCAATGCATCATAGCCAACAATTGCTAATGGCATTGCTTTGATGGCAGTCGAATGCTGCAAGAATGATGGGTTCGAATCAATCTGACAAGTATCTCGTTGGATGAAATGCGATATTTTTTTAATAGTAGATAATTGGTAGAATTGGTGTGCATCAATTCGGGTAGCGAAGTGTTGCTCGATTAATATTGATAATTGATTAATATTTAATGAACTTAATCCATATTCAATGAGCGATGTGTCGATCTCGGTGATTGGCTGTTGGAGTAATGTTGAAATTAAGTCAAGTAACTTTAGAGTAACCGTATCCGTCGGTTTCTGTCTCGATGATGGTTGGTTGGAATCATCTGATTTTTTGCACTCAAGGTCTTCAAGGTTAGCTGTTTCTAATTGACGACGATCTATCTTGTTATTTTTGTTTTGTGGGAATTGATTCAAGTGTATTAGCGTCGAGGGTATTTTGTAGGATGGTAATATTTGCTGAATACAGTGCTTAAGTTGTTGATTTACCTCGTTGTGCGATAGATGACCGGTATAAAATCCGCAAAGGTGAGGATTAGGTATGTCACGTTTGACAGTGATAACAGTAATGTCTGGAATTATTTTTTCGATGGCACGATCAATTTCATGAGTTTCAATCCGATAGCCTCTTAACTTTACTTGATCATCCATTCTTTTTAGGTACCGAATATGATTATATGATATCGCAATCACTCGATCACCCGTTCGGTAACAGGGCAGGTTATTTTGATCATGGAAAAATCGGGAGTCCTCCCCATGGACATAACCTTTAGCGACTTGTGATCCCGATATCATTAATTCGCCTTCTATCCCAAGAGGGAGAGCATCGCCTTGAGAGTCAACCACGCTTAAGCACGTATTGTTTACAACTTCACCAATGGTCACCATATCACCACGTGCTAATCGTTGTGTGGCTACCCAAATGGTTGCCTCCGTTGGGCCGTACATATTAAAGACACGACAATCTCTTTCTAGGAAATATTGTGCAAGCGAATATGGTAACGCTTCACCACCAACCCATAATCGAATTGAATGATAAGGCTGCCATTGATTATTTTTCAGTAAATCCAACGTAACTGGTGTTGATTGTAATATTGTGATTGCTTGATGATCGATTAATTCAGAAAGTTTATTAGCTTTTGTTCTTACATCATCAGAGCAGATATACAGTTTTGCACCATAGAGCAACGGCAACAGTAATTCATTAATCGCAATATCAAAACTAATCGAGGTGATGGCTAATAAAGTATCAGAGGGACTAATGCCGGGGTATTCAGCTATTGAATGAATAAATTGAGAAAGATTATGATAACTTACTTGAACACCTTTGGGCTTACCGGTTGTGCCTGAGGTATAAATCACATAGGCAATATGCTCAGGATCAATATTTGTATGACAAGGCTGGTCAAGTCGATTTTTAGAAGAGATTGCTGTGGAAATATTGATGCAATCGCATACACAATCGAGTTTTTTAATCAGTGTTGTAGCAGAGTCGTCATGAAGAATGACTGGGTAATCGTCTTGTTGAATAATTTGTTCTAGGTATTTATGAGGTGTATCAACAGGAATCGGAGTGAAGGTGACTCCCGCTTTTAAACAAGCGAGTAGACTAATCGGTAAAAAACGGTCTCTTGTTTGTAGCAAGATTACTTTATGTAACGTGTGTTTTTTTTTATAATCTTGCAAGTAATGACACAGCTGATCAACCAATGTGTGGACTTCCTGGTAGCAAAAAACACCTTCAGCATCTTGGATGGCTGTACATTCGGCACGCGATGATAAGTGCCTATCGAGATAGTTGGGTAAATGCGAATACTTATCAGTAATTGTCTTCCCTTGAAGAGTCGCCGTGCGTTGATCCAAGACTATTGCATTTAAAGGTGTTTGTTGATTACTAATACTGGCTGCTACTAACTGTTCAAAGTCACTGGCTAGCTGTTCTAATAGATCGCTGTATAGAGATCCCGCACAGGATTCAAATCGTGCGTGAATAGCTTCCTGAGATTTGCTGTATGTTAAGGTGAGATCTTTAGGATAACTGTGATTATCAATGGCAATAACATCTTGACAGAAAATAGGTTTTTGTTGTGGAAGCAGTCCTTCTGATTGATTGATTACTATATTGAAATGGTCTTGGACTACCTGATCTTTATCTAAGATTGTCGCATATGGTAATGCATCAACTAGGTGAGGTCGTTGCCTGTTTCGCTGTTCTTGAACGTGTGTGATCACCTGTCGAATGGTGTTATGGTTCTCAACAGATAAGAAAAGCGGAAATAAATGACTGTCACAATTCAGTGTTTTTGCTAATGGGTTAAGTCGACAATAATACGATAAGCTAATGGGTATAGTTCCGTCTTGCATCTGGCAATAGCGATGAATAAGAATAGTCACTATTGCTGTGAAAAATTCAAATACTGTGCAATTTTCTTCATGAACAAATGATTGTATTTGCTTAGTCATGGATGTGGTGAGCTTAATATAATTCTGTATGTAGCCTGTCGATTTTCTGTCATCAAAAAAAGGTAATGATTGAAAAAGTGATTGTTTAGACAGATAGCTCTTCCAGAAGTTGCTAGATTGCTCGTTATGTTGTGCTTTTTTTAGATTATCGGGCTTGTTACTTATTGGAGTTGAATGATAGGCATCATCAAGGTGTTGGCAAAATCGTGTGTAGCTATATCCATCAATGATCAAATGACTTAAGTGAACTTCAAGATGAGGTCCAGCGTCAATCGAATACCAATAAAATCGATACAAAGGAACAAACTCATCGATAAAAAGCGGTTTTTTTCGAGTCGGCGAGCGCGCTGATATCACTGGATTATTAGGAGCTGAGCATACTCGCTTATAGAGTTGGCCTTGAGAATCACAATAAAATCGCAGATTAAGCTCTGGTGCATATTCGGTGAGCAAGCGATAAATAACTCGATTTATTTTGTCGAGATTGATCTCGTCGTTTAAATGGAATTGATAGGACAGGGTGCTGAATGTATCCTGCGGTTGCGATCGTATCGCACGCCAAATTGCCTTTTCCGAGCTTGTTGCTACTTGTTCTGCACTACTTGATGTTGATATGAGCGTCATTTAGCTACCACACTGATCAAGAAATTGTATAAAATCGCGATTAAAAGTAACTGTTTGGCATAGTGGAATAAAATGACCTGCTTTTTCATAGAGAAGATGTTTCGCGTTAGGTATGAATGATAATTGTTGTCGCATCTCTGCTGAGATAACAGGATCACATGCACCATTTACAATCAGAGTTGGCATACTAAAAGCTGCTAAGGATGAAGCAGGCATTTCGAATTGAAGTAGCTTATCGTAATATTGTTGCAATACGATCATCGGTAGTTCTGCTGAAATAAAACGTTGTACTGGGAAGCTCGTTTGCAATGCAATTTGCAAAATTGACTGATGCTTCTCAAGCTCTGATTGAATCGATATCGTCTCATCGAACAAATCGGTATTAAACTGAGTGGCCGTTGAGATTAATGTCATGCTTTTCATGAGGGAAGGTGATTTTTTTGCGATGATTTGGCAAAGCACTCCGCCGAGTGACCATCCGCAAAAATCAATTGCTTGATGGAATCTCGATGAGTAGTCAGTAATTTCATGGCTTATCGTATCAAGATCAATCGAAAAATCGTTGTTTGAATGATCTTTTCCCGGGTAGCAAGGGATATGGACTTGATATCCGGCATGATGTAATCGTTTAGATTGCCTTAGCCAAACCTTATAATCGCAATTTAAGGGCGGCATGAGAATCACTGGCCGACCTGACTGTCCCATGGTCCACCATTGTAGAGACTGGCACGATGAAGCTGTCGTTCTAGGTTTGATCATTGATCGATTGATTCGAGTCAGTGTTTGATCAATCACGCTCAGTGGCGTGCTCATCCATGAAAGAGATTGATCCAATGTCCAGCCCGCTGATTGTAATTGATCTTGTATCGATAAGATTGTTAATGAGTCAGCACCGAGTTCAGCCAAAGTTTTTTGTGAGTCTATTTGTGAGCTGGAATAGGATAAAATGCGCGCAACACTAACGATCAATGGGCTTGGTGTTGTGGTGGAAGTAGCTGGATTGATTTCGTGGTTTATTTGTCCAATGTCATACTCAGTTTGCTTAAATGGGTATGGGGGTAGGTAGCATGAGTTTTGAATCGTTCCACTGCGTTGAAGATTGAGCTTGCTCCCTTGTAACCAATCATGAACCTCTCTAGCGATATCTACTTGGCGTGATTCATCAGCAATATACACAGTGCCATTTGAAAGAGCAGTTTTATGTGTGTGAATATTCTGTAATGTTGAAATTAGCTGATCGAGTCGTTCCGCATAGATAACGATTCGAATCTTTTTATCCGATTTGACAGGAAATAGCAGGCGATAACTTAACTGAACCAAGTCAATCTCATTAGTTTTTTCTAACCAATCGCTATAAAGCTTGATTAATGCCAACATTCGAGCTTCATCTTCTGCGCAAAATATAAAGTGATTATTCAATGACGCTGAGGGTAATTTATTTTTAATGGATTTAATGTTGAAATTAAGAATCATGTGTGCATTTGAACCACTAAAGCCAAATGCACTGACGCCTGCAAGATTTTTTTTATCTGGCCAAGGTTGTTGCTTGGTATTGATAGCTACTCCATCGGGTAATTGACTTTGCGATGAAGGTTGATTGAATGATGGGTGTGGTGGGATTAATTGATGTTGTTGCGACAGGATAACTTTAATCGTACTTACCAACGATGAGCAAACCAAAGTGTGCCCAATGTTAGCTTTAAGTGCACCTATATAGGTCTTATACTTGGTTTTACCGACGCGTTGATCAAGCGCACGCATAATCGCTTGCAATTCTATTTGATCACCCAGTTGAGTGCTTGTGCCATGCGATTCGATGAGTGCTAATTGAGGTGCAAGATCGCTGATTTCCTGATAACTACTAGTTAGTAGGTTAACCTGACTTTTCACGCTTGGTGACATTAAGCCGTTGCTGGTTCCATTGTGATTAAGCTTAATCGAATCTACCATGGCATATCGCTTTCCACCTAGGTTGTCAGCGACTGCTTTACTGCAAAGAATTAGGCAAGCAACACCTTCAGAAGGAATCATACCGTCAGCACCGCCATCAAAAGGTCTGCATGATGTTTTTTGTGTCGTCATCTGACTTGCGTTGGATAAATCATGAAATTCATTGGTTGAAAAAAGACTAGCTCCTGCAACAATTGCTATTTTGCAATCACCATTTTGAATATGCAGTTGAGCAATTTTCAGTGCATGTAGGCCAGATGAGCAAGCGGAATCAATAGACAAGCAGGGCCCGTTTAAATTATAGGCATATGAAAGTCGGCCAGATAGTGAAGAGAAGGCATTTCCAGTAAAGCTATGCGGGTGGTTGGCATAATCAGGGTTTTGTGCGATTAAGTTTTTGTAATCACCTGGTAAACTGACAGTGAACACGCCAGTGCCAAACTGCTGCATATCTGCAAGTGTTAAACCGCTGTCTTCGATGGCATGATAAGAGCACTCTAATAGTTTCCTCATTTCGGGGCTCATGCATAGAGCTTCAGCAGGAGAGATATTGAAAAATTCGGCATCGAAAGTTTTAGAGTGGTCGATGAAACCGCCGACAATTTCTGATTGATTCCATCGGGCAGTCTTTCGGGTAGAGATAACGCCAGCTGTCAGATTATTCCAAAATTCAGAAATGTTATTAGCGCCTGGTAAATAACAACTCATGCCAACAATTAGAGCGGTATTAGACTTCATGTGTGGTCTCCACAAATGTAGCATTCGGATCAACCCAAAAAGCTTGAGTGTGAAAAACGTACCCAGGTAGATGAACTTTATTGATCTCATGTGGGTAGTGCTTGGTCCAATCTACCGATTTATCATCGAGAAAATCTTTGAGGTATGGTACATGCGTTACATCAGATTCATGACTTAAATGAACGATTAATTCATCGATTGATGCAGCTATGCAGGCGAATTTCTCTTTAAAGTGCTCGCGTGCAGTACATAGGGTAAAAGATAATGAAGACAGGGGTGTCTCAGGGTGTTTTTCTAAAAAATCCATGAGATTTCTTTTCATGCTGGCGAGAGAATCTTTGTGCTGTGCAGAGAGTACGACAGGATATTGGTGGTTCAATTGATCTTTTTGGTGACTGGTAGATAGTGGCTTAGATAAAACCATATGGGTATTAGATCCACCAAAGCCAAAACAACTAACGCCAACAACACGGTTGGTTTCGTTTTGCCACATCGTGTTTTGAGTAGCCAGTTTAAACGGCGAATTATCCAATTCGATGTAGGGATTTTGAGAATTGAAATGAAGATTTGCAGGTATCAATCCAGTTTTTAGAATAAAAATACTTTTTATGATTGAGGGTATCCCAGCAGCAGGCTCTAGGTGTCCCACATTGGTTTTTACAGCACCCAATAAAATACTCTGATTTTCTCTGGACGGTGAAAGATCTGCAAAGGCTTGTTTGAGTGCATCAATCTCGATCGGGTCACCGAGCTTTGTGCCTGTGCCATGCGTTTCAATGAAGCCAACTTGGTTTGCCAGCGGTGCCGAATAAGCCTTTTTAAGAAGTGCTTTCTGAGCTTTAGGGTTCGGCGATGTCAGTGAATTAGCGCGGCCACCGTGATTTTCCGCAATGGATTCAATAACGGCATGGATTGGGTCTCGGTCAGCTATTGCATCCTGCAATCGCTTAATCACAAATGCCCCCACTCCCTCACCGCGGACGTAGCCATCCGCATCACGATCAAAAGTTGCAGAGCGGAAGGATGGAGAGAGTATGCCCATGCTTTGTGCTGCTTTCGTTGTATTTGGGTCGATCAGCAAGCTAGTTGCACCGGTTAAAACCATATCACATTCTTTTTGTTTCAAAGCAAGAAGGCCTCGATTGATAGCAACAAGTGTGCTGGAGCATGCCGTATCAACCGTTTCACTGGGGCCAGTAAAATCGAATAAATAAGAGACGCGATTCGCAAGCATCGCGTGAGAATTACCGGTTGCTGCATACGGATGTGAGGTTTGCGCGTGTGCCTGTGTAAGGTGTTGATAATCGTTAAACTGCACGCCAACAAAGACACCAACGCGAGATAATTGATGTGGCGTGTAACAGGCATTCAATAGGGCATTGTATGCAACTTGAAGGAATAGACGATGCTGTGGATCCATTAATACGGCTTCACGATGTGACAGCTTGAAGAATTGGGGGTCAAACTGCGCGATATCATCGAGTATTGCTCCCGAGTAATCGTAATCAGACCAACGAGAGAGTTTTTTGACGGCACTCTGGTTGTTGCATAGAAAGTTCCAAAAGGCTTCTGGGTCTGGCCCGCCAGGTAGAAGGCAATCCATCCCTATAATTGCAAATCGCCCATCATCATCGTTAGTCTGTTTTTCAGTAGTCGGTTCAACGATTGTCGATTGGGAAGAGTCAACGATAGACACTTGCTGCTTCTTTTGGATGTATGCAACGATAGCCTGTATTGAGTCATGACTGAAAAAAACACTGGGAGCTAAACTAATTGAGCATGCAGTCTCTATTTTTGATGCTAATTCTGCTAGTGCTACTGAGGTCATACCAATATCGTTAATGCTGGTTTTAGTATCTAGATCAACAATATCGATCTGCGTTACATCAGCAATAATGTTAATGACCTGTTGCAGAACGGATTGGTTGGTTTTACCTCGAGTTTTCGTTAATTCAGTAGCAACTGGCTTTATCGATTCGATTAACTTTTTCTTGACTGGTATAACTTGATAATGTGTATGTTGCGTGAGTAAATCATAGAAACTGCCGACTCCATCTTGATGAGTGAGTGGGTCTATGCCGAGTGATTCTCCTATAAATTCAATTGAGGCAGATGACAGGTCTTTGGTTTCAACACTCCACAGTGGCCAGTTGATGGTGAGTGATTGTCCGTATCGATGCCCCTGTTTGACCAGTTTGTTTCGATGCGCAGAGAATTGATCAAGAAAGCCATTGGCTACTGTGTAGTCAGCTTGTCCTACATTGCCAAAAATCGAAGAGATAGATGAAAACGAAACAAAAAAATCTAAGGGTATTGATTGAGTAAGCTGATCAAGAATAGTGGCGCCAAGAACCTTGCATTTAATGACTTCTATAAAATCATTCCAGCTTTTTTCACGAAACAAGCCATCATGTAGCACGCAAGCAGAGTGTATGACGCCATGGATGGTTGAATATCGTTGTTCAACGTAGTCAATCAGCTGTTTCATCGCCTTACGCTGAGTAATGTCGCCTTGGTGATACTCAATGGTTGGGTGAATCTGACTTAACTGCTCAAGTACCTGTTGTTTTGTTTGATTAAGGGGAGAGCGACCTATACAAATGATACGAGCATTAAAATCTCGTAATAAACTCGCACAGAGCAGTCGTGCAATCTCCCCGAAGCCGCCGGTTACAAGATAAATACCTTGCTGTTTAATTAAGGATGTGGATTTTTGGCTATGGTGTTTTAAATCAGATAATTCCTCTACAAACCATTGGTCTTGTCTTAGTGTATAGCGCTTGTAGGTGTCTGATGGATCGATAAGGTGAGTAGAAAATAGCTCGATGATCTCGATAAGATTACGATCAACCTGTAAGTTATGCGCACGTATATTGCGATGCTCTAAAGCCAGTGTGCGAAAGATATGATGACTGGATTGTTTGAAAATTGGTTCTACGTCGTGAAGGGAGGAGGGTTCGATGAATAAGTGATCAATCGGTTGTGTTACTCTCGTGAGCATTTTAGCTAATTTAAATTGTATTTTAAGTTGGCGTGCGGGATGGGTCTCATTATCAAGCGAGCATGCATTGATGAGGTGAACCGATTGCTTTGTACTTTTCTCAAGTGTTTCCATCAACGATGAATTGTCAAACGAGCAAACCACAATCCTTGATGAGTAATCAGATGAGGTTTCAAGCTTATCATATTGATTTTTAGTTACTAAAATAATCACATTTTGAGATAAGGTGTCTCTCTTTAAAGGTGAGCTGATCGGGCGGTTTTTTAATACAGAATAGGACACTGAGCCAATCTGAGAGGTGTCATAAGATTCATCACGATTAGTTGAATGGGGTGTATCGACTGAGCGAGGTGGCTGGGGTGAACTTAAATTAGCCCAAAAGGGTTGCGACTTAAATTGCTGAAACGGTTGCGGAAGGGCGTTAAATCGATAGTCGGCTGGAGGGCTTTCTAAGATAACGTGAGCGTTAGATCCACCGGCACCAAAGGCGCTGACACCAGAGAATACTGCCTGCTGTCGATTCTTCCACTCAACGTTGGATTGAATAATTTCTAACGCGGAGTGGTCAAGCGAAATCGAAGGGTTAATAATATTACAATTGATTGATGCGACTTTAAGTTCAAAGTGCATTTGTAATAGCGTTTTTACGATCCCAGCTAATCCTGCTGCCGATTCAAGATGACCAATATTACTTTTAATTGAACTTACTGAAACCGTTTGCGATGTGTGTTCAAAAATCTGGTTTAACCCTTCTATCTCGATAGGATCTCCCAGCGACGTGCCAGTGCCATGGGCTTCAATATGAGTTATTTGATCGCACGTGAGTTGACTGGCATTCAATGCTTGCTGAATCACGTGCGCTTGCGATTGCGCATCAGGTACAGTAAATCGAGATCGTTTTGCAGTTGTGTTAATGGCACTTCCACGAATAATACCGTGAATACGATTATTATCTTTTTTTGCTTTAGCCAGAGGCTTAACGACGAGTGCAATGACTCCCTCTCCAGGGACATACCCATCAGCAGCAATGCCAAAACTACTGCAGTTCCCTTGCTGGCTAAGGAACTGTTGCTGACTTAGAAAACGGTATTTTCCAGGATGAGGCATGATGTTTACGGCAGCTACAATGGCTGCATCACATTCGTTAAGTAATAAGCTGTTGCGCGCTAGGTGGAGGGCCGTTAATCCTCCCGAGCACATGCTATCAACACAGAGACTCGGTCCATGATAGTTATAATAAAATGACAGATGATTGGCTATCGCTGAAAATGAACTGTCTATCGGGTCTTTGGCTGAGAGTGCTTGGTAATGGCTATACATTGCTGAAGTAAAGACACCAACGTTGCCTTGGGATTGTTCCAAAAAGTCACACTGCGCAAGTGCCGAATAACTTTGATGTAAAAGGCGTCGTACCTGTGGATCAAGTTTGATGGCATCGCGAGGTGTGATATTGAAAAAATTGCAATCAAATTGATCTGCGTGATTGAGGAAGCCACCATGGCGACAATAAGATGCGTCTAATTGATTTTTATTGGGAGTGAAATCATTGGTCCAGTCCCATCGACTTTGAGGCACTGACGTGATTCCTGATCTACCATTTTTCAGCATGTCCCACAGTGATATCAGGTCATCAGCTGCTGGAAATTCACCGGCCATTCCAACGATGGCCAAGTGGTTGCACTGGCTTTCTTGTGAGGATTTGCGATGCAGAGTTTTTGATGTTGATTTCGGAGGAGATTCACTTAATTTTTGAAGCGAAGCAGTAATCTTCTCGGCATAATTCATAGTAATGTAATCGACGATCGAATCCACGGTGTCGTGCTGAAAGAGCAATGTTTTCGGAATCTTAACGTTGTTATCATATTGTTTAAGGTATTGTTGAAGGTGGGTTGCGATGTGCGTCGCAATGATTGAATCTATACCCAATGATAGTAACGAGTGATCATGGCCGAGATGACGAAACTTAGTTTTCTTCAAAACGATATTCATCACGTCACTTGCAAGCTGCTGTTTCCAATCAGCACGTTGCTGACTCGACGTTTGGAGAAGGGTGGTATGCTCGCTTTGACTCTGTGTCACGCTAGGTGCGCTTAATAGCTCAGGATCACCTTGATAGATAGCAGCAGTATCGCCTGGTTGATTTTGTAGAAAGTCATCAAGCATTTGTAATGCATTGCGCGTATTCAACGGCTGAATGGATGCGTTGGGTTGCATCGTCATACCATCCTTAGTATCCCATAAACCCCAATGAACAACTTTCCATGACGTGTAAGGCTGTTGTTGATTAAGTTGTGTGACGCGATTAAGAGCTGCATTAGCTGCTGCATAATCAGCTTGACCGACATTACCAATTACGCCCGTTAGAGAAGAAAAACAAACAACGCTTTGTGGTCGGATGATGGGTGAAACTTTTGAGAGTGATTCAAGGCCTAGCACTTTGACCTTGATGACTGATGTGAAATCATCTTTTGATTTATTTTGAAAAAGTTTATCTTTGATGACACCAGCCAAATGATAAATGGTATTGATATCACCATACTTTTGTTTGATATGTGTCAGCGTATTCGTTAACTGGTTGACATCTTCAATATCAACTTTGAAATAAGACTTAACCCCGTCTTTTTTAAATTGTTGTTGCATTCGGCTATCAATATCGCGCCGGCCTAGTATGAAAACCCGTGATTGATGGAAAGTAGCCAAGTGCTTGACTAACTTTGAACCGACAGCGCCAGCACCTCCGATCACGACCATGTTTCCTGTTTGAGGTACAGTCGATTGATTGAGTAACGCGACGGCATGCCAGTCAAGTCGGTATAAAGTGTGATTATCGATAGCAAGCCATCTAGACGTATTGGCAAATGCTAGTTTGAATACCTCTCTTAGATTTATATTGAGTGGCGTCTTAGCGATGATCATTCGATGATTGAAATTGGTGTACTCTTGTTCTAGCGTCAAAGCTGCACCATAAATCATTAGCGGCAGTGATGATTCAGAGTCAGTTAGAGTAATCAGTTCCACACTGTGTTGAACCAAGCTGTGTAACAAAGCATGCAAATTATCAATGTCATGCGCTAGCGTCGATTGATAGCGCCTAAAATCAAGCACAACATGACGATGGCCAGCTGAAAAAAAATGATTCAATTTTTTAAAAATGTCAGTCCAATTTGTACCATGATTAGCGGCGATTTGTAGGATGTTTTTGGCTGGGGCTGCAGAATTATTTGGAAATGCTAGTGGTTGTGTTGGCTTGCAAAAATGAAGCACAGCAATTTTATCAGATGACGTTTGAGCAGAAGTGGTATTTGAAGCAACATTTAAAGAAGCTAGCGATGTTATCTTTTTGATGAAGTACATGCCGCGGTTGGGTTCAATCATTGAATCTGCTTCTAGCTGAATTGCAATTTGTTTACCTTGCAAAGCTTATAACAAAAAAATTATACTTTGAAGAATTTTCTCAAATGGACGAGAGAGGCTTAAATTGTCGGTCAAAAATCAATCTACTGTTCCTATGCTGAGAACATTAACGCCTCGTTGGCGCTTATTAAAACACAACTTGCCAGCATACCAATCACTCGATCAATCATCAATTTGTCTCATTACACCTAACCGCCAAGATGCATTACTACAAGATTTAGAGTCTTTTAATATCACGTCAACCATCGTTTCTCTTACAGACCAAGATTATCTCGATACGATGAATGAATGGTGCAATAGCACGGAACATCCAGTGGTTTGTTTTGTGTGCGCAACCGAGGAGCCTGGCAATACTCAAGAACAGTACGGTAAATTCTTACAACTTCTACAGCTTTTGTCTTCTATTGAAGGTGTTTATTTTTGTGCAGCGGCTCATCGTGCCTTACCTTCCCCAAGTGCTGCAGACGTTATCCATCCATTAGATGCAGTTTATCTGGGTATGACACTGACTTGGTCTAATGAGTATCCTGAAAAAGCAATTGCAGCCTTCAACTTAAGCTCGATAAGCAAAGCGTCCATCGAAACAATAATCAATGCTTCTTTTGAAGAGAGCTTTCGCTCTATCAAACATTATGATGATGAACATTGTTTTTGGGATCAGGAGCTCATTGCTCATCACGACTTAAAATTAGTTCAACGTAATGGATTCAAACGGCACGGTGTTTATTTGATTATTGGTGGTACTGGTGGTTTGGGTCAAATGATGACGCAATATTTAGTCGAATCATATGATGCCAAGGTTATTTGTGTGTCTAGGAGAAGTATCAACTACCATCAATCATTTTTTTGCCATCAAAATGTTCTTTATCAGCAGCTAGATCTGTGCAATGCAGCCCAGGTCATGCAATTTTTCGATGAGAATCAGAACATTGATGGCATCATCCATTCCGCACTGATGCTTGAGGATGCTCCCATTAGTACAATGACTCAGCTGCAACTT
This sequence comes from uncultured Coxiella sp., assembly GCA_902623005.1. Taxonomy (GTDB): domain Bacteria; phylum Pseudomonadota; class Gammaproteobacteria; order Coxiellales; family Coxiellaceae; genus UBA9148. The sequence goes on from CACNSC010000011.1 coordinate 20,831, forward strand.
CGATCAGTAATCAGTCCAAAAGTGAATGGTACGTTTAACTTGTTTCCTGTATTAGCTAAACGCCACTTTGATTTTGTCGTGTTTTTTTCCTCGATTCAGTCATTCATAGCAAATCCTGGACAAGCGAATTATACCGCAGCCTGTTTATCAAAAGACGCACTTGCCCATACCATTCGGTCAGTTTTTGATATCAAGACAGTTGTTATTAACTGGGGATTTTGGGGTGAGATAGGAGTTGTTGCCAAAGACTTCTATCGTCAGCGTATGCAAAAGCTTGGTATTGGTTCGATTCATCAAAACGAAGGTATTGATATTCTTGAGTACTGCCTAATGCATGATATTAAACAGTTGGTCTGCCTCAAGTGCACTGATCAGGCGGCTAACAACATGGGTTTACTACTAAGCAAAGAGACAAATCAGATGGATATCAGCACTCTTGCGATGCAGGCATTAGACGACTATGCGTGTATGCGTTTTCATTCGATTGAACTTACTGAGCAGGTGGTTCCTCGTTTTAAATCATTACAGCTGGCATTAGCTGAGATTGAAATAAAAGAATCACCGTCCAAAGAGCAATTAATTATTAAGTTCCCCGAGTTAAACGGTTATCTGACTTTACTCGAAGCCTGTTTGCAGCAATTTAATGCTATTTTATCAGGTGAGATTGATCCTCTGACAGTTTTGTTCCCGGCGGGCTCTTTTAGCTTGGTTGAGCCGGTTTATCGAAATAATCCAGTGCCTGATCACTACAACATCATGGTGGCTGAAACCGTCAAACAATTAGTCCAGGAGCAATCAGGCCGATTAATTCGCATTTTAGAGATTGGCGCAGGGACCGGAAGTACAACTGAAAAAGTATTACCTGCACTAAAAGATCAGCCTGTTCAATATACTTTCACAGATCTTTCCCATGCATTTATTCGAATGGCAAAACAGCAGTTTGCTGAATACAGTTTTCTTGACTTTAAGATCTTAAACATAGAAGAGCAGTATCAAGCATCTGATCGATATGACATTATCATTGCTACCAATGTGTTGCACGCAACGAGAAACATTGATAAAACTCTAAACAACATAACTGCTTTAATGTCAGATCGAGCAACATTAGTTCTCAATGAAATCACAGCAAGGCAAACTTTTGCTACTTTGACATTTGGTTTAACCGAAGGCTGGTGGCTTGCTGAAGACGACTACCGTATTCCATTCAGCCCATTGCTTAGCGAAGAAAGTTGGCTTGATCGACTGTCTACTAACGGGCTTGTTGTTAAGCAGTGTCGCGGCTCTGGTGGTCAACATGTGATGACAGCTCAATGGACTGAACCCTCTGAAAATGTCACGACATCATCAGGCGCAGATATTAAACCATTCAAGCAGCCTATGACGTCACTGGATCAGGAGATCAATATCTGGTTAAAAACCCTCATTTCTGAGGTTTTGCTTACACCAGTTGATGAATTACTTGACAATGTTCCTTTGCGAGACTTTGGGATTGACTCATTGATTGCACTGGAGCTGCTGTCACCCATTCAAAAAAAAGTAGGGTATGTTCCAGCAACGCTTTTTTTCGAGTATCCAACGATCCAATCTTTAGTTGAATATTTATCTACGGAGTTTCCAGCATCATTTGCACATGCAGCTCCTGCGACTTTGGCTAGCTCGAATCTCCCATCTTCTGTCGATCATCACTATGATCCACAAGCTACAGCTAAGATCATCCAATCAATTATTGCCGATGCCCTGCATCACGAAACATCTCAAATTTCACTGGAATTACCTTTTCGTGATTACGGTGTTGATTCGTTAATCTCAATTGAGATCATTGCTCGCTTGAAAAAGCAATTCGGTGACTTGCCGGCAACGCTGCTGTTTGAATACCCGACAATTCTTACTCTCGCCGAATTTATTGATCACTCAGGCAAATCATCGTTTGAGCCTAATAGTAATCTATCGCCAGACAATACGGCGCTCAAACCACAGCTTACACAGACCCCATTGATCAATTCCGATGAGGATACACTAGCCATTGTTGGTCTCGCGGGTATCTATCCATCAGCCAATGATGAGGCTTCATTGTGGCAGTCGCTTGCCAACGGTGTCGATCTTACACAAAACATACCGTGGCAACGGTGGGATTCCACGTTATCGGATTCCAGCTATACCGACAAAGTTGCATTGATCAATAATATTCAATATTTTGATAACGAATTTTTTAAAATTCCTCCAATCGAGGCTGAGCGAATCGACCCGCAAGAGCGTCTTTTCTTGCAGTGTACATTTCATGCGTTAGAGGAGTCGGGACTGCGTGTGAGTAAATTATCGGGTACTGAAATCGGCTGTTTTGTTGGTGTTATGAATCATGGTTATTCTTGGTTAACTCCACGAGATTCATCGTTAAGTTCACCGTCATCATTATTTTGGTCGATTGCCAATCGAGTCTCCTATCAGTTTAACTGGCATGGGCCAAGTCTTGCTATTGATACGGCTTGTTCTTCATCGCTTTCAGCACTACATGTTGCATCTCAAGCTATCCGTCAAGGCGATTGTGAGATGGCAATTGTTGGCGCCGTTAATTTAATTGTACATCCTAGACAAATCGATCAGCTATGTGAATTACACATGTTGTCTCAATCAGGAACATGTAAGCCATTTGGTCATGCAGCAGATGGATTTGTTGACGGTGAAGGTGTTGTTAGTACAGTTATTATGCCGCTCAGCAAAGCACGTAAAAACCGGCTTAAGATTCATGGTCTGATTCGATCATCAGCAGTAAATTCGGGCGGACAATCCAATGGGTATACCGCACCGAATGTTAAAGCACAGACTGCATTGATTAAAAAAGCCTTAGATAGAGCGCAATTAATGCCATCGGATATTCATGCTGTTGAGGCACATGGAACAGGAACTGAGCTCGGTGATCCTGTTGAAATATCAGCCCTCACAAGTGCTTTTGCCAGTGCAAAATTACAATCAATTCCGATTGGCTCGATAAAGGGTAATATTGGTCATTTAGAATCTGCTGCCGGCTTAGCTTCATTAGTCAAAGTAATTTTACAAATGAAGCACAAGCAGTTACTGCCGAGTATTCATGCAGAAGTAGAAAACTCACATCTTAATCTTCAGCAGACACCGTTTTATGTGAACAAACACCTAACTGATTGGCAACAACATACACCATATACGGTTTGTCTCAGTTCCTTTGGTGCTGGTGGTGCCAATGCGCATGTTGTCTTGCAATCATATGATGATGACTACGATGAGCCTGATCAGCAAAACAATCTCGATCAAGTCTATTGTTTCCCAGTTTCTGCACATTCTCTGAAAGCGTTGCAAAATGAATTATTACATTTAAATTGGCTGATATCCTGTAATGACAATGTATCGATTAGGGCGATTAGCTACGGCTATTGCTGTGTTCGTGAAGTACGTCAATACCGAGTCGGCTTCATTGCGAACAGCTTGGAAGAATTGAGAGATCTAGCCCGAAAAAATCTTCAGCATTGGTTTTCTAAGAGAAAAGCTCCGATAGATTCATCAATATCTATTTTAATGGAATCTTTTCTGCAATCGCATCAAACGAATCCTCATCTGGCGCAGCAGCTCATCGACTTATTTTGTGCTGGTCATGACGTTGATTTCTCGCTTTGTTTTGAGACTCCCGAACGATCGATATTGCCGCGTTATGCATTTGATGCTTTGCCTCATTGGATAGACGCAGAAGAAACTAATTTTAATCAACGACAAGGAATCATTCGTCAACATGTTATGTTTGATAATGCGATGGCTCCTGCAGCATTAGCTTTTTCGTTGTTGCGCGAACAGCAACCATTTACCTGTGTCTCACATATCATTTGGAAAAAAATCATTACTGATATCGATGATATTTCATTAGCTGTAGCAGAGGGCGCTTTTGTATTTAGACACAAGGAATCATCGGAGGTGGTCTGTCAGGGAGACTTTACGGCCAGCACTCAAAATGACATTGCTAAGTTGCCATCGATATATGCCAATCATCCTCATTCACCGTCATTGCAAGAATTGAATCATAGTGATATTTACGACCGTTTTGCTTCATATGGATACCAATACGGCGAAGCATTTCGTGTTATTCAACAGGCTCAGGTGAGCCAATACCAGGTTGAAGCAGTGATCTGTGTCAATGATGATTGGGGATTTGATTTATCGCCGGTCGTGATTGATGCTTCTCTGCAATGCGCTATTCTCTTCCAAGAGCAAAACAATCACAATCAAGACACACTATTTGTGCCATTTATGATTGAGCAATTTACAGTTAACCGGTTACCACAACTGACTGAGCCAATGTATTGTCGCTGTGTTAGACGTGCAACCAGTGATCCAATAAGAGCAATATACGATATTGATATTAGTGACGCGCAAGGCGAGCCTTATTTGCTAATGCGAGGCGTTGTGTCAATCAAAACAGCCTTGTCTGAACTGGCTAAAGATCAGATCACAACAGTCGATGAGTATGAAATCAATTAGGGTGGCGTTATGTTAGCAGTTATCTTTCCGGGCCAAGGTGCTCAGTTCCCAGGGATGGCACGTGATTTATTATCACAGTTTGGCAACATCGTTGACCAGGCCTCGGCAATATTAGGGCAAGATGTGGTTGCACTGTGTGATGGTAGAGAACCTCTGAAAATGAACAGCACCGAATACACGCAACCAATTCTTTACTTGGTTTGTGTGTTGGGTTACCTCGCGCAAGATAAGCAAGCTGATTTTCTACTGGGACATAGTTTGGGGCTTTATCCAGCCTTGCACATTGCCGGTGTGGTTGATTTTCGCTTAGGGCTGCAACTTGTGATTGAGCGAGCACGATTAATGTCTCAAGTGACACAGGGTGGCATGTTAGTTGTGTTGGGTTGGCATTACGATAGGCTAGCTGAATTCTTAATAGAGCATGAGTATACCGATATTGATATTGCGAATGATAACACCGCAAACCAACAAGTGCTTAGCGGTCCTTCGGTTCGACTTCAAGAGGTTGAATTAACTCTGAAAGATCGTGAGGTAAAAACGCTTCGCTTATCGGTGAGTGGTGCCTTTCACTCACGCTACATGCAACATGCGATGCAATCTTATTGGAACTACCTTCAATCCATTGAGTTTTTGCAAGGTAAGATTCCGATTCTTTCAAGTACAACTGCTGAGTGGGTTAAGCCTTCACATTTAATCGAGGAGCTCGCTTATCAACTGGTTCACCCTGTGCGGTGGCGTCAAACAATTACTTACCTATTAACTGCGTATCGAGATATTTCGTTTCTAGAGATTGGTCCAAAGCCAGTATTAATGCCGATGATCGAGCAAATCAAGGGCGCTGTTTTAACCGGAAATAACACGGAGTTAGTATGAAAAAGATTGCAATTATTGGCGGAGGTGCTGCAGGCGTTGGTGCGCTGATCAGTTTAGCCTCACGTCATGATGTTACGCTGTTTGAAAGTTCCGATTACCTTGGTGGGCATGCATTTACGTTCACCGATTCATCTAATAGTCCAATTGCAGTTGATCTTGGTGTCGAGTATTTTCATGAAAGATTATCACCAAATATCTTTTGTTTGTTATCAAACTATAATCTCGACACATATGTCGCGCCACTATCACTGGCTTGCTACCAACAAAATGCTAATCCGGATGATTTTTGGAGTAATTTGAGGATTGCTGGTAATATGAAGCAAGCGTTTCATCAAGAGATGAACCGTTTTCACAGCGATATGCTGTCAGTGCTTCAGCCTAATCAAACCACGATGAGTTCCAAAAGTATTGGCGATTTTCTAGATAGTAAACATTATTCAAAAGCCTTTCAGCTGCAGGTCGTACTTCCCATTATGACGATTTTTTCCGGTTGTTTGGCGCCATCGTTGGATTACTCTTTAACTTACGTCGCGCTTTCATTTTCGATGAATTTATTATCATTTTATTCCAGTTGTCATTGGCGAAAAGTTTCAGGTGGTATATCGCAGCTTTATCAGGCAATTGTTAATCAGTATTCATCATCAATTCAATTAAATCAGCGCATTGCCAAGGTCACGCACTTCGACCAATACGCTCGTGTGCATCTTCAAGACGGTAGTATTGCTGATTTTGATGAGGTTATTTTTGCTTGCCACGCGGATCAAGCACTTGCATTGATTCATCAGCCTTCATCAAAGCAAGAGGCATTATTGGGACACTTTCAATACGTTAATGTGTCAAGCTCACTGCACACTGATGATCAAGCGTTGCAACTGCACTCAACAGGACCTGAATATTTTCAGTTTGCTCTAAGCGATACGTTGAATCGTCAATTTACAGGTCACCTCTCTCGAGTTAATCATCATTTACTTCCTTATCATGGGACTAAGCCATACTTTGTCAGCTTTGATGCGGAAAAGCTTCTCGATCAGTCAAAGGTCATGTTAACCAAGCGATGGAAGCTACCTAAATTACGCCCGATTGATCTTCATCAGAAAATGCAGATTCGATCAATTCAAGGCAAGCAACACTTTTGGTATTGCGGTACTGACTATTCCATAACGGGCCATGAGGGTGCATTGGTTTCTGGGATGGTGGTCGGACAGCGTTTGGGTGGTGAATACCCATTTGAGCATGACTGGTTCGCTAACATGCAGTTTCAGACCATTAAATCCTTTATGGGAGTGTATTCAAAAAAAGGAAAGTTAGCTGCCTCCCTGGGTGATACGTTGTTTGGTGCAATTAAAAAAACCGGAGCGCACCATCATTTTTCACATCGATTTGTTAAAGATATTTTATTCTAAAGGAGATAATCATTGAAAATTGATGCAAGCAACTCTGTATTGATGATTTTCAATATGCAGCTGGAGTTAATTCCTTTATTGGATAATAGTTATCAACTATTGCATAACTGCCGTTGGCTGGTTGACTTATTTCATACGCATAGCCTCCCGGTTATTTTTACCGAACATAAAAAACTGGGTGATCTTTCCCGTGACCTAACCGATATAATTCCACAACCGAACATAGTGACAAAGCATCACTTCTCATTAATGAGAGAAGTGGGGTTCGCCGACTATCTGTCCTCTCTCAATAAACATCAGATCCTTCTAGCAGGTGCTGAATCACACGTTTGCATTTACCAAACTGCAATCGATTTGAAACAAGCAGGCTATGAAGTGATTATTTTGTGTGATAGTGTCTCTTCACGTTCAAATACTGATCGTCAGGCAGCGCTTGATCGTTTTAAATATCATCAGTTCGAACTGATCACCCAAGAAATGTTATTTTTTGAATTGATTGAGCATTCGGAAACACCGCATTATTTGGATCTTGCGCTCAAGTTTCTTGATGGTCGATACATTCGTTAATTAAAGAGGTTATCATGTCAATAAATCGCCGCTCTCACGATCTTGTTCAGAAATTTACTTTGCTCATGATTATCTTCATTGACGGTTTGGGTATGTCATTGATACTCCCACTATTAAACCCCTTGTTCGTCTCCGGTGATCATCGGCTGTTATCGCCCGGAGTATCGGCATCAGTGGCTCAGTTTTTTTATGGCGCCTCCTTGGTCTCATTCACCGCAGCTATGGTGATCGGTGCCACTGTATTGGGACAAATCTCGGATAGAAAAGGCAGAAAGTGGACGCTGTGTGCGGCACTCTGCGGATCCATTGCTGGGTATTTAATTTGTATTGTAGCGGTGCTGCTGAAATCGCCATGGTTGTTTCTATTTGGCCGTATTATAGACGGGCTCACGGCAGGCAGCATTCCAATTGCACAAGCGTTTTTAACCGATTTGGATCAGCGTGACAATAAGATGACGAGTATTGGTCTTGTCATGTTTGCAGTGACTGCTGGGTATATGTTCGGCCCACTGATTGCGAGTATTGGATTTTATAGTCCAATCAATCACCTCACTACACCCTTCACCCTTGTCACATCAATGTGCCTTGTTTCACTCTGCTTATTGTCTACTCTAACAGAGAGTTTTGAACGACCTGACAGTACCTCACGACGGGTGATTGATCTGATGCAAATTACGCGACAATTAAAGCAGCTTATTTTGATTAAGCGGATACGTTCAACATTGCTTGGCTTTTTTCTTTTTCAATGCGGCTGGACACTTTTTTATCAATACCTTCCTCAGTTGACGATTGATGGTCGTGGTTTATTGAACCAACAAATAACGCTGCTTATGACAGAAGTAGGTATTGCAATGTGTCTAGGGTTTTGTGTCATTGTTGCCAAAGTGCAAGCGTTAGCATCACCCATCAATATTTCTAGAGTTGGATTGATCAGCTTTCTAATGATATCCGGTTACTTGATGTTTGCTCAGGTTGATTTCACCGGGCTACAGGCACTGTCAATAGTACTTGCGATACTCTATACGGTTACTTATTCATCATTACTTGCCTACATGGTCGGCTTAGCTAATCAGGACGTCGTTGGGTTGTTGTTTGGCTCAATCGCTTCCATCTGTGCTATTTCTGCGACCTTGTCTGCTTTTGTTGGCAGTCTGGTTGTCCATCATTCTGACCAATCCATTTATTCCGTGTTGTCTTTGACTGTCTTGATGAGTATTTTTTTCTGCTCGATCCAGTCTCAATCAGCCCACGCCAGCGATTCATCAATGGCATAATAGCGCTCATCTTGTGAGGAAAGAACTTCATTGTATTGGATGAATTTGGTTTATCAGCAGTTATGCCTATCTCCGTTGAGACGAATTGTGATGTGACTCGTCTATGAGAGTGATAGAACTTTGATCGTACTAAAGTGGCTAATATGCCGAATGTGGTTTTGATCCATGCTTCTTAGAAGAAAAGTTATCGCAGAATCTGACAATAAGTGAGGATCGAACTAGACATTAAGTTACCTTAAGGTTATGTTTTCTATAACTGTTTAGATGTATGACCGAGGAATCATTATGAAGCTATTCAAGACTAAATCTGAGAATCATCAACAAGATGCCATGCCAACATTACGTTTGATCATTCATCCCTTCGGGCTCACTCAATTAGACCCAACGTGCTTACAGCAAATAATTTCACATTACTGGGTAGATAAGACACGTCGAAACAGTAATTCTTTGCCGCAAGTAGGACCCAGTTTGTCAAATTAATTTAATCCTATGGTGCAGGTTATAAAGAAACAGTGTTACTGGTGTTGGGTTTTATTTACTTTGGATGTTTGGGCGTCGTATAGAGTCATTAACGCAAAAAAAATAGAATCGTAATACATGCACTCAAGAATTTTTTTTAAGCTCATATCGTTCTTCTCTTCTCTATGTTTGTACTCTTATTTCCTTTTATAAAGCTACTTTCTGGGTTTCTTTGACCTTTTAGAAAGAGGAGAGTGCTCTTTAGTGAATGCCAACCATCTATAGTGGCAAAACTATTCAGTTATGGAATGAAAGGTACCCATCTATGGTGGCACTCCATGCATGAGATTTGCTAATCACGAAATTGCAACTATTATAAGTGGAGAGTTGGTGAATCACCCACGCACCGTTCACCAGTGGGTTTACTTAATGTATCTGCGCAGTGCCTGCGGGCATCCAGGTCCAAAAGATTTTTAAAAACTTTTACAAGTTTGAAAACTTTTTAAAAACTTCAACCGCTCACCAACTCACTCTTTACCTAACAATGAAATCAAATGCGTCGCTATCTTCTCTCGTAATCAATACCATTATCTTCGCAGATTTCTCTAAGCCTTTCGCACTCTTTAGTCTCAAGGTCATAGAGTGCAAGATAACGCTTGGAGTCACTTTCAACCCTATCTTATTTAGTTTTAACTGTCTGCATACCTATGTAGGTCGTTGCTAGTAGTTGTTTGAGCTGTTTGGGATTGTCTGGCAGGGATAAAATAGCATCTATAATAGGGGTTTTTCTTTCTCGTGCGTTTAAAAAAACGAAGGGGAGAGGGCTTTTATTTGTTGCTTTAATTCTCGAATGCGATCTTTAAGCTCAAAGAATTCGTGACGAATATTTCGAGTTGCCTAGGATGTAATCTCCTCAATTGTATCCTTTAATTTCTAGGCGCTTGGTGCTCATATCGAATTATACTATTTAGTTTTTGTTTTTTACGAAAATCATTTTAGTATTTTGCAGCAAGATTTTTCTCCTACTAAGTTAAGCTATATTACATTGATATAAGCTCCATGCGCTTCTCTGACTTCCTCTAAATAGAGAGTGCTATTTAAAGATAATAGACAGTTTTTATAGTTACAATTGTAAAAGCTAACTAATAACAACCGATGGTTTATGGTAAAGTTTACGCAAAAGTGATATTTACCTCAGTTGGAATAATAATCAATGCGGCCATAAGAGAGATCGGCATGACTATCTATTGCAGATGAGGGTTCGACAAGATCACTTCACAGACACCATTGATATCTCGCTTAGTAACATCAATAATTTGATCAGCAAGATCAGTGTAGCAAAGATGCCTTGCCTGAATGGCCTGCTGTGAATCTATATGACTTATGTTTTGAGTCAGCCAAGGTGGTGGCTTTTGATTCCAACGTCGATACAATTCATCAGTGTCGCATGCCAGATAGATAATCAAGTGCGCGTGCTTAAAGCCATGACTAAGTTTGGAGTCAAAAAAACTACTGCCACCGGTACTGATAACACCACTTTTCAAATCATAGAGATGATTGAAAACCTGAGTTTCCAAGTGACGAAAATAATCCCAGCCGTGGTGCTTGACGATGGTTTTGCAATCCAATCGATCACCCTGTAGTTGAGCATAGTATTTCTCGACAACACGATCGCTATCTATCCAAGCTTGGTTGAGTCGCTTGGCAACGTCTTGACCGACGCTGGTTTTACCACAACCCTTGATGCCGATTATGATCACAAGAGGTGGTTGATTTGAGGTGGCCATATTTATCCTTGATACGTTTATGATGGTTCTTCACTAACGCGTGGCGATTTCCAGCCAACGGCTTGCGTTAGGACAATAAATCCGGCTAATACAAGAATAAAATCCATTAAGATATGAAACGGTAATACACCTAGGATAATTACACTGACAGTGGCGCTGAGCATGTTAATGAAGCTCATGGCGCTTGATGCATGCGATGTATTTGAAATTGACCGAGTGGCGAAATAAACACCGCATGGAGAGATTAATCCAGCTAAAAAACGCAACAGAGCTGTATTGATAAAATACCACAGTGGGTAGCTGCTATGAGTCAGAAAAAAAGCTAGCAACGAAATGAGAGGTAGGCAACATAATGCGGTTGCGACAAGAATTATACGATGTAAATCAAAATGCCGCATGCAATATAGGCTTGTACCGCCACTTAATAGCGAACTGATTAACATGGTAATGTTCCATAATCCAAATTGAGCAGGATTAAGACCTAATTGTGTGTAACTAAAAAGGGGTGTAGCTGTCGAATAGGTATAATTGACCACGGACGCAAGACCAACGAGCATGGAGTAGTAGATCAATGATCGATTACTTAATGCCTGTCTGTAGTTACTGATCATAGACTGAATTTCAAATGGCTGAGTTGTTCCCTCAACTTTAAATTGTCGAGTGCCAATTAATAAGAGCACGCCGTGAAACAACAACGCATAAAAAATTGACTGCCAGCTAATGTACTGAGTCAGAAATCCACCGATTAAGATAGCAAGACTCACGCTGACACTGAAAGAGATGACGACCAGCGATAGCATCTGTTTGGCTTCGATGCCATCAAAGGTTTTTCTAATGATCATAAAAGTACAGGTGAGACCTGCAGCAGAGCCTAAGGCCGAGGTTAATCGACCGACTAAGAGTATCGTATAATCATGATGTATGATTCCTACTAAGCAAATCAATATGCCTATCAGGTTGATGGAAAGTCCTATGGTTAACGCTTTGATGGTCCCCAGACTATTGGCTAATGGGGCATAAATTAGTTGGCCGATCACGTAGCCAAAGAGAAACAGTGAGACGATCCATTGCAAACTGCTGTCAGAGAGTTGAAAGCTGTGTCTTAGTAAGGGTAATCCAGGGGTAATCATCACGGCGGAGGATGATGCACAGGAGACAAAGCTGAGTAAAATGATCTTTTTAAACGCATTCATTAGTATTGCCTTACCGTAAGAAGATTATTAACAGTCATGATGAGTAATTGAGCGCTTATCATATCAGTGTTCATCGATAAAGTACGCATTAACGAATTGGGTTCTTTGATTATGATGCATCTTACTTAGGATATAATCAAATGAACCTTCATTAATTATCGTGAAAGGATTTATGGTAGGAGGGACAGATCAGCTGCAATGGTTAATCATGTCCATATATATGTACATATAACCGGTAATTATTCTAGTGCATTGAGAGATCAATGCCATCATTGTTCAATGGTTTTAATACCGATATGATGAAATGACAAAATTATCATTGTAAATAGGATTAATATGTCAGCGATTGACTACTGGCTCAGTCAACAATCAAAGAGAAATAAGAATTTCGTTTCTCTATTTCAGGGATTATTTCATAAAAATGGCTTGCCTTATGTGTTCTACCGTCTGCGTTTTTTTGCATTATCCTCGGTGATTGTTAGTAGTGTTCATATTATTGAATTTTTTATCATCTACTATTTTTTAGGCGTCAATATCCTGGTCTCGTTAGCACTGTTGAGAGGATTTTGCTTTATCGTGACAGGGTTTTACTGGGGTTTTCTAGAATGCCTGCGATCAAGAATTCGGATCCTGCATGCTAAACATGAAATAAGTGCGATTAGACAGACCATAAGCCAGTGGTTAAGGCTATCGCTGTTAATAGGCCTTACAGTTTGCCTGGTCTACTGTGTTGTATTTTTAATGCTTCCTACAAAAGTTGAGGCTTCAGAATTTATTTTTTACCTAACTTATTCAATCGCTATACTGGCCCAGCTTGTGTTACAACTGATTGTTCTGACCTATCACTCGGGTGCATTTTCGATTCGACGCATTGCAAGGCCAATCCTGTCTATCTCTGGAAGTGACCTATTGGGCTTACTTATTCTACTGATGTTATGGCCAATCACGCATTTGTACAGTCTCCCTATAGCCTTGGTCATGACGCAATTTTTTAGATTATGGATGACATTCTTATACACGCGAAGAACATACCTTTTGCTCGGGATACACGAAGTAAAAATGTCGTCAAACATTAAAAACCTATCAGTGTTTCGTGGATGCCTATCATCAGAGGGCATTCTGGCAGGGCTTTCTAATCTGGTTATGCGAGCAGAAGGCTTAATCCTGATTCTCATATTTGCTTTTGCATCAAGTAGTAATCCTGATCATCTGCGCTACTTTCTTTTCTTCTTCTTGATATCTCCGTTCACTCGATATAGTTATGATTGGATCAGGTTATTCTATTTTGACTTTAAAAAATTTGACCGTCCTCTTTATAATGTATTCTCAAGACGATTGGTTATCATTACGCGTAAACATGCGCCAATGATTGGTTTGATATTTTGGATACCCGTGTTAGTTGTCTCGCACTTTTTTAACCATATAAGTACCCAACTGTTAATGATTCTGTGTTTGTTTTTTATTTTTAGACCCATAATTTCGATCCATCAAATGCATGCATTCACCGAGCATCGCTATTGGGATACCATCGTCTCTGGCATTCTGAGTATTGCGCCATTAGTTTTTGTAGTCGATGCCAATTGGCCTGTTGAAGCGAATTTATTTCTATTAACTTTATCTCAACTGCTTGCTATAGCGTATCTCATAAAAGTAAATACACAGCCAGTTAATACGTATCTTAGGAATAAATCACCGTTACCCTTTTTTGTATGGTTAAGAACTCTATATAGAGATAATAACAAACATCCCAGGACAATTTATGAATTCACATTCAGTCATTTTATGTCACGAGGGCAAGCCACCCAATTAGCAGCAATGATATCAACAAAAACTTCAGGATACGGTGAAATCACAGAGTTCAAACCGTATCATTATCTCTTGCAAATACAGTCTGACTATGCGATTGACTATCAATGGATGAATGCCATGAGCGCGGGTCAAATATATGATATTCGTCGATTTGATATTAAAGATATACTACCTAGAAAACCCATTGATCATCATGAGCGCTTGAACTTATTGAGAAAATATCAACAGCATAATGGCATTCATTGGGTATCAATCATAGATCCTCGTAACCTCCCATCGGATATTGATTTATTTGCGCTACAGACAGCTATCCGTAAAGCAACGATCACACCTTATGAATCGATAAAAATAGAAAAATATCGATTATCCATCATGCTTTCTGAAAAAGGTATCTACCAGTTAGTGATTATTGATAGGTCTCTGGTTAATGATAATGAATTATCTATCATTGAAGATCTAATTTTTCAGGAAAATGTGTTGATTATGAGAAAGATAGATTCTCTCCTCTAAACAAAAACACAGTTATAACCTAAACTTGTCGAGATATTTACTGGCTCATGTGAAATTCGTTAAATAGGCTATAATTGTTATTGAATACAATAAGCAAGGACAATATCATGCATCTCATTGAGCGGCGTCTTTCAGATCCTAAGCTTTATCTCAATGAAATCGATAGATTGCATCGACAGTTGCAAAAAAATCATCAACTCTTCGATAAACAACAAAACGGTGCTCAATTTTATCAAATCAGTATGCATAGAAATAAAGTCGCCAAAATGCTTGCCTCATCTGTCTCTAATCAGGAATATAAGTTCACGGTCTGTCACCAAAGTTGGATTAATATCTCAGGAAAGAAACAGCCATTATTGTCCTATCCCATCACTGACCGAATTGTGATTGGCGCGTTATATCAAGCTATATTACCCGAAAGCATCCCAACTTTTCATGAGACGTTATATAGCTTTATCAAAGGGAAATCGAATTATCTTGCGACTAAGGCGATTTGTAATCTTTTAAGAAAAACTTCACAAGCTGATCCTAAAGGGCATTTGGATCTTTTTATCCTAAAGACCGATATTTCGGACTATACCAATTCCATTCCTTTGAGCCCAAATGCCTCTATCTGGGGCAAGTTAAAATCACTGATTTCTTGTTCTGACCCTAGTCATGATATCAGTCAGTATCTTTGGGAGCTGATTACATCAACTGTTAGGCCAAGCTATTATACCTCTGAGGGTCATCTCACTCAAAATTGTATTGGAGTAGCTTACGGCACGCAGATGACTACGCTCATAGCGAATCTTTACCTATCGAATCTGGATCATGATCTTAGCTTGATCAAGGATTTATTTCACGTCAGATATGGCGATGACATTATACTGATCCATAAAAACGCTGAAACACTGAAATCAGCGTATCGGAAGTTAAGGGATTATGTTAAGCAACACCGTTTGTCCATCCATCCTGAAAAAAATCAATGGATATACTTAACCAAAGCTGGACGGCCTTGCACCATTGATCCCTCTTTTGTTGGTCAGCATCAATTTAATTACCTAGGATTCTCTGTACAAGCCAACGGCTCTTTACGACTAAAAAAACAATTCACGCATCAATTTATGAAAAAAATCCATGCTCGAATACGTTCAGCAGCACATCTTACCCAACAACTCAGTATGGATGAGAGGGGGGGTGCTATCTGTAGTGCAGTCATGCAAGCTATGACGTATCATAATCCATTTAATATTGACGATTTACATCGATACTCCAGCCAACATGACGATCGTCAACAATTAAAGCAAATGGATCGCCAAATTGCGCTCTGGGTGGCACAAGCATCATGTGGTATCTATAAACAATCGGCATTTAGAATTGTTCCTTATAAGAAAATTCGTTCTGAGTGGGGGTTGCCATCACTCTGTCATATTCGCAATACGTCATCCTTGCAATAAATCCCATGCCATCACTTTTCTGCTATACTTAACGTTGAGAGGAGGTGTTCTCATGCAAAGATTTGCAATAGATCATAAAAAAAACTGAAGTTGCGGCTTAGTTTAAAAATTACAAATAATCACCGCGGTGCTTATTTCTTAATAAAACACCTTCTCTGTTTCTATCCAGTGTTATGAAATATAGTGTTCTATCATAAAGCTTGACTATCACATGCCCATGATTGCGATACTTGTCGTATATATCGACATCCTTTGCCAGGTTTTTTCTGCTATAATGCAATTTGAGAGAAGTATTCTCATGCAATTTATTTGCATTAAACCAGTTAAGAGCTGAAGTTGCGGCTTAGCTCTAAAATCACTAAAAGGGCCTGAGCCCCGCCAGCTAATTTCATACTTCTCTCTCTTTTCGTTTCAGCTCACGTATCAGATAACTTCAAATGATTTAAAGGCAGTAATTTAAGAAGAATTGACAGCGCAATGCTGGTCTACTTGCCATATCGACTTTGACGCGGATGATAAGACAAGAATAGATGGATAGGGCTTTACAGAATAATAGGCTAACTGCTGAAGAATATCCTGCTTTAGTCGGTTCACTTCTCTATCGATGGGCTGCTCCTGTCCACGAATACATCCGCAACGTAATGATGCAAAAGCCCTGGTTGCTGTATGGTATGATAGCGATCATCTATCTCTTATCAGTAGCTGAGTATTCATCAATAGTTAGCACCGCATCCTTGAGGGTTTCTCCATCCAGCAAGTCCGTATCGGAATTTTCAGCTTTCACCTTGCCTGAATCGATCTTGAGGGTGAAGGTCATCACATTATCTTCTATTGTTTGGTCTTCCAAAATTACAATCTCTGCATCGAATCCTTGCGCTGATAAGACTGCATTCGGTGGATCGACTTTAAAGCTATTTTTTCCTTCGCTCCATAAATCATTTAATTGTTTTGCTGTCATCAGTTCAACGATACGATAAGGGCGATCGGAAAAGGCAATGACTTTACTAAGGTTATCATCGCTGAGTATCATCGACAGCGTGTATCGATAGGGGTCATCTTTTACTGGCTTCATCACAGCTTGTTTGGCTTGCACCACAAAAAGAAATGACGGCGATTTTTTGGTGTCATCTGTTATGGGTGTTGATGCTAATTTGTTTGAAGGTGCGGCTATCATGCTTGTTGTGATGCCACTTAATCCCAAAGCGAACGTTAAACTTAATACAGTGAATAATGATTTAAATAACATTGCGTATACCTCCAAATAACACATCGTTGGATTATTCTTAATATATTTCTATTATAGTTAATCCATACAGCTATTACCTGGCAGATGAGGAGCTTGTCTCGTAAGCTGCTGATGTTAAGATGATTTTTATCATCGTGTTTTTTAGAAAATGCTTATTGTGTAGCCGCTTGATGGCAAGCACGATGATGTCTGCCAATTCGCAGTTAAGTACATCGATACGGCGTACTTTGTATTCATGCGTTAGCCAAGTTGAATGGTAAACAAATTAGCTAGAACTAGTGATAATACTGGTGGTCATGTTGCCGAAAGTTATCTATTCATTCATGATTAAAAAGAATTGTTTAGCCGTAAAAAATATGCTTTGAGTGGTGTCTATCCTAGATGTTGAGAAAGAAATAATTCGTCCATATGAAAATACGTTAATTTAGATCATTTGAATTTATACTCCATAAAAAATCAGTAAAAGAAGATTAAAACACCTGTCTTCTCTTTCATACAATTGCTCTCTATTCGGTGACAGGTCCACATTTGTGACTGCTTGAGCACTCATTTCTTGAATTCCATTGGTACTGATAAAAGTAGTTACCATCTTTATCTATGTAATGCATTTTTGATTAACGGCAATCAATTCTTTTTTCTTCATCTTTACAATCTATTGCGATTTGATTAGATGGAACATGCATTTGCTGATCAACACACGCCGGTGTTAATGCATTGGACATCACCCAGCCCTAATATTGGCATGGATCTGCTGAAAACATAACTCAAAACCAGGAAAGCTTTTAGCGATGCAATCCGTATCTTGAATGACGGATGGCTCGGGCAGAGCGAGCCCCGCAACCGCACATGCCATTGCGACGCGATGATCGTGATGACTGGTAACGCTTGCCGCGCGCAGTGGCGCTGGGCGAATGATCAGGCCATCTTCTGTTAAGGTTATATCAGCACCCAGCTTGCTGAGTTCGGCATGCATTGCTTCGAGGCGATTAGACTCTTTAAATCGCGCGACAGTTGCTCCCGTTATGTGCGTCGTGCCTTGTGAAAAACAGGCCAATACACTCAAAATAGGCAGCGTATCGATGCAGTGATTAATATCTACTGTGATGCCACGCAATGCTGGGCTGGGGTGTACTGTCAATGTTTGTAGATGGGTATCGATGGTCAGCTGTGCACCCATGCGTTGCACAATATCTAGGATAGCCTTATCACCTTGGGGGTCTTTGAGATCAATGCGGTTTAGGGTGAGGGTGGATTGTGTGATCAGTGCTGCAATCAATGGAAAAGCCATAGCACTTAAGTCACTCGGTACAGTATAGGTGAAAGCGGGCACGGTCTTCTTACCGGTGATGGTATACTGCTTGAAATTCGCGTGCTGCACGTTAAAGCCCATGCGTTGTAACCAATCAAGGGTTAACATTACCCAGGGCGTTTCGCCAGCGTTAAAAACTTCAAGGTGAGTGGTTACTTGATCACGAAAAGCTGCCGCCATTAACAAGCCTGAGATAGGTTGAGAATCACTGCCATCTAACACAGCGTGATTATTTAAATATGAACCCTGAATGCAGATCGGTGGCCGATCATTATTGTGTATCGATTGAGTACGCAGTCCCAGTTGTTTGAGAGCAGATAATAGCGGTTTAACCGGACGTGAGTGGCAAATCGAGTGATCGCCAGTGATATCGACTTTACCCGGCTGGAGTCCGGCGATGCAGGCCATAAAGCGTAGTACCTGTCCTGAATTGCCGGCATGAATCACTTTGGTGGGTGTTTTTACGTTTCCGGCCGTTCCAACAACGGTTAATTGATTATCAGTTCGAGTGATCAATGCACCGAATTGTCGACAAGCCTGAATCATGGCGTCAGTATCTGGGGAGGGCAATGCGTTTTTAATGATGCTGGTACCATCAGCTAACATGGCAAACAACAGCGCACGCATGGTTTGCGACTTTGAGGCTGGTAATGTGCAAGCACCAGACAGTTGGCTTTTTCTAACAATTAGGTTTGGCATGCAAAAGCATTGTAGAGAGGATCATGCGTGAGTCAACTCTTTTGAGATTTAAAAAGGCCTATATGAGTTGTTATCGTTATTCTCTTTGTTTTCTTCACAATAGGATTCTTTCTTAGAGTTATCGCCGAAGAGTCTGCAAGGAAGATAACTATTACCACCAGGTTTTAAGTTACTACCATTTCCAAAGTTAATGTCAGGAAATAGAAATTGCACTTGATCTCCAATCTGTACTCTGTTGCTTAAACTACTGGGTACTTTCAATATTTCAAATGGAGCATAGGGGTCTGTATTTTTTTGAGATGTAGGTGTGCTACAAGCAAGATTTTTATAGGACTCGTAATTGGGAATCTTTTCATTGACAAGGTCCTTAATCTTCTCTGCCAGCGATGGATTATGACCTTTTAAATCCTCTAATGCTGTTTCAAGTGCTTTGATCTCATAATCAAGTGCTATTACATGATTGATTCGCGTCTGTTTTTCATATCGATTTATTTGTTTTTTTGAATTAGCGCTATTGCTGTTTATGATAATTATCCGCTGTATGGTATTGTGGAGACGAATCAGACAGTTTGCGACCCTAGCCAGTAATTCATCATTATTCTCATCGTCATACGACCTTGTTTTGACAACAGCAATGGCATGTGGATCGCCGTATCGAGTATCATCATTGATGATTATGTCACCAGGGTTGCTAGCACATGCTTTTTCTAAGATGACGGATGGTTTTTTAGCTGTTTTTTTCTGGTTCGAATTTATTCGATGGGTTTCGATATGAATACGGGCATTAAGTTCTGGTATAGTAAATGTTGTTTTTGTTGCGGTTTTAACCTCAATGATCTTCCATTCTTCCTTTGGGGTATTTCTATCGGGTGTGTAAAAACTCTTGTCTGAGTTGTCTGAGACAGGTGTCTGAAAATTTCGATTAGGATGTTTGTTACTGTTTGGCATATTCAGGCAACGGCGCTTGCTGATTTGAATTGTTCAAAATATTACCATTTAAAGATTAACTTAATATTAAATTAGCGGGGAATTTTGCAACGTATTGTCGATCTTTCTGTGATAAAACAGTTAGGATTGAGGCAGAATTTCGAGCATCGTAAGGCAATGATTATCTGTGATGCTTTATGTAACACATTGTTTTTAATCTACAAATACACTCTTTCATATCAAGCGCTGGCAGTTTAAATTGCAACGCGGTCGGTGTCTGCAGCAAATGTTTGCATTAGGATTTTGCGTTGAATAATCCATTATGCTTATTCAGCGATCCTCGTTACAGGACGATTGGTTATGTAACCGTGCAGATTCGTTTGCAAGACAGATATGCCTTCAGCCAGAATTGCCGTTAACTTTCTGTTATTTAATGTAAATAGTCATTTATTTTGTTTCAGCTGTTGCGAATTATAAGATCCTTAAACGCGGTCAAATAGCTATGAATTGGGGGGATTTACTCGTCGAGGCGATTTGATTATGATCTGGCTGTTTTTAAAAATTGGTAAATTGTTTATTAAAATTAACACGCTATTACCTGCAGCTTTATGCAGCCTTTCAATCCTAGGTCTATCCGGCTGTGCTGCCATTGGCACCAAGGTTGCGCACAACTCGTTAGAAGTCAATACGGCAATGAGCAAAAGTATTTTCTTAAATGGCGACAATACTAATAAAACTGTTTATTTGGACGTTCACAATACAACGGATCAACAGATCGATTTAAAACCGCAACTCGCTTATAATTTAACGGGTAAAGGTTATACGCTAACCAACTCACCGAGTCATGCGCACTATGTTTTGTAGGTTAATGTCTTGCAGTTTGGTAAAACTTCTGTCACTTCCGCTAAAGAAATGACTCACTCAGGTTATGGTGGGACTGCAGAAGGTGCAATCGCGGGTACCGCGCTAGCAACCTCTGGGGCTTCAGCAACTCATCACAACATTGCTGCTGCCGGACTGCTGGGTGCTGCTGCCACCACCATCGCTGACAATGCAGTGAAAGACGTGATTATATCCGGCCTCACAGACGTTAAGATCACCGAGCACCTAAGCTCGGGGCAAAACAAAGTCTATACGGTGCGTGTTGCTACGACGGCTGAAAAAGCAAATCTCAAGTTCAAAGCTGCTAAACAGCCCATCGAAGCGGGTCTTGCTAAATCCATTTCAGGTATCTTCTAAATAAATGTATCGATGTCTCGTGACACGGGTTTTAATGCCTCTAGTTCAAGAGGATTAACGTCATGTGTCACGAGGCTCTCTTAAGCTCTAAGGTGAGCATATTCGAGTGTGTCACACTCAGATTTATCCATCGGTCTAATCTACCTCTAACTCAATTTTGAAATACCATTACCAAAAAATTGCCGATGGCATGTCTTTGGCATGATGTGCACGCATGTGACAATAAAGAAAACTTGGCATGCCACGGAATAAGGAAACAAAGTTTGCATCAAATTGGCACGTTGGAAGTTTGTTCAAAAATGTCTGAATAATAGGGTCTGTTGCAGTAGGAAGTACATTGGGTAAACGATTATTGATTTCCACTAGAAGGTCTAGGTCTCCGTAGAATCCACAGCATAAGTTTGGCACTTGATGGTTGGATTGCGCAGTTTTTTCCGTGACATAAACAGCTTTTTGAAGGCGATCTAAAGCAAGTTCTTTGAGCTCAGGCCATTGCTCAATGCATTCAATATAAAATAAGCCAATACCAACATGGCCACCACACCATGCCGGCGGTTGTGAAACCACATCGCTAAGGACTTTAAAATCACTGCAGCAGCGCATATCCGGCCAGTATTTTTTGTCTGGGTGGTAATACTGATCTAATAGCTCAAATGTTTGATACACCCATTGTTTTGAAAACTCGTCATTGAATTGTTTAGCATAGCGCGAAAAGCAGATTGCAACTCCAGCGATACCGTGAGCATAACTTAATAGCGGTGGATGTGGGGTGCCATCTTCAAATTGACTGTCATCGTCATGAGAAAAAGCTCTTGGATCTGGGCATTGTTGTTTGAGGAAATCAATTTTTTCATGAATGATATTTTCTTCAATATCGTAATGATCGATTAAATGCAGTAGGGTAGTGATATCAAGTGATATGCCACCCATAAGATCAAATACTTCATCATGATGGTTAGGTGTTGCATTGTTATTTTTTATCAAAATATCAACAATAGGCTGTGCTTGGTTAAAACCACACTGCTTAATTTGATGTGCAGCATAAAGCATGCCAGCGAAACCATTGAGTCCAAAGCCAATGGCAGGATGCTGATCGAGATGGTGCTTAATCGACTCTAGAATTTTATCGGTTAACTCGCGACAATTATCACATGAATAAAAGTGATGCCAATGTGCTAGGGTGAATGCAACTCCCATGATGCCATCGTAAAAGCTATATCCGGTAAGGTCGCTTACCCATGACTGGTGTTCATCAATCGATAATTGTGGCCAACTGATCTGTCCTTCTGTGATAGTCGCTCCCTTATTGAGTTGCTCGATGATGTCCTGGCATTTGAGGTTTTGGGTTCCATCTTCTTTATAATGCATACCTTTAATTTCTGTGATGTCGAGTTTATTCCAGCGATGAGCAATAAAGCTGAATTGGATCAGTTGGCATTGAGTGGATAGGTCTTCCTCGGATAAATGGTTGAGTAATTGCCGAGACTGCTGCTCGCCACTTCGGACAATACTACAGGGAACAGGCTCAAGGTCGCTATCATAAACCATCGTCTCGTTAGCACGCGATTCAAAGTAGGGAATGTCACCGCGATAAAGGTCTTTTTTCTCACTGAGCACAATATTTTTATAATAAGGTCGATACGCTATGATTTCATTGAGCCATTGAATATGATCGCTGTATTTTTTCTCGTCGTCGAGCAAAAGGGGGTGGTAGCTTTCATTCAGTAAAAAAGCATAGTCGTTTGTGTTTCTAAAAAGATAACGTGTAACGACAGATTGGTTGTTAAAAAGTGGTGAGTTTTCCGACAATAGTGCTTGACGATGTTGCATTAAAATCTGGTAGGCTGTTTTAAATCCCAGTTCATAGTCATCGGCATATTGAGAGATGGGTTTAACAGGCTGACGGTTTAAACGCGGTGTATTGCCATGGGTTTTGAGGATGCTGTCTTCGCGTATGAGGTGCATTTCATCGGTTCCTGGCTTATGCCAGCGTGGCACTTTACGCCACAATTTTTGATCATCATTATCACTGATTCCGGATAAATCGACACCTTTATTTTTTCGGGTTGCATTGAATTGTCGGGGTAAAATAAGACTCTGACCAACGTTTGGGTAATTGTATTGATGTGCTTTGATTACAGGTGACATGATGCATTCCATGTCGATGAGAATTGGGTGCGCTCCGTGGGCAATCAGATTCTCATAGTGGATATCAAGTCCATTGATGATGAGCAGTAAGGCACTGATCTCACCTAAGCTATGATAAAATGAGTTGATATCTTTAGGTTGTTTGCACGTTGTATATTCGATGAATTCGCAATAGCCATAGCTATTGTATTCCATGATGTTTGGAAATTTTAATGCTGGTGTTTGACTAACGCCATTATACCATCGACAAAAATCAGCATAATAACCTTCATTAGATAGGCTTCTTGGTTTATAAACAAATCGTCTTATTTGGTCAAAGATGGTTAAGACACTCACAATAACGACACGCCGACATTGTCGATGCGTGTCACCAGAGGCTTTAAAGTGTTTGAATCGTTTAACTGGTGCATTGATCAGTTGCGTTTCAATTTCAGTGATATCATTATTCAGGCGTTGAAAAAATTCATCCATCGCAAGGATGTAGTCATGGGCTTTGGTTGCAACGCACTTTTTAAGGACTGGGTACGTCTCCCATAGACGTTGGTACATCGGCTCTTGTGCGCATTGTTTGATAAAGTCATTGAACCGCTCTTCAGGAGTGTCGCCTTTGAGACTTTGATTAATTCGTAGCTTGTGCATTTCAATCACGCAAGATTTAATGATCATGGGTAGAAATACATTCACTGTGTCTTGGCGTAGGTGGCTGGCCAGCATGGCGTCTGAAAGCTTGGTGCTGAGGAGAGGGCATACGCGAAGCGTTTGACGCAGTGATTGATAGATCGATTCAATCACAGGTAGTAATACCGTCATGAAGCGTGATTCAGGTCTTTTGTGATGAATAAGGGGCTGCCACCGTTTTAAGTTGGCAGGTTTTGCGCAGTATGGGTAATGCTTGTACATAAGTCGCTCCCTGACGTGAATGGTTTAATTTTATTTTAATCTTGATAAAAAACATAGTATTAAGTGTCTCAGCTGTCGACCCAACTGGTTGTGAATGCTTTGCCTTTCGCCTAAGGCTGCGCTAGCATGGCGCAATATTAAAACGCTTTGAGCTTATGAACCTCTCTGACTCCCAGTTTTACGTCGCGCGTTGCCCGGTGCATTTTAGCCATGAGGAGTCTTCGCTATCATCGCTGGTGCAGCAATGGCTGAGTGCATACCAAGATCATCGCTGTGTGATTATCACTGACGATACCGTTGCTCATTTGTATGCGTCATCTCTTCAATCCGCTATTCAGTCCGTTGGGCAATCTTGTCATGTCGTGTCTTTTCCTGCCGGTGAGGTCTCTAAAACTCGCGAGACCAAAGCGGCATTGGAGGATCAATTGTTCGCTCTTGGTTACACGCGTAAAACCGTTGTGATTGCCTGTGGTGGTGGCGTTGTATTGGATATGGCTGGATTTATTGCGGCCACATACTTACGCGGCGTGCCTTGTTTTTAC
This sequence comes from uncultured Coxiella sp., assembly GCA_902623005.1. Lineage (GTDB taxonomy): Bacteria > Pseudomonadota > Gammaproteobacteria > Coxiellales > Coxiellaceae > UBA9148. The sequence goes on from CACNSC010000011.1 coordinate 45,655, forward strand.
CTGCCCACATCTTTGCTAGCCATGGTGGATGCTGCTATTGGCGGAAAAACAGCCGTCAATACACCGCAGGGAAAAAATCTCATTGGTACTTTCACTCAGCCACAAGCAGTGGGTATTCATACGGGTTTTTTAAGCACCTTGCCGGTTACTGAGTGTTGGGCTGGCTGGTCAGAGATGATTAAGCATGCTTTCATCAAAGATGTCACGCTACTCGATGATTTAGAGATATTGGCAAATCGATTATGGGCTCATCAATCCATCGATCCGGCCATGTGGCTGCGCAGTATTCGGGCCAGTGTCGAGATTAAAGCTCGAGTGGTTGAAGCCGATCAACGTGAACAACACGGTGAACGTCAGGTCCTCAATTATGGCCACACCGTTGCTCATGCGATAGAGTCTCAGTCGGAATACCGTATTTCGCACGGTGATGCGGTCCGTGCTGGACTCTGGGTGGAAAGTTATTTGTCGTACTTACTGCATGGTCTCTCAGAGCCTGATTGGCAGCGCATCCAGCAAATCATATCGCTAGCGCCAAATGTAAGCATTCAGTCGTGGTCTGATCAGCAGTGGGATGCCTGTGTTGCGCGGATGTTTTGCGATAAGAAATCACAACGGCATGAGATCCGCTGTGTCTTGATACAGGCGCTAGGTGTGGTATCTCCCCAAGATCATCAGTGGACAGTTACTATCGACCAATCTGTCATGCGACAAGCGTGCCAAGCCTATGCTAAGGAGTTTTCGTGTTACCCCGTGTTGTAGTAACTATTGCTGTTGAAGACATGGCTACGGCTCGTCGTGACTGCTTGCGGATACCCGCCAGCGTTTATGCCGTTGAGTTGCGTTGTGATTACAGTTCTACGATCAGTGTAGATCAGGTAGCTGAGTTAATGGCGCTCATTCATGTGCCTTGTATCATTACTCTGCGTCCAGTTAGACAAGGTGGGCATTTTAAGGGACGTGAAGTTGATCGAATTGCATTATTAACTTCATTATTATCGTTAAAGCCGCAATACATGGATGTTGAGCATGACATTGACGGTGACGTTCTAAAGCATTTTACAACCATTTCATCAACAACTCGCTTGATTCGATCGTATCATCATCTGACCGGTTATCCTGAAAATTTATCGACCATCATTGCGAGTATGCAGCATCCAGCGGTTTCACTTTACAAATTAGTTACAACAGCGACAAGTTCCATCGATACGCTCAAGATGTTGTGCTGCGTGCAAGCACAGTCTGCAAAGCAGGATTTTATCGGTCATTGCATGGGTGAGGCGGGTTTTTTTGGGCGGATTGCCGGCGCTGTTCTTGGCAATTACTGGACCTATGCAGCACTGGATGAATCCAGTGCTGTCTTGCAACACATGCCAACCATAAGCACTTTAGAACGCACCTATCGACTATCGCGACACACCATAGGCTACGATTTATATGCATTAATTGGTGATCCAATTGATGCCAGTATTGGGCATGAGTTTCATAACGCGCGCTTTGCTGCGTTACAGCAGCCCGCGCTCTATCTGAAAATTCGATTGCAGGCACAGGAATGTGCCGAATTTTTTAGGCTGATTCAGCCACTACCTTTTCGAGGTATCAGTGTCACCATGCCTTTAAAGCAAACTGTGATGAAGTACGTTGATGTCACATCAAACTGTTTAGCAGTTAATACGCTGACTCGACAAGATACGGGTTGGTACGGCAGTAACACCGATGGCCAAGGTGCGGTAAAAACTATTCTGGCACGTCATGCATTACACAATAAGAATGTCTGGGTGTTGGGTTGCGGTGGCGCCGGGCTTGCTATCGTTCAAGCACTGATTGAGCAAGGTGTTGCGGTTACAGTGATTAATCGAACATCACATGCAGTGTTAGAACAGCTTCCTATTACAGTTTATCAATGGGGGGATATATCGGATTATGCCACGCAAACCGTTGATGGGGTGGTGAATGCATTACCTTCAACAGTGATTAATGAACCTACTATCGAGTCAGTGGTGATGCAACTCCTAAAGCACCGTCCCTGGGTATTAGACTGCAATTATCCGGCTACGCAGCAACAGCTTGCACAACGTTGTATCCAAGCGGGTTGTATCTACTTATCAGGTGAGCGATTTTTTGAACAGCAAGCGATTGCGCAGTCCGAGTACTGGCTTGAAGCGGTTAATCAGAGTGGTTAAGCTGGCAAACTTGCTTAATTAGTTTAAAACATTGATCGAACACATACCGCCTGACGAGGAGTAGTAATGAATCACCCAAAAAAATCCGAAAAGCCATCGATTTCTGATGAGACTAATCTTCTAATTGACCTGGCCTGGGATGATAAGGTCTCATTTAAAGACATTGAGAACCGTTTGGGTATCACTGAAGCTGAAGTTAAAGCGACCATGAAAAAAGTCTTAAAACCTAGAAGCTATGTACTTTGGCGCGAGCGCATTAAAAAGTATAAAAAAGCACGACGTTAAAGTTCTAAAGAAATCCCTATTTCAACAATCCCGCGAGTTTATGTTGTTATTGCCTGCTATCACGATCGGTATAGTTGATCATAGTGCGTTGAATCTTAAGCGGTGTAAAAATAAAAAATACTAATCACAGAGCGGCAATAAGCGAATTGCGGTTTAGTTGATTAATGGCGTTAACGCGTCGTTACTTCGACTGACCTGAAACTCACGGATACGGTATTCGGCAATGCCGTGTTGATAGAAGGGGTCTTGCTCAATGATGCTTTGAATGTCATCACGATTGACCATTGCGAGAATAATGCCTCCATCACGTGGGACTTTCGCGCCTGAGGCGATAAATGCCCCGCTGCTAAAATGACGATCAAGGAAGGTTTGGTGCTGTGTCAACCAGCGCTCCACAACGGCTATGGGCTGAAGGTAAGTGAGTTCGATAACTAACATAAGGGCTCATTTGGTGATGGTTGGCTATTTCTCGAGTCAGCGTACCATGTGCATTCAATCTGGCTCGAAAGCTCTTGCTAACTAAACTATACAGCCTGCTTGTGCCGGTTTTCTACAATTTTTTCGGATGTACGGTATGGCTTGGTACGACGACTTACAGAATCACAAAGATCAGGCCAATTGCGAACGCGATGATTGCAACAATCAGCAGAACTGAAGAAATTAAGCGTAATCTTGCGCACATTTTTCCCTCGACAGGATCGGCTGGACAAGGCATGTTGCGTGAGCGATGCAGTCGCCATCCTGCGATGACAATTAAAATAGCGGCGATTATAAATATCCACCACTTATGCTCTGAGAGTCCGACTAACCAGGGGAGGTTGGTGATTAATGTCGCGAATGCTGCCCCAAGTCCAAGCATGACAAAAAGCGCTGGCAATGCGCAGCAAATCAGTGTCGCTGAGCTGGATATCAAGGCCAATATGACGATAAGAGTGTTTCTTTTTGATTGTCTTAAATTAGGATTTCTTGTCATTATATTCAATCTTCCTGATGCTGTAGCCTGACTTATTAAGGATATTACTCAGGTCTTGTTCACTAAGGTGTTCGTTTGGTTTAAAAATTATCGTTACCTTTTTGTTCGTTAAATCAATCGTAAAATCCTTTACGCTTTGTTCTTTGTTCAGACGTTTAGTAATGCCGCTCGCACAGAAATCACAGACCATACCATTGACAGTTACAATGGCTCTTTCTCCATCAAGACTGTTGGACTTGGGGTAGGCTATTTGAGAGAACACTATCATGCATAGTGATAATGTAAATAGAAGTATTCGATGGTTTTGAAACATAGTCGCTATCCTTGTATTAATGTTAAAAACGAATCACGCAATTTAATAGCAGATGATCTCGATTATTGATACCTAACTCCAGAAGAGTTGTGGATTTAAAAAGCCGAACTAGCGGTGTCACTGTCCAGGCATGATTTTCCTCTGGAGTATAATCAATTTCAACCATCAGCCAGGTATGAAGATCGCCATAGTCGCCAATATAGGGTGCTAAGCCAAAGCGTGCAGATTGGTTAAAAAAGTGACTGATACTAGGTGCATCTAGAAAACGGTTGCTATAACTCACAAAGACTCGCTGTGTTTCCCAGTCGCTAGCGATGCCTGTGAAATAACTCAGCTCAGACGATTGACTGCAGTCCGTTTGATAGCAATAAGCGATACCTAATCCTGATCTCAAATAGAGATTGGCTTGTGAATTAGAGGTGTTACGTCGATACAGTAAATTATTCAGTTGAAATGCATTCATATAAAAAGAATCCATCTCAAAGTCTTCGTATCGATAGCCGATTGAATAATTGACTGTTGGGGAGTAATGAATATGAACAGAAGAACTAAATTCGTCGGTCATGATCATGGTAGTCCAGCCATCCTCATAGGAAACAGGCCGTGCAATGGTGTTATCAAGACCGGTGACAAATACAATAACCACGATCAAAACAAAACGTATGGCTTGATAGCTTTTAATTGTTATATCGCTTCTATGTAAAAGCACTAGATATGCCTTCTCTATTGAGTCATCGATCGTTTGAATATATCGAATTTTTTATCGGGCTGGCAAGGTCGGTGAGTTCTATTGCACTAGGTATCAAGTTGAATAGGTAGTATCTTGTCTATATGAGCAAATCGACGGTGCTTTACCGTTGGTTGATCCAGTGGTCGATATAGCAGCGATCTGGATCATATTGTTTTTGTTGTTTATCGATATTAAATTGTCGCTTTCTTGGGTCATGACCCACGCCTGCGAGATATGCCCAATTACACCAGTTGCTACTCACATCATAGTCAATTAACTGAGCTTGAAAGTGATAGGCTCCCATGCGCCAATCGTGATTTAGCTCATTGACTAAGTAGCTAGCAACCAATTGCCGGCCGCGGTTGGACATGTAGCCGGTTTGTTTCAGTTCAATCATGTTAGCGTTGATGAAGTCATGAGCTGTCGATGCATTCACCCACTGATCGAATCCTCTAACGTTGTTGGATGTTGTGGGGGGCTGTTGTTGCATACCTCCAAACAGAAAAAATGCCTTAGGCTGGTGTATCATGGCGTGTTTAAAAAATTCACGCCAAAGCAGCTCGAATTTGAGCCAATAAGTCGATTCATTAGCACCATATTCAGTTTCATACTGCTCAATAGCGATAATCACACGCTTTGGCGATAGTGCTCCGTGTGCGAGCCAGGGTGATAATTTGGAGGAAAAGTCAAAGCCAAGTAGCTCATTGCGAGTGGCTTTGTAGGTCTTAATACAATGACTTCCTGTGAGGTAGTAGTTAAGACGTTGTCGTGCCGCTTGTTCGCCCGGTTGGAAGAGTTGGCACTGCAGTGGTTCGGCTTGCGTGATTGCACGTTGTGCCAATGTATCATCTTGATAAGGTTTAAGTCGTGATGGGTCAAGTGGTTGATTGCTCAGGTTTACCAAAATAGCTTTGGCTTCGAGTTTTTTCCTAAAGTGTGTAAAGCTCTTTTGAAAAGATGATTTCGGAAGTTGCAATTCGTCGGGTGTGTATAGTGTCTCACACAGCACCGTCTCGATCACCAATTGTGGAAACTGACGCTGTAATAATTTGAGTTGGTTAATCTCATCAACTGCAATGGGCTGCTCAATGCGACAGTGGGTAATCTCAAGGTGTCGGATAAGGTGCTGCAGAAGAGTGTCAGTCTCTTGATTAAAGATGGGGATACGATAGCCAGTTTGTTGTAAAAAAGTTTGGCTCATCTCGAGAGCAGATGCCAAATTAAAACGAATAAAGTCTGGCGAGCGCCTTGGGAAGCCATAGACATCTTGATCAAACTTAGCATCGACATTGCCAATGATCACGGTTTCGATTTTTGCAGCGTCTTCGTTCAACTGCAGTAAGGCGTTATCATCACAACGCCATGTATTTTGGATAAAAATCAGTCGAGTCATTTCGATCACCTATTCATCACGAAAAATGTCAACACATTGTATCCGATTATCCATACAGCATGTAGTGTAGCTGATTGGCCAAAGAAATATTTTTTGTTTTCATGTTTTATAAGGTAGCATAAAATCATCGACAACAATTCCATCAGCCAATGCAATCAGTAGCTAGTACAACATATCCAGATCTATTGGATCTTATCGGCAATACACCTATGGTCAGGCTAGATAAGTTATGTGCCAATCCCAATGTGACGTTGCTGGGTAAGCTCGAATGTTATAATCCAAGCTTTAGTATCAAAGATAGAATCGTTGCTCATATTATTCAGCAGGCGATAAAAAGTCGCAAGATTACATCAGATACAACCATTGTTGAGGCCTCCTCTGGTAATACAGCATCCTCGGTTGCAATGCTTGCAGCCAGGCACGACCTTAAGTCAATTATTACTCTACCAGACACAACCAGTATCGAAAAAATACAACTGGCCAAGCTTTATGGTGCAACTATCGTGCTTTGTCCGCACGCTGTTTCATCAGATTCTCCCGATCACTATGTAAACAAAGCACTCTCAATCGCAGCGGTAACACCGAACAGTTTTATTCTTGATCAGTACAATAATCCACTTAATATCGAAGCACACTATCATTTCACAGCAAAAGAAATCCTCGATCAAACCCATCATGAGGTCGATTATATTGTTGGTTGTGCAAGTACAGGTGGTACCATGTCTGGTATCGGTAGGTATGTTAAAGCGCACTTGCCATCAACACAGATCATCATTGCAGACTCACAAGCATCGATTTTCAAAGCGGAGTTTAATGGCAATCAACCTAATCCTGAAGTGATTAAGCCAACTATCATTGAAGGTGCAGGTAAGTCGTATTTGCCAGGATGCATGATGATGCAATACGTCGATGATATTATCTCGGTCACTGACGAGCAAGCGGTAGAAACCTTGTACCGTGCTGCGCGACAAGAAGGTTTGTGTCTCGGTCTCTCGGCCTCATTGGCTTTGTTTGTATCGCTCGCTTTGATCGAAAAAGAAGAGTTTTCAAGACCGACGACGATCGTCACAGTATTGGCCGATAGTGGTTTAAAATACTTATCTAAACTCGCCGATATCGATCATCGGTAGTGTTTTTTCTGCTTTCAATAGCACTACCTTTGTATCTTTTATTATTGCAGTAGTGTTCGGTAAAGTTCATGACGTTCTATATTTGTATCTTTTTTATTGATTTTCTCAGGCGTGTTTGTAACGTGTTTATGATCTATTCAATAGCTCAGATGGTTATGATGAATCAAATGGTTGTAATAGCATCGCTCAAGTACTAAAAACTTTTGAATTATTGAGGTATCGATCGAATCACTATGGAAAATAATACAATATTAGGCGTGCCTATAAGCTTTATTGACTCAATCCTTGAATTGACTCAATCCTTGAATTGACTGAAGCGCACAATAAAAAAGGTGAGGCAGTCTTATACTCAACGCAACGCACTGAGTGGGTCTTTTGCCACTGCTTGATGAAATATCTCGTTGAAGCATTATCGGGGCCTTTAGGGAAACATAAAAAATTGATGCGTGTTCCATTGGTTGGTTACCAGAAAAATAATTTCAAACGATTGGGCACTGATCAGTATAATAACCATCGCCTAGTCTGTGCGGTATCGTGCTTATTAGCCGATATAAAAAATGAATCTGCATTGAGTTTTTTAGGAATGTTGCCAGGACGCGGCATATCCAATCAGTATTCTAGACTCAGTACGATCCCTTCAAGCTATGATCTTAATCCCTGGCAAGTCATGCGGAATAATCTCAATGCAATACTCAATCTGCATGGGAAGTTCATTAATAATCATTTATTGTCATCCTATATTGATAAGTTATTTGCTCTGTTTAGTGTTGACGGCCATCTTCATCCTAACTTGCCGCATGGTGTGCTGCATGTTTTATCTTTTCTGCATCCGCAAACGATTAAAGGTTGTGTGTATATCAGTGAGCCCATGGGTAAGGTACATTCGCTGCAACAATTGGATGTTGATGGACGTTATTTAAAACAGATCATGCTTTATAATAATTCCATCCACACCAGCAATGATTTTTCAGAGGATGTTATCAATCGACAATTTCGTATCGATGTTGCACGGTTTTCACAACACTTCGATATAACCAGGCACTATCTACCAGCTGATAAGAAGCACTTTGATGGGATAAAGCAAGCGATAAAAAAATTAGCATTAGACTTAACGAGTGATCTTAAACGTATTGATGTATTGCGCATGAAGCAGTTACTTTTGCCGATAAAAGTACTATTAATCGATCTTTTTAGTCATCAGGGAGGATTGTTCCATGTGCTTATTAATGATTGTTATCTGACTATAAGCGTTAATCAAGAGGGTCAAAGATCTATTGTGAATAAACCCATCAATAAAGATTTGCATGAGTATCTTTTGCGAAACACGCATTTGTTATTCAAGCCATTATCCATTAAGACTCAGTGTGATTATAGGCAATGTGTCGATCATTGCGTTCCCCTGAACTTTTAAAATCAACCCTTAGTCATTCTTCAATGCTTCAATATCAGGTGGTTCTGATTGAGTGGAGTTATTCAGTCAGCATAAAAAGTTCATCTGTATTAAACCGCCGATATGGTTTGTATGTTTTTTGGGCATAAATGCCTTGCTTTTATGCATGCAATCATGTACCGTTACATCAGTACATATGGTTGGGCTTTGCTCTTTTCTCATTAACATATTGTTTTTTTTTGGTTATTTTATGATTATTCAAGCTTTTCAGCGCAAATTAACGCAGGTGCGTCACGCACACCCGTCGGCATTATACGTCTTACTAAGTGCAGAAATTCCCGAGTTAATGGGGCGTTTTGGTATTATGGCAACACTGGTGTTGTATCTTACACATATCCTGCACATGACAGATACACAAGCCTTTGCTGTTTACGGCACGTATTTGATGATGAGTTATGTCACACCGATTTTAGGCGGTTATCTTGCAGATCATGCTCTGGGTTATTATCGCTCGGTGATTCTGGGTGCTATCTTAATGGTGATCGGCAACCTCTGTTTGATTGTGCCGCAGATTAAACTGATTTATTTAGGCTTATCGTTAATGGCGATTGGGGTAGGGTTTTTCTCACCGTCTTTAGTAGCACTGGTCAATGCGCTCTATCAAGACAAAGACGATGGCAGAGAGCAGGCATTCGTGCTGTATTACATTTGCAGAAACGTTGGTGCACTCATAGCGCCAACGGTTTGCGGTATCATCGGTTTATCAATTGGTTATGAATTTGCATTTCTATTTACCGCAGTGTGTATGATGGTCGGCTTACTGATTTTTTTCTTAGGCAAAAACCATTTGCCTCGAGTTACATTAACAGCCATAACAACACAATCAGCTGTGATGCGTCGTTTGATTGAGAGCTTTCAATCTGCTCCAGTTTTTTGCTCCATTGGCTCATTGTTGTTAGCTTTACTCATCATTGATACTGCGTTTGTCTTATCTCTAAGTATTATACTGCTCGCTGTTGGTGCGATTGCTGCAGTGTATGTTATTGCACGTCTCTATCGCCAAGCCAATCGCCAACAGTACATTGCGCTACACGCAATCTTGTTGTCTATTGCATTTATGATCGTATTTTTTAGTATCAACCAATTGTGTGGCGCTTCGTTTAATTTATTCGTTGATCGGTTGGTTAACCGCACGGTGCTTGGCGTTGAGTTACCGACCAGTGTGTTTTTCAGTATTAACCCACTCTTTATGATTGTGTGTGGTGGATTTTTTATGTCACTGATTAATCGTATCAAACGACCGAATGTTATGGCGGCGGCATTTACCAAGTACAGTTTGGCACTGTTGATTTTCTCTATGGCGATGTTGGTTTTAGTATTTGCTGCGCAGCAGGCGCAATTGCATCAGCATGCCTCGGGCTTATTCATTGTACTATGTTACAGTCTATGTGCCTTATCCGAGTTGTGCATCGTACCGATTGTGATTGCATTGATTGGTCGCCTATCACCTGTGGGTCAAGTTGGCACGATGATGGGTGTTTACCAATTTGGTAATGCCATTGCCAGTTATATCACGACGCACATTGCCAATGTTGCAGCAGTTAATTTCCCATTAACATCGGAGTATGCCTTGCATCGTGCTGCGGGGCTTTATCACCATATTTTCTTTGAATTAACCTTGGTGTTATTGTTAGCCGCCATCATGGCATATGCCGCGCGATTTATTTTTAAAAGAAGCTTGGTAATGGACAGATAACGCACGTTTTTATTAGATTCTGCAACAATCCATTGCGTCGTTGTGCTTGGATTTATGCTATAATTAGTTATGGGCAAATGATTACGGCTCTTAAACGTGGAGGCATGAAATTATGGCTAAAAAACCCGACTTATCCGATTTGACAGATAAATTCAATCTTTCCGGCATTGTTGATAACATTAAGTCGCTAGTCAATCCAGGTGGTGATACGCCGAACGTTGATCCCAACGATGCACTTGGTGTTAAGATTGCAAAAATAAGTATCAAAATACAGGAGCTAGTCGCTCAACAAGAAGCGCACTCTAAGTCACTGGCTGAGATCAATAAATTGCTCAATGCAGCATTTAGAGATTTAGAAGCGATCAGGGCAGAGCACGGTGCTACCATTGATGAGGCTGATGAAGCCGAGTCTTCCTATACTGAGGAAGTAGTTGACAGCGTAGATAGTGAATCTGATGAGGCCGATTCCTCTAATAAAGCTCCAGACGATACTCCCCCCGAGGAAAAAAAATAATTATGGGCTTAATGGAAAAGATGCCATGCTAAACCGGCCGAGCTTACTGATTGTCGGTGCAGGTCGCGTTGGGAAAACGCTGGGGTATTTACTGACACAACAAGACTTGGTCGATGTCTCTGCCGTGTGCAATACCACAATCAGCAGTGCCCAACAAGCGTGTCAATTTATCGGTGCCGGCAAGGCGGTCGATCGATTGGCTGACTGCCCGTCATGTGATCTTATCTTGCTAACAACACCCGATGATGCGCTTAAATCAGTAACAACTGACTTATTTCAATCTGGTGTGGTCAATCCCAATACGGCACTGCTGCACTGCAGTGGTTGTTACACGGCGAATGATTTAGTATCAACCAATCCTGCTAGTGATCAGATGGCGAGTATTCATCCGGTGATGAGTTTTGCTGCCGCTGAAGTCGCAGTCGATAGCTTTGAGCGAGTTCCTTGTGGTTATGAAGGATCAGTAGCGGCTTTAGAGCAATGGCTGCCTCTGTTTGAAGCTATAGGTGCCGATTGTTTTCCAATTCAACCGCATAACAAAGCAGTCTATCATGCAGGCCTAGTCTGTGCTTCGAATTATGTGGTCGCACTTTTAGACGCTGCGCAAGCAATGTTGCAACAAGCGGGCTTGCCGTTGGACTTAGCATCACGCTTGAGTGATCAACTCATGCAGCAGTCCATTGCCAATGCAAAGCGCTTATCGTGCACGTGCACCGCTTTAACCGGACCGATTAAGCGCGGTGACATCGAGACGATTATCCAGCATCAGCGTGTATTGGATAATGACTTGATTGCTCTATATCAGGCTTTAGGGCGCTATACGCTAACAATGACTAATCATAACCAGGCTTTGCAACAGCAGCTAGTAGATGTGTTGTCTGAAAATGAACTTTCTGCAGATTAACTGTCGATATACACGACCATCAATGTTATCTTGATTGACCATTTTAAGCTTACATGTCCCTATCATGCCTTTAGATTACAATCCTGCGATGACGGCTGATTTTTTTGATCAAAAGACAGGTAGTCCCTCGTTGGCTCTAAAACTTAAGTGTAAAAAAGATAACGCGGTTAAGTTGGCGCCTTCGCAAGTGCCAGCTTTTATTCGCTCGCTACCGATTGGTGTTTATCATTACGTTATACTGAAAGAAAAAACTACAACTGGAAGTGATGTCTATTTTTTAAAGCTGGGTAAATCCAATCATGCATTGGTAGCGCTCGATCGCAACCAAGCTCTGCAAATCACGACACAAGATGGGCTAAAACAAACGCTTGAAAGTATTTGTATTGTAGCGG
>CACNSC010000012.1 GCA_902623005.1 uncultured Coxiella sp.
AGTGATGAGGTTACGACCTTTACAAAAAATATCAGTGGTGAATTTTTTTTTCGAGGCATGTTTTTGTGTAAAATCCCTTTTTCATTAAAGTATGGTTTTATAGATGAGCCTATTATTTTTGAGATTAAATCTGGAAGAATCAACTCCATTAAATGTACAAATAAATCTTTAGAACAAGATATTAATCACTATCTTTCCTCTCATAATGACCATCGCAACATTACGAAAATCGGATTTGGTACTAATGAAGGCTTATCCTATTTACCCGAGGTCAGCGCATCTTTTATTGAGAGGTATCCTGGCTTACATTTAGGCTTAGGCGGATCTGTACAAGGTAGCATCCACATGGACTTGATCAGTTGTGATAGCATCATTAACTTAGACAAGACGACGATTTTCAATAAAAAGTTTCTTATTTAGAACCAAGTGGTTCCAAGATATCGTGCTAATCCAAGCTGTGACGATTACGAATCAAGTATTAAAATATCGTCCATATCTTAATTTTAATACCCCTAGATGATAATAAATATTGACAAATCGGATAGGGAAAAATACTACTCACTGTTAATGCAAACAAAGCTCCCCAATATGAATACAATGGTATTAGCCAGTGGCACAATGCGATCAAAATAAATCCTTCGATAATCGAGACCCAATAAATTTGTTTATTCATATCATTATAAAGACAAATCATCTCTGACTTTGATATAAAAGCAATAATAAAGTTAAACACGAATACGTAAATAATTGCGAGTTGAGCATACTTGAAGTCGATATTATAAAGATCGAAGATAATTCGCTTAAAAATAAAAAACAACACTACACACAATACCATCCAAAGCATCGAATATAGATTATGGGCATTGATTAATGTTTGCAGTGATTGTTGCCGCTCATTACTTCTCAGATCAGCTAAGTAAGGCATCATGATCATGGAAAATGCAGATGAGACTACCATCGTCAATGATCCAATTTTCATGATTATCACATACTGACCAAGCACCGCCTCATTGGGATCTATTGCCTCAATCATTAACATACTAATTAATGATATAGACACATAAATAATCGAATTCAACATCAAACCGATCCCGCGTTTGATATAAAATCGATGATGATTAGTAGAGACGTAATGAGACTTGATCTCATCGAAATTGAGAATATTAGGTATTAATAATCGTCGATAGATAACCAGGCATTGCATGATACAGAGCAATAAAAAGCTTATGGATATTGCCAATAAAATATTCGTATGATTCATTGATATTGAGAGAATATCTGCTATAAAAATCACAAATGCACAAATATATACCACACTATTAGTGCCAAATATTTGTGAGTAAAACGTGTTTTTACTCGCATTAAGAAGACAAGCATTCCAGATTAAGAGAAGTGATAGTGGAATAAGATAATGTAAATCCTCAACAAAGTGCCGGTATTGATAACAGTTTTTAAATAGACATGGTATTTTGCCATCAAGAACACTAGTTCGATATAATGTTAAACCAATTAAGAATACAGCTAGGTATATCATTGTTCTGACTAACATACCTAAATTCCATTTCATAAATATATTTTTCTTTGTCGACTGCTCTTTCTCTAGATACACGGGAAGAAACTTTAAGAGTAGAGAAGTGATACCTAATGCAAAAAAAGGTGTTAATGAAAATATCAATGAGATAGTTATAGAAAAGTCACCGTAGTAACTGTAACCCAATACTTTTAGTAGATAGGCATTAGCTGCATTCGTCATGAAGTAGGAGGATATGCCCAGTATTAGCAGGCCAATAAATTGCTTTAGAACATCCCACTCTATCTTAAACATAGTTCAACACATGAAAGAAAATAAAAATATACTAGTATTTCATGTAGTTATCATCAAGGCTTGTTTGACACTATGGCCTAGATGTCTATACCAATGCTTTTTGAGGACATGCTTATACCTCCAATTTACATCACAGTCTGATTGCCTTAAGTTTTAATCGTGTTAGTAAATACGAGATAAAAATGATGACAAAATTTCGATATAGCTTGCTTTTTGCTTTTTTTGTCACTCCATGTTTCTCAGCATCATTTCACGGAACATTTAACGTCACTAACTCTTGCCCTGCGTACACTTCGATTAAAAAGCAGCTCAATCCAGGTGATATCACACTCAAACCTGGAGAGTCCTACCCGATTGACCAGGTCAATAATACAAAAAACCCACAATGGTACGCCATTCATCTGCAAGGTATGACAGATAATAATGAACGCTGGGTCAGCAAAGATTGCGGAAATATTGTTACAAATCCTCCTTGTAATAATCAACCCGGATTAGCTGATAGCTACCTGTTGTCATTAGGCTGGCAAGCCACCTTCTGCAGCAGCTCTAAATACCACCAATCAAAGCAGGAATGCCAACCCGGATTTCGAGTAGATAAAAATTATCAATTCACGCTTCATGGTCTTTGGCCCAATCAAAAGGCTTGCGGTAAACACTATGGCCACTGTAATAATTCGATAAGGCCGGAGGCGCAATTTTGTGACTATGTCATGTTCGAAATTGAACAAAAACATCTCGATACACTTAATCGCCAAATGCCTGGCGCTAATACTAAAGACTGCCTAGATCGTCATGAATGGTACAAGCATGGCAGCTGCCAATTCATGAGCGCTGGTGATTATTTTTCAACTGCCGCCAACTTCACCCAGGAAATTAATAACTCGTCATTTGGTCAGTATATTCGAAATAATATTGGTAAGACTATCAAACGGAAAACCCTATTGAAAAAATTTGAACAAAGTTTTGGTAAGGACAGCGCTAAAAAAATCTATATCGGTTGTTACAATAACTTCCTGATGTCACTGAATATTACATTACCTGTGATTACAGAAGATAATGCACAACAAAGTTTATCGAGCTTAATCCAACAAGCACCAAACTCACCGCATGAAAATGACTGTTCGAAGCAATTGACCATTATGGCACCACCCAATGGAGCTTGAAATTCATTGATTTATAGGAAGTCGGTGGTATTCATGGATAAGATGCTTAAACTCTAGTAGGGTATCGAGTGATAAAAACTCAACTTCCTCGTCAATTCGATGCCTTTATCCTTAGCTATCAGCACAAACTATAACCACAAGCGCTTTGACTATTTAAAGATCAGCGGATGGATGATTCTTCTCTACATCGCAGCAGGCCATGTTTGGTCGATGAAGTATGAAAATAGATTGTGTTTCTATGATCAAAGCGATCGCTTCAACCCAGGAATAGCGTATACGCATTTATTTCTATCATTAATGGGTTACAAGCTAGTAAAACATGGTATTGAGCTGCCTACCCTACCAAACACTCACCCTCTCCTATCGAAAGATACTCCGTTCCATTACCGCTGCCGCTATAACGTTGACCATGTCGATTGCATCAAGGTACTCGGCATGTTTCAAGAGCAATATGCGACGAGCGTCGGCTTAATTACTTTAATTCCATTGATTATGCTCATCCTGGGTAACTTTGAAAATATGATTATCTTTGATGACTCAAAACTGATTGAATTGTGTTTATACCACCTGAGTATCGCAGCACTAAAATTCTTGATGACTTTCGTAACGCTACAAGCCTGTCGTCAACATGGCGTTGATTTATTTGTCTCGAGCATCTCCGACAGTCATGAAAAACAGTATCAATTGATAAACAAAGAACCCGACGATGAGGTCATGTGCCCCATTACCCGTAGTGCAATCAATGAGCCTGCTCGGGCCATTTTCACTCAAGGTCTGTCTCGACTTTACGAGCGGGATGCACTGTTTGATTGGGTACAAACCAGTCTCAAGCGAAATACTAGAGTTCGTGATCCCGCCACTAGAAGACTATTGGCGACACCCTACGTGAGATTAAGCCGCAGTGATTTTGAGACTATCGACGCTCATTTAGAGGATAAGAGGACCATGCAGCCAAGCTGACCATGCCACCTGAGATTACCAGGAGCGTCCAACCAGGATAACAATCATCAGTCCCGTCATGATCAATAACGAGGGTCTAATCCAATATTGACCATGCGTGATAACAATACGCGAGCCCACATAGCCGCCAGCAATCTGTCCTACCGCCATTGCGACACCTAGCTTATAGTGAATACAACCTGTCAGTAGAAATACCAATAACGAAGCAAGATTACTGATAAAATTATACAGTTTTGTATGCATGGTAGCCTCAGTGAACGACCAACCCAACACGGCAATAATGGCAAATACCCAGAAAGAACCAGTGCCTGGGCCTAGGAAGCCGTCATAGGCACCAAGCAACAAACCGAACATACAAAAAAATAGCGCTTGATGACAGCGCTGTCTTTTTGCTTGCCGCCCTAGTCGTGGCGAGAATAATAGTATTAGCCAAATCAGAGACAATACAATCGGTATCAACCATCGAATCAAACCCAAATCTATGCGCTGCACGCACAACGTACCTAAAATAGCGCCCAGCATGCACGCAACGATACCATGAACAACTTTTCTAAACGGATAGGCGCCATGTTTAGCAAACTGCCAGGTAGCCGCGCCAGCCCCAAAAGTCGCTTGAAATTTATTTGTTGCTAGAGCCGCAACAGGAGACATGCCTGACAACAACATGGCAGGAACAGTGATCAACCCGCCACCACCAGCAATGGTATCAATGACAGCACTTAATCCAGCAATCAGTGTCAAAATAATCAGGGTTAACATGAATAATTTCTCATTAGCTGGATACTCAAAGCACTAGATTAGATACAAATGAGAAGAGATTTTGCCAAGCAAGTTTACGATGGTAAGGGTAGATCATCAGATCCAATAAGACAATATATTAACGTCAACTCAACCCTTCGGTAAAACAGTAATTGGCAACAGAGGAGAACTCACGTAATGTAGGTCTAAATCACCTAAAAGGTCTAGCTTCAGATAATGAAAAAATTATTATTAACTCTAATAGGTGCTTCCCTATTTACGACAGCAGTTACGATGGCGAAACCACAATCCGCTACCATCTCGTTTAATACCGACCAGTTGATCGATGATATCAATCACGCGCAACACAGTATTATGCTAGCCAGTTACAAAGCTGATCATGTTAAAAAACTCGAAAAAAAATCTGATACAGGGGTCGTTAAAGCTATGCTCGATGCACAAAAACGTGGCGTTGATGTAACTATGGCGTTTAACGGTTTTCTTAAAACCAACTCACTTTATTCAAACTATCAAAAAAACAGTCAATCTATCGAGCAACAATGGTGTCGTTCAAATCAAGTAACCTGTTCATTTCCAGCAGTGGATAAAGGCGCTTACCACGATAAAATCGCTGTCATTGACGATCATATTACCTACATCTTCACCGGAAATTTCCCATGGGAATACTGCCGTTCTCTACAATCCTCCAAACAGAATAAGCCTTGTAATGTCAATCTAATTGCTCGCTATACTGACAAAGCAATGGCAACTTACCTGAAGAATTTAATCATCTTTGACGCCTCAGAAACCCATAAAATAAAACAATGGGATGTTGAAAATGAACCTGACTTTTTATTGATATCTCCGCTCAATCATAAAAAGTATATAAATTTTATCGCTAACAGCAAACAAAGCCTCTTAGTACTACAGCCCTTTCTCTGGACTCATTTACCATTTGGAATCTATGATGAACTTTATGAGGCATTGGAACGTGGGGTGAAGATAAAGATCATCACTAACAAGATGTATAACAAAAGTCTCAGTCCTGGGCTTACAAAACTATTTAATACCTTCCCAAAGCAACTATCAATCCGGTACGCCCCAAGTTTATTTTTTATCCACGCCAAAATCATGATTCGTGACCAGAAAACAATGGTACTTGGGTCAATCAACTGGTCCTTCTGGTCCCTTTATAGAAACAGAGAAGTCTCTGTAATTGACACCGATTCAGATAATATTAACTTCGTGACGCAAGCCTTCAATACGTTGTGGCGGCAGTCAAAGCCTGTCTCACGATCACTTTAAGGCCGACATTAATCACTCAAAAGCTCAATCATGCCACGCTCAAAACCTTTAAAGCTCCAATTATAGTGCGAGTGTCAATGACGGTTACCGCGTTTTGAAAACGCTCAATCACCTCGTTATACTAATAAAGAACTGTTATTTACTACCATAGGATTAATCATGTTTAAAAAAATACTTGCATCTGCACTTATCCTCTCAATAATCGCACCCATCTCATTAACGATGGCAGCTAAAACCAACGTCTCCACAGATAAGATAGCTTTATATAACACTGAAAATGCAAAAAAACCGATTAAATGGCTGTCGATTAATCAATATCGACTCGTTCCTATCATTCGACATCACGAGTGGATCAAAGTCGGATTACAGCCCAGCGGTGAAGTCGGTTGGATCAACATCAAACAATACCAGCAAGCAATCAATCAATATTACAAACCCCAGAGCGAATCATTTTCGGTCACAATAACGCGAGATCAAAGTACTGGCGAGCCAACTCGACATATTGAGGCGTCAAGAAATGGTAAAAAGCTCTCACAACACGAGGCAAAAGAGCTTTATCAACGTATGCAGGCTGAACAAGGACAGTTCACGGTCAACTTTTTTGACCCACCGTTCTTGACACACTCACTGCTGTCACCGTTTAGACTGATAGAAAAGCAGTCGATTGATAATATTCCTTTTGATAATCTACCGGAACTAGAATCAGTGGATAACATCAAGCAATAAGCCGTAGGAATTCCAAGGATGAAACAACGGCTAATCTATGCTTTAACACTTGCTGGCATACTGCCTTTTGTCATCGGAACAGTATTCTCGCTATCACCTACTCTATTCATTACCTGGCAGTGGCTTGATGGTATTACCGTCGCGTACGCTGCGACGATCATGGCTTTTTTAGCTGGTATACAATGGGGCATGGCACTTTTACAATCTGACCAAAAAGCCGTACCGTGGCTAATCACATCCAATATTATTGCCTTGACCGCTTTTACAAGCTTATTGATATCTGCCAAATCGATCGCGCTTGTACTGCTGATTATCGGCTTCTTGTTTACCTTAATTGTTGATTTACTCATTCTCAATACAAACAGTCCGTTTAACGGGTATCGCACACTCCGAATTTGTGTGACGGCGGTTGTTTGTGGCTTATTGGTAATTAATTTTTTCTAATCGATTAATGCATCAAAGGTTGAATCATGGGTTCAAAATACCAACTAGCACTGGCACGATATGAACGATACCTGCAGCTGAAAACTATTGAGGCTGATTTATCATGGGATGAGGCCGTTATGATGCCTACGTTAGGAGCAGAACAACGCATTAAAAGCATGAACCTACTGGCATCGTTAACTCACGAAGTACTGGCTGATGAGACACTGATTGATGTATTAGATAGTTGCCAGGACGACAGTCTTACAAAACACCAATCGCGCAATCTACAACTGATGCAGCGACATCACCTTACTCACTATCTACCTGACCAATCACTTGCAATTAAGATCACTCAAGCCAATCAAGCATGTGAGCAAATCTGGCGCCGTTGCTGCGCTGAAAATGATTGGCAGTCACTGTTGCCGCACCTAGAAAAAGTAGTCGATCTGCAACGTCAAAAAGCAGACCTACTGAGCCAAAAGACGGGTAGTAACCCATACGATTGTTTAATTGGAATGTTTTGCCCTGATTTAACCCAAACTCAGATTGATCCACTATTTAATCAACTTAAATCCACCTTGCCAGAGCTGATTAAGTCGCGACAATCAAGTATGACCCAACGCATAGATCTACCTGCACTGACTGTAGACGATCAACAAAGACTGGCACTTACTATTACGAGGACCATGGGACTTGAGCCCGACAGCTTTCGGCTAGACAGCTCTCACCATCCGTTTAGCACAGGCACTTTATCAGATGTTAGGATCACTACACGCTATCAGACAGATCACCCACTGAGTTCACTAACCGGCGTATTTCATGAAGTCGGACATGCGCTCTACGAACAACAACTGCCCTACTGTGCAACTGATCAATGTATCAATCGATCATATGGCATGGTGATACATGAAAGCCAATCATTATTGATGGAGAAAATGATTTGCTCAAGCATGCCTTTTTTAAATTTCCTAGCCCAGCAAGTTAAACAGCAAACAGGTATTGAGTGCGACGCCACAGAGCTGCATGCTGCTCTGAGTCAAGTCAAGCCCGGCATGATTCGAATAAATGCCGATACGGCTTGCTATCCACTGCATCTGATTATTCGCTACGAGTTAGAGCAAGCTTTATTCAATAATACGATTGAAGTTGCTGACTTACCCAGTCTGTGGAAGCAAAAAATGCAAATGTATCTTAATGTTAAAGTTGACCGTGAGCGCAACGGCGTGATGCAGGATGTTCATTGGTATGCCGGTTTGTTTGGTTATTTCCCGGCGTATGCCTTGGGCCTAGTGCTTGCAGCACAACTTTATAATAAGATGCAAAAACAACTGCCTGATATGAATCAACGCCTTGAACAAGGAGATTTTTCAACCATCAACGCCTGGTTGAAGCAGCATATTCATCAAAAAGCATCCAGTGAATCCTTTGACCAGATTGTGCTGCAGGCTACAGGTGAAACACTCAATATCGACGCCTACCTGCGATTCATTGAACGCAGGTCATGAGATGAAGAAACAAGAAGGACTTAAAGTATCTCATTAAGGCATTTGATCAACAGCTGTTTTTGTGTGCACCAACAAGTCTTTACGATCCAATCCTAATGCAATTGCTAATGAGCCGGCAACATAGATCGACGAATAGGTACCAATAACAATTCCAATGGCAAGAGCCAATGCAAAACCATGGACGGTTTCACCACCGAACAAGAAGAGCGCTATCACAACAATTAAGGTTAATCCTGATGTCATGATAGTACGCGACAGGGTTTGATTGATGGAGGTATCCATGATGACAGACGGTATGCCTTTTCGAATACGGCGAAAGTTTTCACGCACCCGATCATAGACCACAATTGTGTCATTCAGTGAGTAACCTATAACCGTTAAAATAGCTGTTAAGACAATCAAACTAAATTCCAGATGAAAAAATGCAAAAATACCTAGAATTAAAATCGGATCATGTACCAGAGCAACCGCTGCGCTGACAGCAAAGCGCCATTCAAAGCGCAATGCGATATACAGCATCGTGCCTAACATCGCCAATACAATCGCCAATACACCATTGGTCATTAACTGCTTACCGACTGAGGGTCCAATGTATTCGAGTGATCCAATTTTACCGTCTTTAGGCAGCACTGCCATTAAGCGAGAGCGCAACTGCTCTTGTGTCCAATCATCGTGGGGCGCAATGCGCACTGAGATGTCGTTGGTATCGTATCGGGTCAAAGAGGCTTGGTCGAACCCAGCGGCAACTAAATCTTTGCGTAACTGATTTAAATCATGGACTGGTTGTGTAAAGGCAACATCAAATGTCGTTCCACCCGTGAACTCAATGCTCAGTTGCAGACCTTCTGAAATCAACGCCACCAAACAGGCAATGAATAATACGATTGAAAATAAGGCAGCAAGCTTGCGCTGGCGCATAAACTCAATCGTTGTACCTGACTTAAAAAATTCCATGTTACTCACTCGTCTGATAGTTCATGCCCAGCTTTAACGGGCGTTTAGACTGACCACCGTAGATCCAGTTAACGATGGCACGGGTAAAAAAGATCGCAGTAATCATTGATGTCACCAGCCCGATGGTCAAGGTAATGGCAAAGCTTTTGATTGTCCCAGAACCTAGAGTGAATAACACGACAGCAACAATTAAGGTAGTGACATTGGCATCCACAATGGTTGAGAATGCGCGATCGTAACCGGCATTAATTGCAGCTTGTGGTGATACCCCGTTACGTAACTCCTCCCGGATTCGCTCATTGATAAGCACATTGGCATCAACCGCCATACCCACAGTTAACACGATACCAGCGATCCCAGGTAACGTCATGGTGGCCTCAAGCAGTGACATGACGGCAACCACAAACACCACGTTAAGAATCAGAGCCACGTCTGCGATTAAACCGAAGACGGAGTAATAAAACGCCATAAAGATAATCACAACCAAGGAGCTGATTAAACATGAGCGAACACCCATTTCAATATTCTGTTTACCTAAACTTGGCCCAATAATCCGCTCTTGCACAATATCCAATGGCGCACGATATGCACCTGATCGCAACAGCAACGAGAGATTATTGGCCTCAGCTGCCGAATCCAAACCAGTAATATCAAAATTAGTTCCAAGCGCTGATTTTATGATAGCAATGTTGATGATCTTGGTTGTACTGACATTTTTAGTGACGGTCTTGCCATCAACGATAGATGTTTGAGGCTTTCTCTCGATATATACCGTAGCTAGCGGTTTACCGATGTTGGCCGCTGTGACTTTATTAAAAAGGGTTGCGGCACCTGAACCCACACGCACCGAGACTGCAGGCCTACCATCTGGACCGGATGTGGTTGACGCGTTCAATATTGAATTCCCGTGCAAGACTATGCGGTTTTTTAGGAGTACGGGGCGACCCTCAAAGTCAAACAGTGAGGAGCCAAATGGTATAATCCCGGTTTGCTTAGCATTGATAGGATCGTTCTCAACATCTTGAAGCTGTAAGTTGATTGTAGCCATCGTGCCAATGAGCGCTTTAGCGCGTGCTGTATCTTGAATTCCAGGAAGATCAACACTGATCTGATTCAAGCCTTGTTGTGTAATAACAGGCTCACTGACTCCAAGCTGATTGACACGTGATTGAAGAATGTTGATTGTCTGAGCCATTGCATCTTGCTGCAATTTAGCGAGTGCTTCCTTGCCCATCTCGGCAGTTAGCCTGTATTGCTTGTCGTTTCTCAGTGCTGCGATAGTAAAATTAGGAAATTGCTTAGTTAATATTTTTTTCGCAGCGCGCATAGCCTCCTCGGAGCGAAAGCTGATCTCGATCACGTGGTTACTGTTCACGCGTAGATTTGAATAGCGGATTCGCGCATCACGGAGTTGATCGCTCATTGAGCTGAGATCAGTTTTTTCGACCTCTTGAATCATTTGATTGAGATTCACTTGCATCAGGAAATGAATACCGCCACGTAAATCAAGACCCAGCTTCATCGGCGCCGCATTGAACATCGTCAGCCATGCCGGAGTTCTTGGGGCAAGGTTTAAAGCCACAGAATAACTATCACCTAAACTTGATTCCAAGGCATCTTGTGCGGCCACTTGGTAATCCATACTTGTGAAACGAACCAGCATGCTGGTCGCTGACGACTCGACCGACAAAAAAGGCACGTGATGTGTATTGAGTATCTCTTTAACCTGCTGTTGAGTTTCGGAAGACAAAGACTGGCTGCCTTTGCGTGATAACTGAACCGCATAATCCTCACCGAACAAATTAGGTAAGGCGTAGATAAGTCCCAATATAATCATGGCGACAAGTACGATGTATTTCCATATAGGATAAGTATTCATGAGCGTGTTATTCCCTTAAAGGTCGTCGATGTTAGTCAGAAAAACTAACTGTGCCTTTGGGAAGGATGGTATTGACTGAACTTTTTTGTAAAGTTAACTCAACGCCTTCTGCAATCGCTAGCTTAACAAAGTTATCTTTGAGTTTTGTAATACGACCAACAATACCGCCAGCTGTCACAACTTCATCACCAATCGAGATGCTGTCCAACAAACTCTTTTGCTCTTTGGCGCGTTTTTGTTGTGGACGAATTAATAAAAAATAAAAAATTGCAATAAACAGTGCGAACATGATGATCATTGAGCTTATACCTTGTTGCGGTGGTGAGCTTGCGCCGTTGGCATAAGCCGACATGCCCATTGAAGATAATAAGATTAGTGTGAGCAGTTTGTTGAACATAAATTAAATCCTTACTTGTTGTTGCTCGAAGAATTGAGTCGCGAAGGCCTGTAATGTACCTCGTTCAATAGCATTTCGCAAATTCTGCATTAAGTTTTGGTAATAGCGCAAATTGTGCCAACTGTTTAATCGTGCCGATAAAATTTCTTTCGAGCGATATAAATGATGCAGGTACGCGCGTGAATAGTTTTTGCACGTGTAGCAGTCACATTCAGGGTCTAGAGGACCCGTATCGTTTTTATACTGAGCATTCCGAATTTTTACTACGCCTTGACTCGTAAATAGATGACCATTGCGTGCATTGCGTGTTGGCATGACGCAATCGAACATATCAACACCTCGCAATACGCCGGCAACTAAATCTTCCGGCTTACCAACACCCATTAAATATCGTGGTTTATCAGCAGGCATGTGATCAGTAAGATCGTCTAAAACTTGCAACATCAAATGTTTTGGCTCACCAACCGATAATCCTCCAATCGCATAACCATCAAAACCGATGTTAGTCAGTGCCTCTAATGATTGTAGACGCAAGTCCTTATACATCCCGCCTTGAATAATACCGAACAACGCCGATCGTGAATCACCATGTTCATCTAAACTGCGCTGCGCCCAACGACAACTCAACTGCATCGATGCTTCTGCTTGCTCAGCCGTCGCAGGATAAGGCGTACATTCATCAAAACACATAACAATGTCTGAGCCGAGCTCACGCTGTACCGCAATCGATTTTTCTGGTGTCAAATGAACTAGCGCACCATCGACCGGTGATCGAAAAGTGACGCCCTCCTCTGTCAATTTCCTGAGGTCGGTTAGACTAAACACTTGAAAACCACCCGAGTCGGTAAGAATGGGATAAGGCCACTGCATAAAATCGTGCAGAGTGCCGTGTGCTTGCACCACTTCAGTACCAGGACGCAGCATTAGATGAAATGTATTACCTAAAATTATGTCGGCACCGAGTTGACGGACTTCGTGGGTGGTCATGGCTTTGACAGAACCATAGGTGCCCACCGGCATGAATGCCGGTGTTTGGATATCTCCTCTAGGAAATTGAATCGTGCCGCGACGAGCACTGCCGTCTCTCGCAGAGACGGTAAAACGCATATCTGTCATCAACTAATCACATCGTGTCAGCAGAGATAGACTTACGCTTTAATCTTAATGCGTTAGAAAGCACCTGATTCCATGACTTCAAGCAATACTTCAGCTCTAGGTGAGCACTCTTGAGCTGCTGCTTCTTCTCGGCGATAGCTTCTTGGCACTGCACTAGTGTTTTTCCGATGGATATGGGATTTTGCTTTTTCAGTTGTTTAATCGCCGATTCTAATGATTCAATCTGCATAATTTGTTGACTGACTTTTTCGTACAATGGGTTTAAAAACTCATTGAGACTAACCTTCATAGACTTGATGCGATTGAAGTCAAACTGGATTTTATAGCGCAAACGCTTAACACGACTCACGCGCTTGAGATCGTAGGCTAGCCCCAGACATTTGAGTGTGTAAATAGTCCATTTCGACGGGTCAAATTGGTAAAAGCGCAAGCCATTACGATAATCGAGTGGGAACTGGTGATGAAAATTATGATAGCCTTCGCCAAAAGTAAATAGCGCAGTAAACCAGTTATCTCTCGCTGATTGTTCCTCCGAGTAAGTCTTCTTACCGAAGACGTGACACACAGAATTGATGCAGAACGTCAACTGTTGCAACACAGCAATACGCAGTGCAGCCACAATCGCCCCTTCAAGAAAACCACCCCATATGCAGGTGATTGCGATAGGTAATAGGTAACTCATGAAGATCGCAAGAGGGACAAAATACCGGTGCTGGAAACGGCACATCCAGTCGTCCGTCAGATCTTTCACATTGTCAAAGTTACGTTTTGATGTATCCAAAGTGAGTATCCAACCAATATGAGCATACCAAAAGCCACCTTTAATATTGTAAGGGTCTTTGTCAGTGTCATTGTAGCGGTGATGATTACGATGATCCGTACACCATTCTAAAACACTACCCTCAAATGCGCCGGCACCGAGCAGTAGAAGGACAAAACGAACTGGAGCAGCGGCCTTAAAGGTTTTGTGTGAAAAAAGTCTATGGTAGCCCACGGTGATACCACCCATTCCGAATAGAAACCACGTGATAACAGCAAGAACCCAAGTTGCTGAGTGAATTGTGCTGTACTTTAATAAGAGAAAAGTACCAATGACACTAACACTGGTGTTGATGATGAAAAACAACGTGTTAGTCCAGTTGATGTGTATTTTGTTTGGACTTTGATTTGGCATTTGGCGCTCCATTTTTGCAATGCTTCATTGTGCCGATATTACCATATCCATCGCAGCTTTTACGACCCATCAGAAGCTTTTTGATCGCTTTATATTGTATTTCTTGGCCAAATATACACACAAATCATTAAATTAGTATTAAATAAATAAAATATGTTTATTTTTTGATCCTCGTATAGCGCAAATATTACTCACAAAATCAACGCCAGCTAATCTCAACCAAGAAAGCATTGTGACAACGCGACCACATCATTTGAAAAATAACAATTGCTGAAATTCGAAATGCTTATTGCCTTGTGGGATTTGCAGGATCACTGGTGATCTCTAAAAAAAGATTTATAATCATGTGCATATCACTTTATTTTTTTGTTTCAGAGACAATTGCTTCTAGCAGAGTTCTAGTTTACCCTTATGCTCCAAATTCAAGCGGTTGAAAGGAGAGGTGCCCGAGTGGCTGAAGGGGCTCGCCTGGAAAGTGAGTGTGCGTTAATCGCGCACCGAGGGTTCGAATCCCTCTCTCTCCGCCAGAGGTTGGGAGCCAAATCGGTCCCCTCGCGGCGATACATTGCAAACCCCGCCAGGCCCGGAAGGGAGCAACGGTAGTAATGGACTCGAGCGCCGAGGTGCGGCTGGTTTGGCGACCACTTTAAACGAATGAAATGAGAGGGTTATGAGCACTACTGAACATTTAGCTTTAGCTCGAAAATGGCGACCAAAAACCTTCTCGGATGTGGTTGGGCAAGATTTCACACTGCAAGCCATCAAGAATGCTCTCGACAATAATCAACTGCATCATGCATATCTTTTCACTGGCACACGCGGTGTTGGCAAGACCACAATTGCCAGAAACTTTGCCAAGTCACTGAACTGTGAACGTGGTATCTCATCAACACCATGTGGTGTTTGTTCAAACTGTCTCGAGATTAATGCAAATCGGTTCGTCGATTTAATCGAGGTTGACGCTGCATCAAAAACTAAGGTTGAAGATACTCGCGAACTTTTAGATAAAGTACATTACGCCCCAAGCAAAGGTCGTTATAAAGTTTATCTGATCGACGAAGTCCATATGCTTTCAGGTCACAGCTTCAATGCACTATTAAAGACACTGGAAGAACCGCCCGAACACGTGAAGTTTTTGCTTGCAACCACAGACCCGCAAAAACTTCCTGCAACAATTTTATCGCGCTGCCTACAGTTCCACCTCACACCCTTACCGATCGAATCGATCAGTCAACACCTACAGTTTGTTTTGGAACAAGAAGGTAAAACCTTTGAAGTTGAAGCACTCAAACAGTTAGCGCGATCGGCACAAGGCAGTCTCAGAGACGCCCTCAGCTTATTAGAACAAGCCTTGGCGTATTGCGACGGCCATATCACTGCTGCACAAGCGCAGTCCATGCTAGGACTTATTGATCCGACTGCGATAAACGACATTATCAACGCCCTAATTCAGCAAGATCCAAACCAACTGCTCAGTGCCAGTGAGCAACTGGCGATAACCGGTGCTGACTTCGAACAAGTGCTTGCCGACTTGCTTGAACGCTTTCATCAAATATCAGTACAGCAGGCAGTAGTCAATTCGACTACAGATGAAACCATAAAAAACTGGGCTTCGATGATTACGGCAGAGCAAACACAACTGTATTATCAAATAACCTTGCTAGGCCGACGTGACTGCAGCCTGGCGCCCAATGCTCGTATGGGGTTTGAAATGACTCTATTGAGGCTTCTCAGTTTCCATCTAGACACAAGCAATCAATTACCAGCATCAACATCTCCGAGTCCAGCCACTGAAAAAAAAACCACTGGTGATAAAGTACCACAAGCACAATCGGACCCTTTAGTAAAAAAACCTGAGACTAACACTACCGTCATACCGCCCTCCCCTGAAACTCAAATTGAGCCGAGCCAGGATAATTGGGCGCAATGGTTACCGCATTTAGGTTTAACCGGCATGACTAACAGCATCGCACGCCACTGCGCAATCGTGTCGTTTGATGATAAGAAATTACAATTAGCTCTCGAGCCGTCTCAAGCACCACTCTTACAGGCTGCTGTAATTCAGCGCATCGAACAAGCCGTCTGCCAGTACCTGAAAAAAACTATCGTAGTTGACATTACTAGCCAAAGTAGCGAACAACCCTCACCGCAACAACAAGAGATTCAGCAACAGCAGCAGGCACAATCTGAAAGAGAACGATTGATTCTTGCTGATAAAAATGTCAAAACTATAGTGGAAACTTTTGATGCTACAGTTATAAAAGAAAGTATCGTTGAAAAAACTTAATCAATCACATTAACTTGGGAGAAAAACTATGCCAAACGATGACTTAGCTGGGGATATTAAAAACAGCATTAAGAACATGCAAAGCCAAATGCAGGACACTTACTCTGAGCTAGGCAACATCAACATCACGGGCGAGTCCCATGACAAAACAGTTCGCATTACTATGTCTGCTACCTATGTTTTCAATGACATCGATTTCGATGAAAAAGCACTTCAAGGTGGCGTACGCGAATTCAAATGGCGCATCCGCGAAGCCTGGAAAGATTTAAGTGAAAAAATTCAGCAAACTACTCAGGCTCGCACGCTTGAATTACTACAAGGTATGGACATTCCCGATCAAATTCGTGAATTACCTTCTGACGAAGAACAGAAGTAATTCGATATTTTCTATAGATAGGGCATCATGGCCAACGTATCGATCAGCCCAGCGCTGCAACAACTCATTGACGCGCTGTGCGGCCTACCTAGTGTAGGCCCTAAAACCGCACAGCGCATGAGTTTTAACATGCTATCAGAAACTGGCCGTCAAACTGGACAGTCTCTCGCCACAGCACTGCAGCAAGCTTTAGATTGCATTGTTTTATGTAGCCAATGCCGTGGCTATACAGAACAACCTACTTGCGAGTTGTGCTTGTCTAGTCGGCGTGATCGTAGCAAGCTGTGTATTGTCGAGTCACCTGCTGATATCTTAGCCATAGAACAAACACACAGCTTTCAAGGACTGTATTTCGTTTTGCATGGCCGCCTTTCCCCACTGGACGGAATGGGACCGCAAGAAATAGGCATTCCACAGTTGCTTGAACACATCAAACAACAAGCAATAAAAGAAATTATTATAGCCACCAATCCTACGATGGAAGGTCGAGCGACTGCACACTACATTGCCAGTCATGTCGGCAGTGATGTAGCGTGCTCACAATTGGCTCACGGCGTGCCACTGGGGGGCGAACTGGAATATTTAGACGGCGGAACTTTAGCGCACGCCTTGCAACAAAGAACCACGATTGAATAAATTAACACACTAAAGAACAACGAGGACAAATCATGTTCGGAGACAAAATGAACATCATGAGCTTGCTCAAAAATGCGAAAAATATTGAAAAGATGATGCATCAAGCGCAAGAAGAATTAGAAAAAATTGAAGTCACCGGTGAAGCCGGTGCCGGTGCCGTAAAAGTAGTAATGAATGCTAAACACGTTATCAGATCGATACACGTTGACGATGAAGTCTATCAAGAATCAAAAGAAGTCACACTTGAATTATTGCAAGGTGCACTCAATCATGCCAACTCGCAGGTCTCTGAAATTGCGCAATCCAAGATGATGAATCCAGGTGATCTATTTGGCGCTATGGGCAATACCGACGACAAGTAATACCACTCAATGACATCTTCCATGATGGCATCGCATCACTTGGCCGCGCATTTATTGGCTGGATGCGATGCCACTGCCAGTGCCGCACTTTATTCCTACACATTGTACCGCGCATTCAACCCCGAGTGGGCGATCCCCGTTAGCGCCTGCATGTCAGTAGCAACCATCTATTCACGTTTCATTACTTTTTCACCGCGATTGATTAAGTTATTCGAAAATGTATCCGCGTCAAAAACCAAAGATAAACACTTTTACACCGGGATGATGGCCTCGCTGATGAAAGCACTCGCCTCAGCCTACGCGCTCTATGACCTAGGGGACTTGGTAAGTCCTGCGTTTGGTATTACTCTCGCGACTGTACTGGCGGGTGGTGGTTTTTTTGCGCTGTTTTCTTTTTTGGGTGATCAGCCAAAGCACCCTTGCAACGCAGACCATTCACCAATCACACAAACTTTTCATGACCAAGCAATGGCCGGGTATTTATCTTTTTGCGATGCATTTTTAAGTGCCGCACTATACAGCTATGCCTTGAGTGGCCACTGGCATCAGCATCGAATGGCAACAACTATTACCATCTGGTGTTTATTGGCTGCCATGTCGACCGCCGTTGTGTTCTCGCGATTTAGTCAATTTTACCCGAAGATACTTGAACGTTTTGGTCAAAGCGATCAGATTCAGTCCCGCGTGAGCCAAGCTTTTTGTGATCACCCGCAAACTACTATTCCAGGGATACTGGGCGCACTCATGAAGACAGCTGCATCCGGGATTTCACTCTTCAAGCTAAGTCAACCCATCAGTCAAGAACTGGCGATCGCATTGATGTTCTTATTTTTACCCGGCGCATTTACCGCATTGTTTTCATTATTGGGTGAAGATAAAAAACGCATTGCTGAGACAAGCGATGTGCAATACAAAGAAGGCTACCTACCCCTTAATGGCCAACCCTAAGCAAAAAATCATCAGACCTAATTATAAAATTGATACACAACGTATCATTTAAACAGTTGACTGATAGAACAACAATGCATAACCAGACGGGAAGCCCAACTAAGAATATCATTATTAAATTCAGTGTGCGTAATTCTCTCTCTAACTAAGAAAAAAATCATAGAGCCAAATCCGCAAAACAATATATAAAACAGTAACGATCGATTAAGACAAAATAATCGATATTTTAAGTGTAGGGTCATTTTTAAAATTACTTTTCATAGCAGCGACAAGGAAGACTAAGTCAACTAGGCTTAGCTCGTCATGACGTCATGAAAAACAATATGACTGAAATCAGATAACCTAATAATGGACTGTGTCTAACTTGGTTAATAATATTATTTATTGCTTAACATACGAGAAGCCCACGCTGAAATATTTTTATGCCACAAAAGACCTTATATTATCAATGAACTCTATTACTCGGTAATTTCGAGTGTAAGGATCATATCTAAATATTAATGAAATTGTAGTATCTAACTCATTTAATTGCTCATCTGCGGGATTAAAGGTATTTATTAGCTTAAAAGCACAACATTTGATGTAGATACTTTCATAACTCGTTTAAAAATCGACTATAATAAAAGAGCTGGGATAATTTTTAATATGTTTGTAAGCTTTTTAGTAACAAGTGAATTAGTTGATAATTATTGAAAAATCGGATTTTTTTCGATCGAGGAGCGATAATGAGGCGTATAAAAATATTCGATACTACATTAAGAGATGGCGAACAATCACCGGGTTGTTGGTTCAGTCATAAGGATCGTCTTACATTAGCTTGTTCACTTGAGGCTATTGGTGTTGATATAATAGAAGTTGGGTTCCCTATTGCCTGTGATACTATTCGCGATTCAATTAAAGATATAGCATCAAGTGTCAAGCAGTCGACACTCTGCTGTTTGTGTCGGACGAAGGAACAGGATATTGACACAGCAATGTTTGCCTTAGACAAAGCAAAAAGTCCACGACTACATATTTTTTTAGCAACCTCTGATCTTCATTTGGAGAAAAAACTTAAAATTTCACGTGATGAAGCTCTTGAGAAAATAGTAACGGCTATTCAATATGCAAAACAGTTCACTGATGATATACAGTTTTCTGCAGAAGATGCGACCAGAACCAATAGGTCTTTTTTATCCTCAGTTTTCAGCGCTGCCATTATGGCAGGAGCAACAACAATTAATATTCCTGATACAGTAGGCTGTATACTTCCTAGCGAGATGATAACACTCATTGCATATCTCAACTCTCATGTGGTGGGCATAGACAAAGTATGCACATCAGTACATTGTCATAATGACCTAGGAATGGCGACAGCAAATTCATTAGCGGCTTTGGAGGCATCGATTGATCAGATAGAGTGTACTATTAATGGGATTGGAGAAAGAGCAGGTAATGCCGCCCTCGAAGAGGTCGTGATGGCTATAAAGACGAGAGAAAACTTCTTTGGCTGTGATACAGCTATTCGAACAGATGCGATTATTTCACTTTCTCAATGGGTAGAGACACATGGTGGCTTAGCTGTACAGCCTAACAAGGCCATTGTTGGGAAGAATGCATTTTCTCATGAGTCGGGTGTTCATGTTGATGGATTGTTAAAATGCGAGAATACGTATGAGTTCCTTGATCGTAATATATTAGGTTTAAAAGATTTATCTATCGCATTGGGCCGGCAGTCAGGACGCCAGAGTTTCAAAGCTTATTTAAAAAACAAAGGAATTACTTTGACTGAGGAAGAATTTTCACGTGCTTTTAAATTATTTAAACAGTTAGCAGGCACGCAGTCAGTTGTGAGTCAAAGTGATATTATGAATCTTATTCGATCGCTTGAGTGACTCTTAAAGTGAAAAGATGCCTTTATCGTAGACCAATAGCATGATCAGTGGAGAGTAATATAATCATTGACTTTATCGAATCCCTACCTCATGAACACCTATGAGTGTTTCATTTCCATCAATGTATACCCTTTTTGATAGATCACCACACGAGGATAAAAACATATGAATATCGACAAAAAGCGAATTAAGAAATCAAACTATAAAATAGCCGGTTTACACGGTAACTATACCTCATAACAAAGGTTAGACTGTTATGCCATACATATGATGATATACATTCATGCGTTTTGTTCTGGTAATTACGATAATAACCGCTTTTTCCTATCTCATAGGCAGCTGCAATCGCTGCTTAGTTCACCATATTTTATCCGACGTGATAAGTCATCAAACTCATTTTGACAGCACACCGGCTCATGTCACGCATCACCTCGTTGATCCCGTAGAGCGAACTAGCCAATTTTCACGAATATTCTACTCGCAATGGCAATACACATATGACAGTTCTTTATACGGTATCGAGTGGATGACAATGGCATATTGGGTATTGTTTTTAACCACGCGCCCCTGGTCAATCCATCTATTTCTACAGCTAATCGCTGGCTCTGTATTAATTGCGCTAGCAATAATTGATAGTAAAACCTTCTTATTACCCGACCGATTAACCCAACCTTTGCTCTGGTGTGGTTTATTACAATGCAGTCTACTCAATCCAACCGGTTTATCAACAACTCTATGGAGCTGTATGGCTGGCTATATAACTTGCTGGATATTACACCATGTTTATTGGATATGGCGAAAAAAAAACGGTCTTGGCTTGGGTGATGCCAAACTGTGCGCTGTTATTGGTGCATGGTACGGTTTTGATAGTATGATTTGGGTGTTATTTGCTGGCGCCCTGATCGCACTAGCAGTCGTCTCTACTCGATGCTTGTATCAGCCGCAACGATTTCAACAGCCTTTTGCCTTCGGTCCGTATCTAATTACTGCAACACTGTTTGGCAACTACTTTTTGGCCACTCAAAGCGTGTAGCTCGTAAAGAAAGATCCCCGGATTTAAAACACTGAAACAATTAAGAGCTATAAAATCTGGCCGGACAGACAACCATCATGCGCGAAAGCTTGGATATAATACGCTATCAATATCAGCGCGAGGTTTAAAATCTTTTTGATTAAAGATACTGTGCTTTTGCAAGGCTTTATATTCACTTTTGAAGACGTCCTCATTGTCATTCACATCATTAATAAGGGTAGGCCAAATTACCGGTGAATGCTCTCCAGTAACATCAATCTTTCGATCAAGACAAACGTGTAACAAGGCCAACTTAATGCGTATATCTCCATCACCAATTACTACTCGCTGACCGTCTTCTTTCTTTGAAAGCAGATTATTAAGAGCACCTTCGGCAGAGCTAGCTGATTCGACTGTTGCACCATTGATAGAACCGTCATTATTCTTTTTGATCAGCGGCGATAAGACTGTCGCATCCAGACGATAAGCCTTATCCACAGATCTTTCTCCTTCTATGAGAAGGTTAGTCGTTGCTTGGCTCGGTAAGCAATTGGGATTATATGCACTTTTTATATCTGCCTCTTTAGTAACCAGAAAGTTTTTTATTAATTTCTTAAGCGATCCATCACTTCTTCCTAGGTTAAATGTATTCTTTATCCAATTTGCTATCTTTCTGAAATAATTTTTCCACGTGGAATCTGGATCAACTGGAAACGCATGAAACGACTGGTTTCTAATTCCACCTAGACCCGGCGATGCACCCGTATTTTGACCTGTTGCAAACATGACTGAGCCATTCGTTGCAAAAGCAATATTTAATTTAGAATCAACTTCCTCTTTGTTACTTCGATCTGAGTTATACATGTGTGGAGTAATTCCTTTAATCGCGGAATAAATCATTGCGTCCTGAGTACGGTTATCGCCACTGGCACAGCTAAAATAAGAGTATTGGCAGGGGATATGTTTTATCCAGCTGTTACCATCAACCTTTAAAATTTCTGAACCTTTAAGATTAAGCAGTATCTTATCTCTTTGCATGATCAATGCACTTAATTTTCCACCTAGACGAATACCCGACCAAGCTCCGAGATCGAAATCTCGAAATCTTTCCGGAGCACCAAAGGCAATTTCCCATAATTGTCTTTGAGACCTCTTACGAAACCCCAGTTGAGTCTCAAGTTCTTCGATGCATGACTCAAATTGTGTGATATCGTTACTTGTTATTCCACAGCGGTTGTTGGAAGTATCATTTTTCAGGGAAGTATCATTTTTCAGGGTCTTAAGTAGTTTTCGTGAAAGTTCTATTTGTTTAAAAAACGGCTCGAAATCACTGGATTCGAAGACGGCTAATGCCACACCTGGTCTAACATAATCCTGATCTAATGCTGATGTTGCATGCCGTGAAGCAGTAGTAATGACAAAATCAACCGTATCGACCTTACCATAGCGAAACCGATTGTAGTCTCTTGCGGCTGTCTCCGAATTTAGAATAATTGAGAATGTCTTTTGTCGAGAGTCACTCGGATAAAATTGTTTGGCATTCTCAATACGCTGCTGGAGATTTAATTCAGCAGTACGCTTTGACTCCTCCATTTTTTCGTTATCTAAATTGTTAGAAAGTAGAACTGGAAGACCACCGCTATGACCCTGCATAAATATTTTATTTAGTTTGCTGTCACGCTGCAATAAGACTTCAGAGTGAAAAATGTTCTTACTACCAATTCCTATTCGATCACGTAATTGTGATGGAATGACTGCTGAAGTTTGACTGCTCATTCTAGGATAAAAATAATCGCATAAACCCTTACTGTCTTTATCTTGATTTTTATACCAGACCGATTCTTGATAGGCTTTCCAGTTGCTTAATTGATTTGGTGTCAGAGAACAGGTTGGCTTTTCAATCTGCAAAAGTGTTCCGTCTGTAAGTGGTTCACCTACGAATCCATGACCATCAAGCTGATTAATGGTTACCACATCAAATGAGGGGCAATGCAGAGCCATCCAATCCTTAACCCTATCGAGACGTTTTACTATACGCGCTACTATATCGGGACGATTTGCTATTTCAGCACGATCTAACTGATTAGCGGGGTCGCTTGGAAAAAGTGTCAGGTATTGATTAACCAAAATTTTATTTACGTAGGAGAAGAAATATCTCTCCCAATCGATGTTTTCATTATCTATTTGTTCTTCGGCTTTATCAACAAAGTTTTTTG
This sequence comes from uncultured Coxiella sp., assembly GCA_902623005.1. Lineage (GTDB taxonomy): Bacteria > Pseudomonadota > Gammaproteobacteria > Coxiellales > Coxiellaceae > UBA9148. The sequence continues at coordinate 23,880 of CACNSC010000012.1, forward strand.
CTAGCGCTAAGTAGTGATCGGTAAACGTTTTCTCTACTGTAATTGAGGGACTCTCGATGTTATGCAGCGTGGCAAGCGCCAATGTGTAGTTAATTCCCATCTCCAACCATTGACGAGACCGCATTGACCGGGGTGTTTTTGACTTAGTCGGATAAAATCGATCTTGAATTCGTTGTGCTTTTTTTTCGCTTAATGACTCAACCGAACCCATTTCTCTGACGTCTCTCACGTAAGTCAATTGATTGTTTAATTCGGTAAAATACGATTTTACACCAATATCTTCATCGTGCTTAATCTGTTGTTCATTAATCAAACGAAACAGACCTTGGTATAACTCATTAAATCGTCCGTGATTGATTGGTATCGACTTCTGCTCTGCGACTTCGAATGCTGATTTAGAGTGTTCGATTCGATCCTTTTGTGACAATGAGGCTATTTGTAACTTGTCTTTCTCGAGTAAATTTCCAGATTCTTCCTTGCTTGGATAAGCTAGCACTTGATTATCAGATATTTTTTTTACCGCATCAGAAAACTTTTTAGCATGATCAGCCTTATGAGATTGTAATTTTTTTGTCTGCTTGTTTTGCAGTACCTCAATCTCCTGAGTTTCGTAGCAATTATGGTTAGGATTAAGAATTTTACCGGAAAAAGTTGGCATCCACTTACTTTCACTTTCACCCTTGGGCCCAGCGGCTTGGTCTTCGTGCGAGACTGCCATACAGGCACTGTGATAAGAGTGATAGTCAATGGCTTTATCCAAAGTTTGTTGCATATGAGTGGCTTTGTTTCTCAAAGATAAACTCATCCAATCAGTTTGTTGATCCACTTCAGGGTAAGCTAAGGCTTTCACTGCTTGAACAAAAGCTTGATCTTTTTCGGAGTATTGTCGATTCTTTTCCAATAAAGCGCAAAGGTACTCATCGCGTGTCATCACCCCTGTAAAACGTTCATTCGCACTTTTACAACCTGTGATAGTCAGCTTTTGCAAACAGACACTTAAGGCTTGAATCAACATACCGTATTGTGGTTCGACGTGATAGTCGCTGGCATACAGTTGCCACAATGCTCGCAAAAGATCGTCCTTGGTCAGTTTGTCTTCGTTTTTACTTTGACCTAAGCGGTTTACTTGTAATTGGCTTTTTAGACTTTTGATTTTTTTGATTACAGCTTTACCCTGAACCGACGTATGGAAATAACTATCGCCTTTGCGACTTTCTAAATATTGTTTATATTGCGCAATGATTTCATCGTATTGACTAGTTATAGCTGTTGAACCAGACACATGCAGTGGACTCGTGACAGTTTCTCGAGGTGGTGGAATCAGACGCAATCGATTCAAGGTATGCAGCAGCGCAATATCTGACATCAGGCGCGCTTCACGATATATCTCACCATTAAGAAATGGCATATTATCGCCAATTACTTTCCTAACCGCATTGGGGCCACGCGTGTGCTGATTGACAGCAATGTTTTGCACCCAAATAAAATCTTCAGAATTCTCTGATTCCGTAAATTTATTTGCGTTAAAGCGGTGCGCTGCTTTAAGGATTATCTTTGCGCTTCTATTTTGTTTGTTGTCATCCAGCTCCAGCGCTTGTAACGAGGTAAGAAGATTATAAACAATGGGTTGATTGGGGTGATGATGAAAATATTTTTCTTGAATATCTGTAAACTTATCGCGTACATCTTCAATTGCAGCCTCATCGCCTGGTGTTAGCACCGCAAGAGACGGCGCTCGTACGACAACACGATCATCTTCCATGATATAGTCGGATTTCGGATTATCCCGGTAACTACGCCTTATAACGCGTGTCGCGTGATGATCACTACCTTCTTGTTTGTCATGTGCTGTCTTTTCTGTTGCGCTTATCCAGGTGACTGATTGTTGGCGCGCATCGGTACGAAGATAATGCGCACCAGTCGCTGTGGTTGCCTCAAACGTTTCATTGCTGAGATCTGTCAAAGATTTTTCCAACCAACTCAAATCAAGGGTATTGTGTTTCTTTTTAAGTGCGTTGTTGATATCTCGCAACATCATGTAGTGTAAGTTTTGATTGAGTTCTACGCGTGCTTTGTCAAGTTGTTGATTGATAAATTTTACATTTAAATCTGTGACAGCTGTTTTTGTTTTTACACCATTGCGTTGTTTTTCATATTCCTCGACTAAAACCTGACTGAAGAGTGATCCTAAATTGATGTTAAGAGAGCGACGGAAGTCCTCTCGAACGCGCTGAAATATTTGATCGATCGTGTCTTGTTGTTTTTTATCTACTTCTTTTGTTTTCAGATGCTTCTTTAAGGCCCGTAGAATTAAACTTTGATGAGCTTCCAGTTCTTCTTGCAATGGCGTAATACTGCTACGTCGATCACTCTGCCAATATCGATTAAGAATTTCTTTCTTGTACTTCTTTGGTAAGTTCAACCACGTCGCAAAATCTTGACGTACTTGTTGAGTAGAATCAGCACAATCGATACTGCATCGTGTCACATCTGCAAAGTCACTACCTGAACCAAAACCTAGTTTTTCAATCAGTAACCTTTTTTTATCTTCACTTGATTGAGTTGGTGCTATCTGAGCATAATCATCGTTAGTTAAAGCGACATCGGTTATCCAGCGGCCTTGTGGATCAAAACGGCTTTGACCTTTTGATTTCGAATACTGAGTCTGTGCTTGATTCAAAATATAGCGCTGATAGCGGGCTTGTGTTATTTTGACCGGACACGTAGATACTGTTGAGCTTGATATTGCTGAGGCGCTATCAAAAAATGCTTCATTAAATTCCATGGGTTGGTCTCCCAGTTCGAGGCTGTTCTGTGCTCGATTCACCAAAATGAATCAACAATAAAACCGATTTAGTCCATTAATTTACCACAAATTGCGGCTTAAAAAGTTCCAATCTGGTGAAAATAAGATATATAATATTATCTTAAGGGTGAAAAATGATCTTTTTTAACGAACAAGGAACGCTGCTCTCTCAGCTAGATTGAGTCAGTGGAATGTGCCATATAACGGCATAACCATGACTGAAAAATTCATTGCCGCACTGCCTCATTAGTCATGTTGAGTCGGTTACAGCATTTACGATATACTCGCCGCTTTATTAATGGACTTTAGGAGAAATACCCATGTCATTCGTCACACGATGCGGCATTACTGTTTGCGCAACCCTGATTAGCTTAACGTTAGCCGGCTGTAACACCATCTCAGGTATTGGCCAAGATGTATCAGCGGGCGGAAAAGCCTTGACCAAGTCAGCTGACAAGACGCAGCAAGATTTAGACCACAGCCAATCAAGCAGCTAATACCCTCGCATGAATGCGCCTCATGCCTGGAGTCCGAGACGATAGCCAGGCATGAGGCTAATTAGAAACTTGTTCAAAATCTATTTTACGCGTATCCATATTAACATTCGCCACCACCACTCGAACCGGATCACCCAGCCGATAAGCCGAATGGGTGTGACGACCAATCAACGTATGATGCACGCTGTCATGATGATAATAATCGCTCTTCAATGCAGACACATGCAATAAACCTTGCACATAAATCCCTTTGAGCTCGATAAATAAGCCAAAACCAGTCACGTCAACAATGACACCATCGAAGGTTTCACCAACTTTATCCTGCATAAAATCACACTTCAGCCAATCGGTGGCTTCACGGGTTGCGCGATCTGCACGTCGCTCTGTTAAAGAACAATGTTGACCGAGTTGAGCCATGCGAGCAATGGCTTCTTCTGTTGCTTCGGGGGCTTGCTGGCAGGAAATCTGTTTGATTGCCCGATGAACCAGCAAGTCTGGGTAGCGGCGGATCGGTGAAGTAAAGTGGGTGTATTCGGCAAAGGCTAAACCAAAATGCCCTTGATTATCTGGGGTATAAATAGCCTGCGGCAGTGAACGTAACATCACCGTTTGTAAGATGTGCGCATCGTCACGTTGCGCAATACGCTGCAACAATGCCATGTAGTCTTGTGGCGTCAGCGCGTCCTTTCCACCCAGACTCAAACCAAATGCATTAAGAAACTCGCGCAATGACTGCATTTTTTCTGCATCCGGCTCGCGGTGTACTCGGTACAGGCAAGGAACACGGTGTGACTGGATATAGCGCGCGGCACAAACATTCGCTAATAACATCGCCTCTTCAATCATCTTGTGCGCATCATTACGCACCACTGGGCGAATACTATCGATTTTGCCATCGTTACCAAAATGTATTCGTGTCTCTGTGGTTTCAAATTCAATCGACCCGCGCTCACGACGGTGTTTTAGCAGCTGTTGATACAGCGCATGGAAATCCCTTAATCCGAATAAGAGTGGGTGTTCGGACTCAGGTTTAGATAGTAAATTTGCAACTTGATGGTAAGTAAAACGTTCGTGTGAATGAATGACAGCATCATAGAAGCGATAATCTAGAACTGTTCCAAGCTTGTCCAGACGCATGTGACAAACAACCGTTAAACGATCTTCTCGCGGTTTTAAAGAACACAAACCATTTGATAGCTGCTCGGGTAACATCGGGATAACTCGAGAAGGAAAGTAGACTGAATTACCGCGCCGACAAGCTTCTTCATCCAGCGCCATGGCCGGCTTGACGTAATGCGACACATCGGCAATAGCAACATAAAGCTCCCACCCACCCTGCTCAGTACGCTGACAATGAACCGCATCATCAAAATCACGCGCGTCTTCACCATCGATGGTATAAAACGGCAGCTGACGCAAATCCAGTCGATGTTGCAAATCATTAGCATCCAGTTGCATCGACACCTGTTGCGCCTCCGCTAATACTGGCGCACTCCATTCAAATGGAATAGCGTGTGATCTTACGGCTAGATCAACTTCCATCCCTGCAGTTAATTGATCGCCCAACACCTCAACCACTCGCCCTATCGCTTGATGACGTTTTGCTGGTTGCTGCACAATATCAATCACAACGTAATCACCGTGTTTCGCCTCACCATGACCATCGGGCATGATTAGGATATCTTGTGCAATCGCCTTATTATCTGCGCTGACAAAACATAAACCGTCTTCACGATAAAACTTACCGACCAAGCTACGGGTATTGCGCTCGAGTACATCGATGATACGACCCTCACGCTTGCGTCGACCGCCGGTTTGCGACACAGAGACCAAAACACGGTCATCGGTAAACACTTGTTGCATCTGAAACTCAGATAAAAATAAATCCGGTGAGCCATCGTCAGGAATTAAAAAACCAAAGCCATCACGATGCCCCAAAACCCGGCCAGCAACAACATCCAATTGACTGATTAATGCATAGGCTTTATTGCGCGTACGCATCAGCTGACCGTCACGCTGCATCGCACGTAAGCGACGACGCAAGCCTTCGAACTCCTCAACCGTTCGTAATTGAAAGTTAGCAGCAAGCTGCTCCAAGGTAGCAGGCTTTCCCATAGACTCTAATGATTGAACAATGAACTCGCGGCTAGCCACCGGATGTTCATATTTATCCGCTTCACGCCTTCGGTGAGGATCTTGCGTTTTAACTCGGGGTTTGGATTGATTATTAAACCTGAGCTTGGATTTAGTTTTAACCGGAGATTTAGTTGACGTTCTAGATTTAGATTTAGATTTAATTTTAGTTTTTGATTTTGCTTGAGCTCGAGTTTTCGCTTTGACCTTAACCTTGGCCTTTACCTTGCTCTTTGCTTTGGCTGAGGTCCTGGCTTTGATCTTAGTACGTTTGCTTTTGTGTTTGGTTTTTTTGTTCGGCACAGTGCTCTCGTTTTGCTGGTGTCTTTTCTGCTCTTTTAATCGGCATGATAGGTAATGATTATGACGCGAAACCAAGCTAAATGCATGATTTATTACATGAATTGCCATAAAACTCGACACCCAACTTAGCACCCGGCACAAAAAGCAACGACTCACTTCCAGAAAGTGATTACAATATACGTTTAAAAAGCGACATAACCCACTGAAATAAAACAGCTAATCGTGAAAACCCAAACCCTGAGAATCAAGCTGTTGAAGCTAGGATACACACCGGCTTCGTGATAATATCGCTGGCATCTAAAATCAATCACCAATACCGCTTGTTTGCAAATCACAATTGAAAACCAACCATGTCAACTGCCAACCTCTCTTACACCGCAAAATACTGTTTTCTCTCGCGCTGGGCTTGGTTGCACCGACTAGTGATTGCAACAGCGGCATTCTGTTTACCCACACTCACGCTCAGCGATCAAACTGCAACATCGACTAGCGACACGAGTTTTTGGGAAAAGCTATGGGGACAACCAGTCGACAAGCAACTTTACGCCGGCATGTGGACGTATCACACCAGCGCATCCAGTCGCGACAAAGACAATGCTACGAATTACGGCCTCGGCTATGCCTATCAGGGTTACTTTGCCGGTGTCTTCAAAAATTCATACTACAATTGGACGGTTGCCGCAGGCGTACAACGCGATCTCTATCGCAAGTCTTTTGCCACAAACACCCAACAATTCAAAGTCGGCTACCGTGCAGGCTTAATGGCAGGTTACGATGAGCGCCTCTGCTCGGTGTGTGGTAAATCACCAGTGCTACCCTATGTTGTGCCCTACATTGATTGGCAATATCATAATATCGGCATTGAGTCTCAATATGCCGTCATCTTAGCCACCATCGGTTTCTACTACCACTTTCACTAATCCCTCAATGGAATCATTCTGTAATGACTATTCAATATGACGTTATTATTATTGGTGCAGGTGCTGCCGGTCTGATGTGCGCAATCACTGCCGGCCAACGAGGGCGCCGGGTGTTGGTTTTGGATCATGCTAAAAAAGCCGGTCGGAAAATTTTAATGTCAGGTGGTGGACGCTGCAACTTTACCAATCTTGACGTAGGCGCCGACAACTTTATTTCACACAATCCGCATTTTTGTCGCTCTGCATTAACCCGCTATACACCTGCAGACTTCATCGCCCTAGTAAAAAAGCACCGAATTCCATTTCATGAGAAAAAACACGGCCAATTGTTTTGTGACCGCAGTTCTAAAGATATACTCCAAATGCTATTGGCTGAGTGTCAAAGTAGCGGAGTCACTATTCAACTAAATACTAGCATCACATCCATCATATCATCAGCAGCCAATCAGTTTATCATCAAAACCTCACGTGGCTCACTGACTACCAACAGTTGTGTCATTGCAACGGGTGGATTATCCATTCCAACCATGGGCTCAAGCCCCTTTGGCTATCGCATTGCCGAACAATTTGGCATTCATGTTTGGCCAACGCGTGCCGGCTTAGTGCCATTTACCCTGCATTCAGCTGACAAAGAACGTCTCCAGGAACTCTCTGGGATTGCGGTTGATTGCAGAGTCATGTGTCAACGGCAACAGTTTGAGGAAGCTTTACTGTTCACGCATCGAGGACTGAGTGGACCGGCGGCATTACAGATTTCATCGTATTGGCAAGCCGGTGATGACTTAACCATTCAATTACAACCGCAGATCAATATCACTGAACAATTGTTACGTGACAAACAGACGCAACCAAAAATCACATTAAAAAAATCACTGAGTGAATTTTTTCCACAAAAACTGCTTCACACTTGGTTTACAGAAAATTCACTCAACCAAGCTCTGCAATCAAAAACCCAACAGCAACTGCAGATGATTGCAGAATCACTGCAACAATGGTCGATTAAACCTAACAATACAGAAGGCTATCGAACTGCTGAAGTAACGTTGGGCGGTGTAGACTGCAATGCAATCTCATCCAAGACATTTGCAGCGCAACAGACACCTGGGCTGTATTTTATCGGTGAAGCTCTTGATATCACCGGATGGCTTGGTGGCTATAATTTTCAGTGGGCATGGTCCTCAGGATATGCCGCTGGCCAATATGTCTAAGTATCGATAGGCATTATTAAGACGCTTTGTATGATCTAAATTAAATTAATCTTCAAGCATTGAATAAGAAGCCATTGCGTTGCCATAGCGGGAATGAGTTTTTTTCAATCGCAGTCCGGTCTTTTTCTTTCTTAACAACCAATCATCCAAGATTTTTATATCTCTAGCCACGTTTGTTATTTATATTTTTACTCTAATCAGATCGTATCCAAAACTAATTGAGCGAGAATATTTGCATGAAAGAGAAATCAAAAGAATACTGTCTGTACTGAGACAATCCTGTATAAACTCAGTGAATAGAGTCATGAATTTGACAGATAAAACCACACTCGATATATGCTGTCCTTTTACGTCATAATTGACAAAACGGATATTTAACCTTTTTTGTACTCTTCTGAATGATAGCGTCAAACAAATTAAGCATATTTCTCTCTATGAGAGATTCACTATGGTTAATAGCCTACTACTATTCCTAAAGTAGAATTCTCGAGGATTAATCGAATTTATTAGACTATAACCATCACAACAATTTCACCCTTACGTTTTATTGACGATGTTATAGCTTATAAAACTCATAAGCATTCTGATACATAATTCTATGTACCTCACTAGGCGTGAAATTATCAGTTATAAGAACAACATCCTTTTCTGAAAATGGAACGTTTGCCCTGGTTGACGGTAGATCAGTTCCAAATAGCAAACAGGTCTCATTAATAGCGTGCAATTTTTTCAGTACCGGCAAAGGGTCGAAGTCAACTCGCCCAAACCCGGTCGCCTTGACCCGACACCCTGCTTCAGCCAATTGATACACAATAGGTAAAGACGCGCAAGACAAGCCTAAATGATCAATACTAATAGCAGGCAAGGAAAGTAGATTATTTTCAAAATGCATCAATGACATAGAATCGATATAAAACTCCGCATGCCATTGGCATAAATCATAAACTCGATGCGCTAGTTGCTCTATTGCCTCTATCGACAGATAACAACCACGCTTCAAATTGAATCGCACCGCTCGCACACCTACCGTATGCAATCGCTTAATCTCTTTATCAGTCACCGTATCAGGTAACTGCACAACTCCAACAAAAGACGGCCCCAATTGCTTTAAACAAGGGGATAAGTAAGTCGTATCCTCACCTTGAAATGAACCACTCACAACCACACCACCACGCACGTCGAAAGCGTGAGTATGATCTATGTAATCACTCACTGTGAATGGATCAGGTAAAAACCCGTGATTTTCTATTAATGGGAAATTTGGCTCGATAATATGGCAATGCGCGTCAATAATCATCATGATGCTCCTTGTCTCACTAAAAGATAATTACGATGACATTATAAATAAAACTCATCCTTAAAAAAAAGACACTTATTCTTCAATACGCTAATAATACACATACCATACGCCCATTAAAAAATCGTGGCACACTTGATTTGATCCAAACACTGCCTTAATTCATGCATTGTTACATCGATATTTTTAACTTAAGCTTACTTTTAATGGCGATGGAAAGTTTTTTTCCGCATTATCACGAGTAGACGCAGTTGGAGAAATTCAGATCGGAAGATGAAATGGTCTTATTATGATTTGAAAACATATGATTCAAAGCATTATCAACGTCTCATTGAGTTTTGAAATTGATCACACGCACGTCGAAACTCAACAAACTTATCTTTCAATGGTTCAGAGGTCGATGTATTAAAGATAAAGCGATGATTGGTTTGATCAAAGTTAAGATAGCTTTTAGGATGCCCATGACTATCAACGCCATATTGTGTACTGTGATCTAGATCTGTTTTAGACATGCCTTGACTGATACGTATTGGGTTGACCACTTTCAGAGCCAAAAAAGCCGTTAATAAATTGCCCATGATATCAAGTGTCTCGCTATCTGTATGAGGCATAACAAATACACCCTTGGTTTGATCGTCGTTAAATTTTAGCATTAAACCTGTCATGAAATTGATTACGTCGAAATTACATAAAGGCTCGATTAGATTACTGCCGTTATTTCGACACAATATCTCAATCTCATCTGAATTGAGCTTTAAAGATTCTATTGAATGTAACAGTGTAACACCTCGTGGGTTATCATTAGCGAGCCGATGCTTTCGCCATTTTCATCGATAAAGCGCTGATTATTAGAAGTAGCCATGCCAGCAATAATATAACGCCGCCCAATGGCGTTAGCAGCAATAGGCCTGGAAATGAAAAAATAGCTGCTAGGATAATACTGAGACTAAATAAGATCACGCCGGCGAAGAATAGGTAACCGCATAAGCCGATTAGTCGCTGACACTGCGGCTTTATCGCATATAAAGCGATCAACAATACCGCATGCCATTGCATATTGGATAACGCCGTCGCAATCGCTTGTGACTGATGAGCACTCACGGTCAAATGCAAAGCATGTGCCAACAGGGCCGATAGCGCCAATGAAAGAAACCCTAAAATTGCACCTAATACCAACAACACAGCCACTCTCCTTTAAACCAATACGTTAATCACAGTTAAACTAAGCACATAAGAGGATAGACCAATTCACACCAATATTGAACACGAGTTTTAAACATAATCTTCATAAAAAAAGCCACCGATAAGGTGGCTTTTTATCGCATCGAATATACGATTTATAAACCATATGACGAGTCCGACTCATGCTTAGTTGTCATTGAGTTATCGCGCTCCGCATCGCTACCACTGAACATACCGAACTTGCACGCATATGTTGTTACAGCAGTTATCCCCCCTATCACTGCCATCAGGCCAAGCATCATTGAAGCTCGAGATGGATTGATGATAGACGATTTTACAGCTGCTGTAGCTATTGCATTTTCGGAAGACTCTGAGGAGGTATCTGATACAACCGATGCACTCACAGCTTCTACTTCTTCTTGACGACGTTGTTCAAGAACAGCATACAAGCCCGTTGCAGGATTGACAGAAGCATTAACCTCATCACTCACAGAGGCAGGCGTTCCAAGAATTGATGATAGTTCATCGGTAGTAATACCAGGAACAGCATGAACAGAAGCAATAAGCGATTCTATCTGTACGGATGTAGATTTATCATCAGGACCGATCATCCTGATCACCCCTCTTTTGTAGTTTTCTAGCAATGCATCAGTATTAGCCGTGTTAGCGTGACTGGCTAATAGTTCTTTCTTCTCAGCAATAGCAGCATCAACAGTCTGTAATGTAGCTATGAGAGACTGTTTAAAGTTTTTAAGCTCATCATCGATGTTAGTTGTTGTCTGAACAAGATTTTTTAATTGCACAACTGATCTAAATGGCTTACTGAATGCAGAAACAGTCTTCATATCCATTGCCGTTTTCAAGGCAACTAGAAACTCTGAAAAAGTTTCAAGATTATCCATACTATCAGGCGCAGCTCGATCAATAGAATCAAACCTATCTTCAATAGCTTGTTGAAATTTTGGCATCATTGTCTTTAAGGAACTTGCTGGCATCTGATCTATTAATACGACGCATTTGTTGTCAACACAAAATTCCAAGAATTCATAAGGTAAGTGAGATTCAGCAAAGTTCACGATAGACACCTGCTCATTGCTCACGTCCCTAACAGATATTTTTGCAGCCAGCGGACCTTTTTTATCGAAGATTTTCTTAGCCTGTTGGTCTAAGTGTCCATCCTTAAGCGTAAAAAGCTTGTCGTTAATTTGGCTCATTAGTTCGTCATGATGTTGAGCTATCACAGTATCAACCATCGACAAAGATTTATCTATTTGGGAAATGGAATCAGTTCTAAATTTCTCAAGTTCTCCTACCTTTGACTCTGTTTCTTTTTCAATTTGAACAATGACAGAAGATGCAGTTTGTTTTGCATTAAGGATTTCTTGATCTACAACAAAGATCTCTTGGTCTTTAGCACTGAGGGATTCTTCAGCTTTATCCATAACAGCCTTATTCTTCGAATTAATGACACCAAATTCTCCAGCTTTTTTACGGATAAGATCTTCAGCTGTATTTGCTGCTGTAAGTGCAATAATTGCATTAGCTTGTTGTGTGCTTTTTTTAGTATATGTTTCCTCTGCATCTAAGAAGGCTTGATTTAGTCTCGCACGCTCGTCTTTAAGCTTTTCAATCTGTTGATCGTGGGACGATCTACTCTTTTTTAAATTATCTGTAATTTCAGTCTTACTTTTCAATGAATCGATATAAAGGCTATTAAGGCGCTTCTCAACTTCGGTATTAACTTCCTTGTAGGCACTTTTAACCATATCACGCACCTCGACGAGAAGTTCAGATCCTTCCAATTTTACTATTTTCTCGATTTCTTTTTTTTGATTCTCATTCAATGCGTGCGAATATTTAAGATCAGCTATAAGTGCTTGCGTCGCAGCTTCTGCTCGATTAATCGCACCTGAGACTTCTGTGATGAGATTTTTCACTTTTTCATTATTAGCTAATTCGAGTGCGTTCATACCTTGTTTGCTTGCAATCTCGGTAGAACTGTTTTCAATAGCTTCATAATTAGTATCAGCGTCAGTTGGCTTTCTGTAGTTATCTGAATTGAAGGGCATAATGACTCTCCTATTTATATGATGGCTTGGCGATGTTATTCAGCTTACGTATATGCGTTGAACAAACATCGATGTAACGACTACAACGCAATTTTAGTACTTATATTTCGACTCTTTGTTAGTCAAAACCTTTAACATAAAACAGCGAGATTAGTCACTTCTGATCAATATGCCATAGTGAAAAATAAACAACAAATGGCATAAAGTCTGTTATTGATCCCTTAAAAGAAACAATTAGAGCGAAGACTTTTAACAAATCAGATTTTAAAATTTACTGATCAATAAAAAAAAATTACGAATAATCGGTAGGTTAGCTTAAAATCACACCGAATCAATCTGTTTACATTTAAATCAAACTCAATTAATCGTTGCAAAAAAAGATGGCAATTTATCAAAATCAAGACGCAATGATGCTTACAGTTAATTAATTCTTAAGAAAAAAGTTGCTGATTTGAACAAATTTTCATTGGATTGTATGCGAATTGCGCACTATAGCAAACTCATCAAGACGATAGAGGTCGCAATTGCTGAACCTAAAAAGGCTAGAATTTGACGCGTTGTTAATGTGTACACCGTCGGCACGATAAACAAGGTAAAAATAGTACCAAAACACATTCCAGAGGCGATGGTTAAGCCGATATCAAAGCGGCTAACAGCACCAGCACCGGTGGCAATTAAAAGTGGCACAACACCCAGTACCATGGCAGCAGTTGTCATCAAAACAGGACGAAGACGAATTGCAGCGGCCTCCTCAATGGCTTGACGTAAATCGTAGCCTTTTTCTTCACGCAGCTGCCTGGCAAATTCAACCATCAGAATTCCGTGCTTACTGATTAGACCAATCAGTGTGATGAGCCCAACCTCACTGTAAATGTTAATCGTCGATAAACCCAAACACAGTGGAATTAAGGCACCACAGGTCGCCATCGGTACCGCAGTAAGAATGACTAATGGGTCTCTAAAGCTTTCAAATTGTGCCGACAATACTAAGTAAATAATGATCAATGCAAATAGGAAAGTATAAATTAGCGCGTTACCCTCCTCAACAAATGAGCGCAGATCACCGGCATAATTGTAAGAATAACCACTGGGTAGAGTCTGCTTGGCCAAGTCCTGAAGGTAGGTTGCTGCTTGACCAACAGAAACTAAATTGGGCAAGGATACTCCTTGAATCGTTGCTGAATTAATTTGTTGAAAACGATCCAACTCATTAGGCACAGTCGCTTCACTGAAATTAAAAATAGTTGATAGCGGTAATAAATCACCAGAACTATTATTAATATAAAGCGAATTTAAGTCTGCCGGGTTTGCACGAAATGGCCCATCAAGTTGTGGAATCACCTCGTAGGAACGGTTATACATGCTGAAGTAATTAACGAAGTTCTCGCTCAATGAGGGTGACAATACAGCTCCGACGTCTTGCATCGAAATACCCAACTGCCCTGCTTTCTTATAGTTTATGCTCATGGAGTAATCGGGCTTATTAAAATCCAATGTGTTTTGTAAAAATAAAAACTTACCGCTAGCCATCGCCGTATTAAGAAACTTCTCAGAGACCTCGTAGAGATCTTCGTAAGAGCCGAGCGATGTAATCACAAACTCAATTGGAAAGGTTCCAGTCGAAGTTGGTAATGAGGATAACTGCACTGGAATGACTTGCAACCCAGGAACGTTACGAATCTGTCCAGCTAAATCACGATAGACGGTCTCCTGTGATTGAGAACGCTGACTCCAAGGCTTCAACAACATAAAAGACATCGCGGTGTTATCACTGGACGAACCATTAATTACAAAGCCATTCGCAAATGCAGGAAACTTACGGTAATAACTATCGAAGGTCGACGTGTATTTCTCCAGATAATTTAAGTTGGCTGAAGTTGGCGCTGTCGCGATTAATAGAACCACACCTTGATCTTCAATCGGAGACAATTCGGAGGGTGTCAAAACAAATAAAAAAAGGTTACTAACAAAGACCACAAAGCCCATGAATAAAAATGCTGGACGATGCGCCAACACACCACGTAATGCGCGCTGATAAACTGTCTTTAAAGCCGAGAATCGTTGATCAATAAACTTAACCAGTACTTGCTCCCCAATAGATGCATTTAACATCTTCGAACACATCATCGGCGTTAGCGTTAACGCGATGATACCGGAGACAAACACAGCCCCTGCCAGCGTAAAAGCAAACTCAGTAAACAAGGCACCCGTCACACCCGTCATTAATCCAATGGGGGCATAAACTGCGATCAGCGTAATGGTCATTGCAATTACAGGCCCTGAAATCTCCCTTGCACCAATCAACGCTGCATTGAAAGGAGTTTCACCCTCCTCAATCAAACGATAAGTATTTTCTAGAACCACAATGGCATCATCGACCACTAATCCAATAGCCAGTACCAATGCCAACAATGTTAGGAGATTAATTGAATAACCCAACGCCATCATCACGACGAATACACCGACTAGGGATAGCGGCAAGGTAATCACAGGAATACATACCGTTCTCAACGAGCCAAGAAACAGAAAGATAACGAAGGTTACAATCAATCCCGCTTCAACGATGGTGCTGATAACTTCATTGATTGAGTCTTTGATGTACAAACTGGAGTCATAGACGATATTAGACTTGATAGAGGGCGGGTATTGCGCTTGCATCTGAGGCAGTAATTTCTTCACATCTTCAACGACAGTTAATGGGTTAGCGGTGGAGGTGCCATTAACGGCGATAACAACAGACGACTTATTATCAAAGTAAACTGATTTATTGTAGGCAGTAGAGCCTAACTCAACGCGAGCGACATCGCGCAAATACACCAACTGACCATCACTGCCGGTGTTAACCACTAAATCTTGAAACTGATCTGGGTCTGTAAGATTGGTATCCGCACTAATATTAAGCTCAACGTACTTGCCTTTGACCAGCCCTCCAGCTGATTGGTAGTTGTTGGACTGCAAGGCTGATGACACCATTGCGGGTGTCACGCCAAGCGCATTCATGCGATCGCGATTCAACCAAATACGCATTGCAAATGTATTACTTCCCATGATGGCTGCGGACGACACACCATTCACAGTTTGAATCTGCGGTTGCACAACGTCAGTTAAAAAAGAAGTAATCTGACCCGGTGTCATCTCAGTACTGCTAAAACCTATATACATGAGTGCAACCGCTGATCCGGTTGACTTCGTGATGACCGGCAACTGCGCGCCGCTAGGCAAGGTGTTCTCAACTTGTTGCACTTCACTGAGCACACTGGTAAACGCAGCATTTGGATCGTAATTGAGAGTGACATAAACCGTGATCGTACTCGTGCCATCGATACTGGTGGAGGTGTAGTAGTCTAAACCATCCGCACTGGCAATGGCTTGCTCCAGCGGCGTGGTTACAAAACCCTGCACTGTATCGGCTGATGCACCAGGGTATGCTGTTGTAACCGTAATCACGGTATTTTCCATTTCAGGATACTCACGCACCTGCATAGTAAAAATTGCCTGCAAACCAACCAGCAAAAATAATAGGCTAATTACCGAAGCAAATACCGGGCGTCGAATGAAAAAATCAGTAAAATTACCCATAATATCCTTTTTGCCTCGTTACGATGCTGCAGACGCAGACGGGGCACTAGTTGATTGAGAAGAGTTCGATGTTGATGGGGTCGAGTTATTAATCGAGACCACCTGACCGGATGTCACTTTGTTTTGTCCTGAACCAACAATTACATCACCTGCGTTAACACCTTTGAGGACGACGACATCATCACCATCAGCATCACCCAAAGTGACAATCTGCTGTGTCGCTATGTTCTCAACTTTTCCATCAACTGTTTTTTGAGTAACAACAAGAACAGCATTACCATAAAGGCTGTATGTGATGGCGACGCGTGGAACTTTTATAACGTTGTCTTGCAGCGGTAGCAATACTGATACGTCAGCAAACTGCCCCGGTAACAGTGATTCGTCATCATTATCAATCACAGCTCTCACGTTAATGGTACGTGTAGACTCATCCACACTGGAATCAATAGCAACAATTTTTCCGGTATAAACTTTGTCCGGCTCCGAGCTCACAACAACTTTGACTGTCTGACCGCTCGCAAGTTTTGACAGTAAGTCTGATGACATCGGAAAATCAACGTATAAAGGATTGAGTTGTTGTAAGGAAACCAACGTTGTTGATGTCGTTATAAATTGACCCACATCAACCTGCTGAATACCCGCGCGCCCTGAAAATGGCGCTCGGATAGTCATGTAGCCTAAGTTGATTTTATCTTGAGCGACTTTGGCTTTTTGTGCCAAATAGGTCGCTTCGGCAGAATCAACGGCATTTTGACTGGTGGCATTATTCTTGATTAGCGCCTTTTGACTTTCGAAATTAACTTTGTCGTACGCAAGAGTCGCTTTATCCATGTTATAACTCTGCAGCGCTAAACTATCGTCTAATTTAACTAAAACGTCACCTTGCTTGACGTCTTTACCCGACGTAAATTTGATATCAGTAATCTGGCCATTAACCTGACTGGTTAAGTCAACGCCTTTGAATGCCGTTAAACTACCCACCGAATTCAAGGTGGGTTGAAAACTACCTTTCTTGACCGTCACAGTCGAAATAACTGGGTGCAACTCACTGCGCTCAGCCATTTTCTCTGCCATTTTAGCGTTACGAAGAAAATGAAAACCGAACGTGCCGCCAAAAATAACTATTAGAATGACAATAATCCAAAAGAAATATTTAAACATATGTTTCACACCATGATTCTGTGAAATAAAAAACTGCAGTCATCATAACACCTTGATAATTTTTGTGAAACTTAGATTAATTGATCTACATGGCTGTATAAAAAATAATCATAAATAAACCCTAGTTAAGATTACTCTGAATAAAAAGCAATATCGCAAAGCGATATTTGCTGATGGTGATGAACACCTCATTTGTGCTTTAAAAGCGAGTTCTATAAACTCGTCGCTAAAGAACGCCCCGATGGCACAGCTGGATAGCGCGGTCCCCTCCTAAGGGACAGGTCAGAGGTTCGAATCCTCTTCGGGGCACCACTCAAAAACAACTGAGATAATAGGGATTGCTCTTATGAACAACACAAGTATGCGTACTGAAACCGACTCCATGGGCGAAATCGAAGTCCCCTCTAACCGTTACTACGGCGCACAATCAGCTAGATCGTTAATAAACTTCGACATCGGTCGCGAAACCATGCCGCCAGAAATGATTCGATCCATGGGAATCCTAAAAAAGGCTGCTGCTAAAGCCAACTACGCATTGAATAAACTGAGTGAAGAGCAAGCCAGTGCGATTTGTAGTGCTGCCGATGAAGTGATTGAGGGTAAATTAAACGAGCACTTTCCACTGCATATCTGGCAAACTGGCAGCGGCACACAAACCAACATGAATAGTAACGAAGTGATTTCAAATCGCGCCATTGAGATGTTGGATGGAAAAATCGGTTCGAAGTCACCGATACATCCCAATGATCACGTGAACATGTCGCAGTCTTCTAACGATACATTCCCTACCGCAATGCATATCACTATTGTGGAAATGATTGTGCATCAACTCATTCCTGCTGTTTCTGACTTACGTGCAGCGTTAGCGCAACACGCAGAAAATTTTAAGGACATTATAAAGATCGGAAGAACTCACCTGCAAGACGCTGTACCGCTAACACTGGGTCAAGAATTCAGCGGATATGTCGAGCAATTGGACTGTGTGCTCAATGCAGTTGAGAAAAATTTAGGTGAACTATACAAGCTGGCTATTGGTGGTACCGCGGTTGGCACAGGACTAAACTCCTCACCACAGTTTGCTGAGAAAGTTGCCGCTTATATTGCAGACATTACTGACCTACCCTTCGTCTCTGCACCCAATAAATTTGCCGCGTTGGCTGCCCACGATGCAATAGTGCTAATGAGCGGTGTGTTAAAAACTCTGGCCGTCGCATTAATGAAAATTGCAAACGATATTCGCTGGCTGTCATGTGGCCCGCGTTGTGGTATTGGTGAAATACACATTCCTGAAAATGAACCCGGCTCCTCCATCATGCCAGGTAAAGTCAACCCAACGCAGTCTGAAGCCATGACCATGGTCTGCGCACAAGTATTTGGCAATGATGCGACCATCGGTTTCGCCGGGTCACAAGGTAACTTTGAACTCAATGTTTTCAAACCTGTCATGCTCTTCAACGCGGTGCAAAGTATCTATCTATTGGCTGATAGTTGCCGGTCTTTTAAAGAACATTGCGTCGATGGCATCACTGCTAACCATGCTCAGATTGAAACCTATTTATCGCAATCACTGATGTTAGTTACAGCACTCAATCCGGTGATTGGGTATGACAAAGCAGCAGAAATTGCCAAGAAAGCCCACAAAGAAGGCACAACGCTTAAAGCGGCATGCCTATCATTGGGCTATTTATCCAGTGAAGCTTTTGATGAGGCTGTCGACCCCGCCAAAATGGTTGGGATTCAAACTGCTTCCGTGGCTTGAATGGATGGAATAGCGACTGCAGGATCTAGATCTTGACTGTAGTCGACACCGTCAACTTCAAAGCCGAACAAACGCAAGAAGCCCTCTCGGTATGCCGGCAAATCTGCATGAGCCGATAGATTGTCGGTGTTTACCTGCTGCCATGCTTCTGCAACAGCTGCCTGAATGTCATCCGTCATCTCTTTGTCGTCCAAGCGAATGCAACGGTTTTCGTCTAACGTACCCGGCTGATCACTGTACAAATAATCTTTGAACAAACGATGCATTTGCTCAATGCAGTCCTCATGCACCTGATGCTCGCGCATGATTTTAAACAAAATTGCAATGTACAATGGCACCACAGGAATTGCAGCGCTAGACTGTGTCACCACTGCTTTATTCACCGAGCAGAATGCTTGGCCTTGAACTGACTCTTGTAATACTTGATTCAAGCGATCGGCTGTTAGCTGAAGATCTTTCTTAGCTTGACCAATAGCCCCATTGGTGTAAATCGGATGAGTCAGCTCGGGCCCGATGTAAGAGTAAGCTACTGTTTTGAAGCCTGGCGCAAGTAACTTGGCCTGTTGCAGGGCTTCCACCCACAATTGCCAATCTTCGCCACCCATGACCTTAACCGTTGCAGCCACTTCGTCATCACTGGCTGGTTCTAAGCTCACCTCTGACACGATTCCAGAAAACGGATCGATGGTTTTATTCGTGTAGCTCTGACCGATGGGCTTGAGCACTGAAGAAAAACTTTCTCCAGACACAGGATCCGTTCGTCGTGGCGAGGCAAGGCTGTAGACCAATAAATCGACGTGCCCCCAGTCGGCTTTGATCATATCAACAGTAGCTTGCTTGATGGCATGAGAAAAGGCATCGCCATTAATACTTTTAGCGTATAAATTATTTTGCTGGGCCATCTGCTCGAAAGCCGCGGTGTTGTACCAACCTGCAGAGGCGGTGCGCTTGCCGGATGCAGGCTTTTCGAAAGAAACACCAATTGTATTAGCGTGGTAACCGAATGCAGCCGTGATACGCGAAGCCAGTCCGTAGCCTGTTGATGCGCCGATAACTAGGACATTAAGCAGTTTTTTGGCATTGGATTGTGATTGGATATAGTCAACTTGTTGTTTTACGTGTTGATGACAACCTACTGGATGCGCTGTGGTACAAATAAATCCTCTGACTTTAGGTGAAATAACCATGGTAACTCCTTGATCAATAGACAGGTGGTAAAATTTAAAACGCTGTCATCCTATCAACCCTACTGCTACCCTGCAACGGTTACTGGATCTACATGATTGGGCAGTATTTCACCCTCGCCGTAGGCAAAGATTTATACGGGAAACCTGATTTTTTTTCTGGTACACTAACGTTTCGATCGGTGCCTATACATTGAATAAGTCACTGAAAAATAAGGTAAATTATGCAAAAAAGAAGCATTGGTTTAACATCAGCAATCTTTCTCGGTATATCCTCAATTATCGGAAGCGGCTGGTTATTTGCTCCTTATAAGGCCGCCCAAGTAGCAGGTCCAGCCGCAATCTATTCTTGGATCATCGGGGCCATCGTGATTGGTATTCTTTCCATGTGCTTTGCTGAGGTTTCAGGAATTTACCCCCGCCGTGGCTTGAGTGCCATTATTCCTACATTGTCTCATAACCGTTTTTTTGGGTTTCCTTTTGCCGTTTCAAACTGGTTAGGGATAGTTGCTGTGATTGCCTTGGAGGCAGCGGCCACAATTCAATACCTCATCAACCTATTCCCCAACCTTGAAACACTGTTTTTTCTCCACGAGCAACTAACCCTTCTCGGAACAGGTCTAGCCTTGATACTAATTTTGATGTTTTGTTTGGTTAACTTTTGGGGAGCGTCAGTTCTGGCAAAGACCAACAATATTTTTACTATTCTTAAAGTCATCGTGCCGCTAATCACTGCCTTAGTCATTATTGCGGTGGTATTTCATTCTGATAACTTCACCGCTGTCAATCATAGCTCTGTACCGTATGGCCCACAGTCAATCATTGCAGCAATTTTAAGCACGGGCATCATCATTGCATTTAACGGCTTTCAAACCATCATCTCATTTGCCAGCGAAGTCAAAAAGCCGCATAAAACGATCCCTCTCTCTATTATCATTGCGATTATTTTTTGCTTAGGCGTCTATCTTTTACTTCAAATCGCATTCATCGGTGCGATTCCAACGCTAAGTTTAGCCCAAGGTTGGCATCAACTCACTTACAGCGCACCAATGGTTGAACTTTCAACCATGCTTGGCCTTGGTATTTTAACCACCATCATTTATTTTGGTGCGACCATTGCTCCAACCGGAACAGCGATTGCATTTACTGGCACATCAACCCGAATGTTTACTGCCATGTCGAGAAATCAACAAATGCCACGTTTCTTTGATAAAGTGCACCCAGTTTATGGTGTCTCACGCCCATCACTGATTACCAATACGATTCTAGCCTGTCTTTTTTTGGTGGTATTTCGGAGTTGGAGTCAATTGGCTGAAGTTCTTAGTCTGTTCCATGTCATTTCTTATTTACCGATTCCGATTGCCTTGTGTGTGCTAAGGAACAATATCAGCAAAGACCAATACCCTTTTCGATTACCTCTTGGGAAGACCATTTCTTTGTGTATATTCACACTGTTCACCGGCTTATTCACCATGGGCAACATCGACACAATTTTAATGATCATGATAATCTTTGTTGCCATTCAAGGATTATTTATCGCGTTGAATATTCGCAAGTGGGATGATTTGTGGGCAGCGATCAAGCAATGCTACCTGTTGTTTCTTTACTTTCTAGGTATTCTTTTCTTCTCTTGGATATCACCAGAGAATCTTGCGTTACTGAATATACCTACATTCATTTTTTTGATAATCATATTTTCAGTGATCGCTTTTTTCTTGCTGACGCGCGTTGAGCGTAACGATGCTGACCTCGTCACATCGGTGGTCAAAATATACGACTAACTTTACAATTTAAAAAAACCAAGATCATTTATTGAGTCTTATGTTCAATGATATTGAGTATCTAGCTTTATTCATTAAAAAGCTCAAAAAGCTTAATTGCATTAAAGAGTGACCAAAAAGAGCGCCAGGTTGGCGAGAAAAGTGCGAAGTATTTACCTGTGTAAAAGAGATGTGGCCAGAGGCAGAATCGAACTGCCGACACGAGGATTTTCAGTCCTCTGCTCTACCGACTGAGCTATCTGGCCATCAATCATAAGAGTCGCACATTAAACCGAACCACGAGCAGGCAGTCAAGACTTAAACCACGATAATCACTAATAAATTATTTTAACCAAGAAGTCGGCGACAACCCGCGTCAATTTAATACATCTACGAGCTTTCATGACTGATATTAACATAAAAACCTGCACTTAATTTAGTCGACAGTAATTGAAACCTCGTAACCAGAAAATTTACGGATATTAATTACGCCGGTATCTAAAATCCAATACTGGCCTTTAATGCTCAATAACTTTCCTGCGACAACCGGTGTTTTATCCAGCGATAGACTAATCACTTTGGTGGGATAATGTGGTGCTGGAAACATGATTGACCAAGGCTGTTGTTGATTTAACTGCTCAATAGTCCCGCTCGGATATTGATTACAAAATTGTGTCAATTCGTCTGCTACCAGATCCAGTAAACGCTCTCGCTCTGCTATCAGATCAATCAGTATGGCGTCCTGTTTCAACATCGTACGCCAGTTGGTTCGATCAGAGACGTGTGGCTTAAAGAGAACCTCAATACAACCTGCTTGATAACGGTTTTTAGTTTTTAATATAGGCAACGCTTGCATCGCGCCCTGATCAATCCATCGCGTTGGCACTTGCGAGGTCCGTGTAACGCCAACTTTTAACGCTGAACTATTAGCAAGATAGACCACATGCGGCTTGTTACATTGCTGGTGCGCCCAATCATCCTCAGGGCAACCTTTTGACTCAACCAAACACCGCTCAGGATGTAATATACAGTTGTTACATTCGTAAATTTTCTGCATACAAACGTAGCAATGGCCTTGTTGAAAGCTTTTTGCAGTTTTTTTTCCGCATTGCACGCAAAATATATTACCCAGATGCTCAATTCGTATCTCACTACCCAAACAATTACTTAGATCCAGGACTTCTTGCTCAAAACGCAAAGAATACATAACCGGTGATGTACCTTCACTGTGCATTTTTCTTAAAACACCCAAGGCTTGCACTTTAAACTTCCCCTTAAATTACGGTATCCACTTTTCATTCAATACAACAACTACTTACTAATTCTTTATCGATTGCTATTAATGATACCGGTTAAGCTCGACACCTTAATTCGAATCATTATCTGAGTAAACAGCGTTTGAATCTGGAGCTAGAGCGTGTCGAGGTGATTGTGACAGATCCAATCACTTTATCATCACAACAGCAACAGCAGGTGAACCCTCAAAGTCACACTCAGGTTAGCAATGCCCTAACTATCAACTTGTAATGCGCTCAA
>CACNSC010000013.1 GCA_902623005.1 uncultured Coxiella sp.
CAGGATCCACCACTACGAAAAATATATCTACTCAAAGTCAGCCATTAATGAGACCCGAATCATTAATGACACTCTCTAAAAAAGCAGGGATTGCACTCATTGAGGGGTATCACCTAGTATAAAAAATTAAAAAATGATAAAAAATAATTACTTAATCGTGAGCGTCACAGCAACTACACCCTAGCAATATTGTTCAGATTAGACTATGTTTGGTTTCGCGTAACCGAGGAGTAAAACAAAGAATTAGTTAAATCTTGCAATGAAAGCAGCTAAAGAACCAGTCTTTTTGCGATACATGCTACTTAACTACCATCAATTACGTATTTTTGTCTAATAAGACGATGGAATTCCGGACTATTTGACGCACATTTAATGACAGATACTCCATCACCATCTCTATTTCCAAGCAAATTAAGACTTATGGTCTATAATAAATTATGTCATTAAGAAATATAATTGGAGTAAAACAATGAAACAGGTAGTAAGCGCAATGGTGGTATTGATGGTATTTGGATTAATGAGTACAGGTGTGACTTACGCACACGTAAGTATGGCAAAAGGAACATTAATCAGCGATTGCTACGATTTCAAAAAAATAAAAAAACACTGCGAAGAACGGCACAGCAGCTACAAGAAATATAACGAAAAAACATGTGTAAAAAGACATAATACAACAGTTTGTAGATGTCAAGGTAAATGATGCTGTCTTTTAACCCATTTAAAAGTGGCATCAGTGGTTTTGACGTCAGTCGTCCCTACACTGCGACGATGAATTCGTAAACGGTACCGCAATAGTATCTACAGCACTTCACACTCCCGGAAGAATTAGTAACGGCCATTCGTGAGGTATACAGACCTGCCGAATTGGATGTAACTAGCGAGCCTCGCCGGGAGGAGGACCCCAAAGGTTAAGATTATCAATCCTGCTGGCTAGGACTGAATGGCTGTACTGTTGCATTTCGGGTTGCAAAAACAACGCCGGATAGGCTAGGGCATTTCGTAACACTGTGGAAGCGGCCGAGCCTAGGTTCAGAGATTGTTCCGCTGGATAGTTCTGATGGCATCGACTTTGTGGTGGTGAGTGTCAATAGTCAAGGACACTCCGGGAAATCCTATCGCGGACAGTTTGTCTTTAATAAACACGTTTTGATAGAGCAGGGTATCATGTCGCAAGATACCAAGCTCGGAAAGCTTGCCTTTCGAGTGTTTCCTCCTTGGAGTGAAGATTTAGCACTGGAGTCCATTGCAGCATCACAACAAAAATCTTTGACCATCAAAAAAACACAACGCATGTCCAAATCAGCCATGAAATTGTACCCATTGAGGGGTGTCATCCAGTTAAGATAAAAAAGTCATTATTAACATGAGCTTATTGAACCGTATCAGCAATCCAATCTTTTATAGTCTATAGTTAGTCAAAACTAAAAAAATAGGAAAATGACATGAAATATCTATTAGCAACACTAGTCACAATAGGATTGATGGGAGGCGTGGCGACGACGATGGCGAATGACTGGTCAAAGAGTTTTAATACTTCGAGCAGTACTGCAACTAGCGGAACTATCTTGGTTCATCCACGTAGTCAACAAAATTATGTCATAGCATGCGAAGAAAAAGGGACAGGAGTGCAATATATGCCTAGGAGTGTGACACTCTATTGTACTAGTGCTGATAATTTACTGATAGTTAATGACGATAAGCATCCCATGCAGGTGGCAAGAAAAAGTAGCAAGGGTTATTTTCAGGTTTTTGGATTCTATGTTAAAAATAAAAGTAGCAATCAGTCCTTTCACATTGAGATTAAACCGGATTGTAGTAACAAACCAGGAAGCACACAGATACCAAATTTTTATGTCCAAGAAGAAGGTAGCAATAATACACCTACTTGTGGTGACAAGTATAGGGTGGATATCAAAGAATATACAAAGGATGATACATATGATTTAATTCCTTGCGTAGAAGTAAGCAATTGTCCAAGATGACGCATTATTAACATGAACTTATAATTTAAAATAAATAACCCAATTTTAATCGTCTACAATATAGATAGGATCAACAAAAGTGGGAAAATAATATGAAATACTTATTAGTCTCATTAATTTCAGTAAGCAAAAAAATCTACTGCTAAAAAATCAGCTCCAAAGTCAAAAGAAACAGTCGTAGAAAATCCTATAGACAAATCAGGTCGGCGAAAAACCCGCCAAAACACTCGGTTTTAACTACACCCGATAATAATATTTATCGGGTGTAAGCGCTATTCCCTATCTCTATTTCCAAGCAAATGAAGGTTCATGGGCTATGTTGAGATTCTATTTTAGATGTACTGAGCGCTTCCTGTATCTTCATTAATACTTCATCTGTACCAGTAGATTGCTTTCCAAGAAAATCACTATTCCGCATTTTTGTTGCTCGCTCTGCACATTTATCCGATACAGATAACTCAATACATTTAGCTATATCTTCCTTTGTAAAGTTAGCATCATGAGCGGAATTTCTTACTAATTCTCGTAATTTCATAATTTCATAAGATGGTTTTATCTTAAAAAAATTCATAAAATGTTTTGATTTATACGCGCCAAGAATTTCATTGAGCGCATCGGATGTAATTCCAATTTCACTACTTTCATGTAACTGGTTTATATCATATCTTGATGCATCAAGTACTAAGGGATTTAATTTATCTTCAACTGTATCGTCTGTATGTAATCCTTTAAATAATCGAATTGCTTCTGATACACTTTCACAATATTTATTCGTATCAACAATGGCTACAGCAATATCATTCGGCTGATTTGATACTGATTGGTTAAGTCTATTGACAAGTGTCTCTCCACAGATTTTCAGATTTCGCAGGCACGTATTGTTTTTTCGCGCATCACCATCAACACACCTTGCTTGTTGAAAAGCAATCTTTTTAACCAATTTTTCCCTCAAAGATGTCCAGCTAGAGGTAAGTTCTGTTTGGAATTTTGTTTTTAGCTCGCCTGTCTTACCTGATATCTTTTCTTTCTGCAAGTAAATAGCATCATCTCGATAAGCGAAAAGGTTTGTTTGCATAGGAGGGCAACCATACTGACCTAGAGCAGCTATTGCTATTGCTTGTAGCTCGCGAGCTTCGAAGACTATTGTTACAATATCTGAGTCATTTCTACATTCATCTATACCTTCAAATGGATTCAGTACTCTTGATATTTTATTCATATAATCATTATCATCCATTGATGCTTCACTAGCTAGAGAGTTAAGCCTACTCCTCATTTCTTTGGACTGTTTTACTCTTTTAGAAGCCGATTTATACGAGTCAATAGCTATAGAAACTTGATTTTTATACATGCTCACTTGCTGTAGAATAATTGCAACATCATGTATCGTTTTAGGTTGTATTTCTCCGACCTTCTTCAAGATGTCTCGGCCTTCTAGTGCTGTCTTTTCCAAGTCTAAATCTTGTTTTCGTTCATTGTCTGATACGCACCGATTCATTTGGGATTTTAGTTCTTCCTCACATTCACTTATGACAGTCCTGATTTCAATGATTACTCTTTCTGCGAATCTATTCGCAAGTTTTTTTTCTTTACCAGCTAGTTTTTCTTTATCTAAATATAGTGATTTTGAGTTAAATGCATAAAACTGAGTTTTTGAGCCATCGTATATGATGTTTTCGAATACTTTGTCTGCTATTTCCTTCAGTGCCTCGGTATGAAATGATATTTGAACAAAGTCACTGAATTCTTTAATGCTTGCTAGCCGTGATTTTGTTGTGGTTATTGATTCGAAAGCCGCTATGTTCAAGCTCTGCTTTGTAGATTGAGTTGGTTGATTTAAGTCGCTCAATGACACTTTATCGACTTTAGCTTGCTGTCTTTCAAATGCTTCAGAAATTCTTGATAAAATGACATCTGCATCTTCTATGCCATTTTGCTCTGCGAACGCTTTTAGTTCTTGTCGAACTCCTGCTAGTGTTTCACCAAACTTGTACCCCTTAAGTGCATTCAGAGCTTTGGTTATCTCACCTTGTTTAATTCCATTGTCCACTGTTTTAACTATCGCTTTCTTTATAGAGTTTTCATTCATAGGGGCCATTTCCCGCTCCAGATCAATTGCTGTCTGTATGCATTTCATGCCTTTATTGACGATGCTCTCAGCTGACTGCCAGTCAATATCCTCTAAGTTTGAATGATAATCTTTACACATATAATCCATATCGATAGCTACAGCTTTTAGATGACCATCATTGAATGTTATAAGCATGTTATCAATTGTGTTGTCCATGTCAGCGAGTAGTGCTCTTGTAGCAATTAAGATCGCAAAATTGTTAACATCTTGTTTGGTCATTTTATCAAAGATATTACCCTCTAGCTCGCTTCTATCAGTCACAGGCTGTCGGGTTGCTAACCCCAATTGCAGTATGTCAGTTGAGTTGGGTATTTCTTTTGAATATTGTAATAATTCTCCGTCTTTACAGGCAAGCATATATTGTGTAGTACAGTCTGCGCCAAAAAGGTCTCTTATCATGTTAGAGTATAGTATTTGTTTAGCAACGCTCTCAAAGTTATGTTTTTTTACTTTCTTCACAAAATATCTATTCTGTGATGGGGTATGGTGCTGAATTTTTATATCCCTTCTATCTGTATCGCTCTCCACTTCAAAGTCGTCAGGGTTAGCAACAATAGTTTGTGAGGGAGAGCGCGTATATTTTACCTTTATTCTATTCAATGGATTTTTAAGAAATCGTACAGCAGCCTTGATTGTTGTTATCAGACTCACCAGACTGTCTTGGATCGCTAGACGGAGCTGAAAATAATCTACTGAAATCGTTCTTGTTAGGCCTGGATTCAAGTTCATAATCTGCGTGCACTAACCTTAAAGCATAAAGGGATCCCTTAAGTTGATATTTCATCTCAAAATCAGTGGTGTCCTTAACTGCATTCTCAAAATACTCCATCAGTTTTTCTCTGTTCTCAGAGTTAGTGAGGTCATTAACATAATCTCCAGCATCACTTCTTGAAATCCCCATGTTATCAATAAACTTTTCTTCACTAAGTTGACTGCGAAGACGATCTTCAACATCCGTTATCCCACCCTCAAAAAGTCCAAGAAAAAATCTTTGGTCGATAACCAGCAGTTTTAGTATTGCATCTTTTATCTTCTCATCGATATTTGCACTGGGGTTCTTAGCAAGTGTCGTATAAACGCGATGTATATTTTTTAATTTGTCACTCATGAGATTTACCTTTTTACTGCGGTTACGCCTCCATTCGGTTGATTATCCATTTATGGGCATTTTATATCCAAATCATTAAAAAAATATTAAATTGTCACTTTTTTCATCAAAAAAAAGACCTTTTTCGTTAATTTTTTCTCAGGTCGTCTGGTTATTCATGTTTTCTTGGTGTTTATTTATAGTTTTTCTTGAAAGAACTATCCGCTATTTCCTATCTTTATTGTCAAGCCAATGAAGATTCATGGTCTAAAAATAGTATCTCGTGAAGAAATAAATAGACGTAATACGCTGAAATAAAGCTATTTTATTGAAAGTGCTAGCTCAATTTTCAATAGAGATAATGATGCAGTCTCTGTTAGTGATTAAGCAGTGTCTCACTAGTCAGTTATCGACCTAGAAATAGGTGTTGAATAAGACAATGATTTACTGTCACAGTATAGTGACAATGGCGTGTTAAAAATCCAATGTCATTAATAGTCTTTTTTGGTTGGGTATGGTTTGGGGTGAGCGATGAACTATGCCTCCACCGACATTGCCATCCCAGCTCTCACCTTTCAAAAGCGCGACATCGCCGGTTTTGAATGATTCAATGTGCTGTGGATTTTGATAAATACCCGATGCACTGTCGCCCAATCCCTGATTGCCTGCGCCAAGCTTGCTACGATCGACTCGATGATGCGGCAACCATTGGGTTGCAATGCCATGATAGGTGGTGATCAATCGACACGGCACACGATCAACATGAAAACGTGGGCACATCGTGTCATTCAAGATTGATAACCGCAACCCTACATCGGATAAATTGAACAAGCAGCAAAATAAATTAACCAAGTGGGCTATGTCTTGCTGTAAAGGTGTCAGTAACGGTTGTGAGCCAAGTTCATCAGTCAGCTTGTGCCCAACGTTATTGACCGTCACTCGAGATGACAGCTGTAACACTGAGCGCTGTTCAACGACTGCTTGAGCTGCTTGCTGTATGTCACTTTCTAGCTGCCGTTGCCAGACCGAGAGTTGCACGTTTTCCTGGTAAATGTCAGATAACGAAGATGATTGCTGATGGATCTGAGCTTGTCGATACAGGGCATGGCTCATCGAATAACATCCTTGTTATCGCAATTAAACCGCTTCTTTCCATTCCTCGGGAAATGGATCGGGAAATGTCGCCCAATGGTCTTTACCGCGCAATAAGTCGTCGTCAGACAACAAGCAAGCATCCAACGCTGAATAAACTTGTGCTTTGTCGAGGCCCTGACCAATGAAAACCAGCTCCTGTCGCATATCACCGAATGGCTCTTGCCAGTTTTCTTTAATGGACTGCAATGCTTCCTCGTCTTGTGGCCAGTCTGTCTCCGGAACAGCTTTCCAAAACATACCTGCAAAACCATAGCGCGCAATACCGCCGGCTTGACTCCAATAGCCAGCAAAACGTGGTCTAGTCGCAAGCCAAAAATAACCCTTGGAGCGAATCAACTTACCAGCAAGATTTTTATTGTGCAGAAAGTCGAAGAATTTTTGAGGGTGAAAGGGTTTCCTTGCCTGGTAAACAAAACTACTGATCCCGTACTCTTCCGTTTCTGGAATGTG
The DNA here is from genome assembly GCA_902623005.1 of uncultured Coxiella sp. Classification (GTDB taxonomy): domain Bacteria; phylum Pseudomonadota; class Gammaproteobacteria; order Coxiellales; family Coxiellaceae; genus UBA9148. The sequence continues at coordinate 6,806 of CACNSC010000013.1, forward strand.
TTCGCCGCGCATTTCTTTCATCCAGCCGGGCGCTGCCTCAGCCTGTTCAAAGTCAAACAGTTGAGTGTCAAGAATGTCATTAACATCCACCTTTCCATTAGCAATAGGAATGATTTTCGCACGTGTATTAAGGGTCTTTAAGATGGCAATCAACCTGTCGAGCTGGGTTGGGTCGATCAAATCGGTTTTACTCACCAGTAACACATCGGCGAATTCAACTTGATCCACCAATAAGTCAGCGACGCTGCGTTCATCTTCTTCGCCCAGTGATTCGCCGGTATCTTGTAATTGCTTGGCTTCGTCGTAGTCGGTTAAGAAATTAGCACCATCAACCAGTGTTACCATGGTGTCTAAACGTGCAACATCGGAAAGCGATAAGCCATCTTCATCTTCGAATGTGAAGGTCTCGGCAACTGGAAGTGGCTCGGAGATACCAGTGGATTCAATCACCAAGTAGTCAAAACGACCCGCTTTGGCAAGCTTGGTGACCTCTATCAATAAGTCTTCACGTAGCGTGCAGCAAATACAGCCATTACTCATTTCGACTAATTTTTCTTCTTGGCGAGATAGTGAGACTTCGTTCTCAACCATGGATTTATCTATGTTGATTTCGCTCATGTCATTAACAATCACGGCCACTTTTTTATCTTCACGGTTGTTTAAAAGATGAGTTAAAACAGTGGTTTTTCCGGCGCCTAAGAAACCAGATAGTACAGTGACAGGTAATTTTTCCATGATGTTTCCTCTGCAGGGTGGGTTGATGGTCTATTCTCGATCTATTGCTAGTCGTCTGGTAAGATCGAGGGTATCAAGCGACAGCTGTTATAGTATAACAGCGACCATGCTGTCAACCGTTATGGGTATCAAGCGGTGGATTTCGAGTGTGGTTGGCTAACCCAATGATGTCCCCAGGTGCGAAACAAACGGCGATCTAAGGCAAGTAAGAAGAGTCTGGCTGATCAGAAATAGTTTCTTGGAATGTTTTCTTGAGTAGTGGTGGATATTTCGGGATTTAGAGCTCTACTAAAAATGGTAGCTACCGATGAGGTCAATGCCGTTGCGTAACTGTTGTCTCCATTTTGATGGCTCTGCAACTCATTGTGACGTTCTTGACACCCGTCTTTTAAACTTTGGAACACAGCTGCTAGCCAAGTAAAAGTTTCTGAGATAATAGGAATGGGTTGGTGGTCAGAATTTGTTGAGAAGACAGTCGTGCTTTTTTCTAAGTCCTCTAACAATAGTTCAATGTGTTGAATAGTGTTACTACAGCCCTCACGATCAAGAGGTCGTTGATACGATGCTATAGATTGAAAAAAACCCTCTAATGACGATTGCATGCTATTTAATGCTGTGACTAGATTATCAATATCATCAATGAGTTGCTTCGTGCTTTTCTTGGATTTATTTGCATCCTCGTACCGTGTTGTCATCTCTGTTATGTGTTTAGCACGGCATGAATTGAATGTATTAAACTCGTCCTTTTTCATCGATGAAAATGCCATTTCGTTAGCAAATAATACGAGATTATCAAACGCTTTTGATAATGATTCGATTTTGAGAGCTAGATGGTGGCGAGTATCGTAGTAGTCTTTTGACTGTAAACAATAGGCCTTGATGCGGTTGATCAATGCATTGACGAATAAATTTTTGCTCTCCTTTGACGCAGCGAGACGTTCCATGAGATTACTGAGAGCCTTGTAGCGAATTATTTGAGATGCATGATTTCTTTCAACTGTAGTCTTATTGTGATCACGAATAAAATGGTGCAGCAGGGGTAGTAGAGTCTCATCGATATCGCTGACCTGTTTGGTTGCCTGGAGCCATTGATACAGCATGATACAATCGGCAAACAGTACCTTGAGAGGGTTAGTCGAGCGTTGATCATCCAGTGTGACTAGAGGAGGTTTTTCTGCACTCACAAAAAGAGTTTTGCCTAAGATAAATTCGAGCTCTTCTTTAAATAATGTTGCGATTTCATTGAACAGCTGCTGATAATCTTTATCAGCAAGTCTCCCGTCTTGCCTTGCTGAGGTAACGCTATCAAAAGGATTATCCATGATGTCTAAATCGGTATGGTCAGGAGAGTTTTTATTAAAAAGATCGCGAATTTTTTCAATTTTTTGCAACCCAACTTCACCGATTAAATTCTTAGTGTTGTGAAGGATGTCTGCTTTCAAGGCAGCAGAAGGTGTCATAGTAGGTTCAGTTGCAATGCTTCCGTCATGGGTTGTACCGCCCAGAGAGTTGCTAGTACTAGTAGTGCTTGAAGTCACCTCATGATCAGAGACATTCCCTGTGAGATCGTTAGGCCAATTATTAAAGAGATTGTCAAAACGATTATCCTCTGTGGATATGAGAGCAAATGCAACTTGAGGGCTATTTTTTAGTAGCTCATGAGAATTATTAGCCTGCGTGTCAAGTGCCTCTTTCTTTTTTTGAGTAAGCCCAAACCAAGTGCTGGCTTTAGAGAGCTTCTTGAATTGCTGTACTTCTTTTTCGCTAAGTTTGTCATTTTTCAGTTCGTTTAGAAGCTCGAGAAGTTTTTCGTATCGACCCGGTCTGCTGTCTTTACGGTGGTCGCGATAAAATAAGTAGGTCCAGTACAAAATATAGTTGCGGTTTACTGTCGAAGAATGGCTATCCCGAGAACTGTCCGTGGTACCGCTACTCAGCGTGCTGATCGATGATGGACTATCTGAACGTTTCGATGACGCACTGTTTGAACGTTGGGTTGGCATAACGGATTCCCACCAGGCGGTTGATTGACTCATGTAAGACAATGATTACAATGTGTCAGGACAATTACTGTATCATAATATTGTCCTTTTTATACCCAAAATGAGTGATTTAACAAAGGCTTAAGTAATTAAAAAAAGGCTTAAAATCAATAATTTATAATTAAGTGTCACAAAGGCCACATTCAAAGGTCAGGTCACTGATTGGATTACTGGCAGTTAATCAAGATTGTCACCATTACCGATGTGGCACTAATTTCACGTCTCTTAGATGAAAAGGCTTGCTATGGGGTAACTGTTATACTATAACGATTCAATTTTTCACCTTTGCCATTATCAGCGGAGCTACGAATGCCAACTTCCAATGACAGCATCAGACGCTATCAATCGATTTTTCTTGCTCTATCAGATATTGCTGGTGGCATGGATGGGATTACCAATGTATTTATTGCCCCTCTGCGTGAGAGTAAAAAATCATCACTAGAACGCGTGGGCAACAGTGTTTACTATCATATCCCGATTATATTTTGCTCGCTGATGTTAGCGCTTGTCGATGGGGTGGTGCATTATCACGCCTTCAGTAATGCTCGCTTTGCCACCAAGACAAAACAGGATCAATCGACATCATCTGATCAAGAAGATCTTGAGGCACAAAACGCCACCAAGACAGAAGATGATCAAGCCGATGCGACGACTAATGAACTGTCCTCAAGTTTATATAAAGATAGTTTGTCTCTCGGGTGCGCGGTTGCCTGTTCGCTGGAAGTCATCAGCATCCCGTTTGCCGCGCTAGAACTGCTAAAAGATAATGCATTTATCTCAGATGATCATTCATTCAGTGTCTATAACACGACACTAGCTTTAACCGCTGTTGCTCTTGTGATTAACGTTTTGAATGCCTCGGTGATGTATAAGCTGAGCCGAGCCAACTTAGCGAGTAATGGTCATTCAAATCCATCGACAACTGTTTCACCCCACCGGTCGAATATACTCGGACTGCAAAGTGCGTCACGAGCGTTGTTTAATGTGATGGGTAGTATCATCGAAAATGGCAACTCGTATATACCCATGCTGCAAAGTGCGTCGCGAGCGTTATTTAATGCGATGGGTAGCATCATCGAAAATAGCAACTTTGTGATAAAACTGTGCCAAAGCATTGGTTACTTGGCTGGAGATCGAGATTTTGATTTGTCAGTCGGCTTGAAATGGTCGACGATGGGTGTATTTAGTTTGCTTGCTGCATCGGTTGCTGTCGCGCGTTACTACATTTACCAATATTACAATAGCGATAGTCAAACGTCTGTTCCGCAATCGAGTGAGTCGGCTATTAAGGGTGGTAGTGTGAGTAATGAAGTGATTTCTCCACTGCAAACGCCATTGCTAGATCCCAGCCCGTATCATTGCCAAAAGTCATGTTGCTCAGCAAACAATAAAATACCAAGATCTTTTCTACCAAAGAGCATGTTGAATGGGAGTGCGGGAGAAGGATTTTCTCAGGATTATTGTGGTGTTGTGCATCCATTGCAAGACTCTATTTCTTCTACGAATGCCAATGGATCAGATGCTGAGTCAAAATCGTTAAAGGAGTCTGCAATCACTGAACAAAAGACTAAGGCCGAAAATACTAATGTCGATCAATCGATAAATACACAACAGCAATCAGATCACAAACAATCAGCGCAATCAGTCGCCGCTGCTGACGTAGCACATTCTCAGTCAGTATTATCTGAGGAAACAGCTAAAAAAATTGCAATGTTGTCTACAGCTTCTTCTATTGTGGGGCGAATGGCAGTGCCTTATGCATTTATCACATTATTTCAATCATCCAATATATTTCCTCAAGAATCGTATTGGAAAACGGTTGGTTTAGTCACCACAGTCGCTTTCGGTGCAGCCAGTCTCTGGAGCAGTAATGTTGTTTACGATTTTAATTATTATCACTTAACGCATACCAAAGACGATGAAGAGGAACATCAACATCGACATGAATCATGTGCATGTTGTCACTAAGGATATGGGGTAATGAAGACTTTCAAACAATTAGAACAAGCTCAACGATATTGCGAGCAGCGTGGGTTACGTCTGACTGAGCCAAGACAGCGAGTGTTAGAGGCGCTGCTTTCAAGTAATAAGCCGCTGGGTGCTTATGAGTTATTGCAAAAACTATCTACACCAGAACACACCATTAAACCACCAACCGTATATCGCGCCATTGAATTTTGGCTTGAGCACGGTTTTGTGCATAAGCTTGAGAGCCTGAATGCCTTTATGGCTTGTTGTCAAAGTCAGTGCACGGAAAACTTCTGTATATTTATCTGTAAAACCTGTCAGACTGCGATTGAGCTAGTCAACAAACAATTACCGCTGGCAGTGCGTCAAGCCATGAGTCAACAACAGCTGGTGATGACACACTCATTGACCGAAATTCATGGGCATTGTCAAGCTTGTCAGACGCACTGATGATATACGCACTCAGAAGGCGGATATTGGTCGGCTAGCCAGTTCTAAATAACAAAAATATAGAGTTGCTAGGTAATATTAGTCATAAAGTTATTCAGTAATTCAAAAGTCATCACCTGCTAAGTTGATGGCGTGTCAAATATTGTCTCATAATAGAATTTTTTTAAAAAATATGTCAGATTATTTTTCTTTGTCAGGGAGATTAAGAGGGATTTACTATGCAATTTTCATTTAATTCAGGTGTTCATATTGCCTCAATGATGACAATTACTTGCTTTATTCTTCTATTTACTAAAATAGTTTTTATTATTATCGGTTTGAAAACCGATAAAGCTAGATTAGTAAATGCGCTTTGTTTGTTCGTATTCTTTTTTGTGCTGCTAATGCTTGATGCATTTAGCAACCTTCCATGGATCGATTCTCTAGAGTATCAAAGAGCAGTGAGTGCTATCACCGCATTTTTAGCTGTGGTTTTGTTCACAACATCATTAGATTACTTTATCTGGAATGGTGTAGCAAAAAGAGGTGGTCGTCCTGGAGCACCAAAGATTTTAACTAACATACTAAAATATTTAATATATTTCATTGTACTCGTGTCGATAGCTAACCAAATTTATGGAATGCCAATTACAACTTTATTAGCAGCAGCAGGTCTTTTAACATTTATATTAGGTTATGCCTCTCAACAAACGCTTGGAAATTTGTTTGCTGGAATAGCCATCCAGTTCGGTGGAAAACTCAAAAAGGGACAATATGTTAGTGTGGCAAACATATCAGGCTATATCGATGAATTCAATTGGCGGAGTGTTAGTATAACACGGAAAACTACAGTTATAGTGCCTAACTCTTCTCTTGCGAATAGTAATGTTGATATTTTGTCACAAGCCGGCGATATAATTAATGTGAAGTTTTCGATTAATGTTTCATTATCAGTGAATTTGGATAAAGTTTTCTTTATTGCAAATAAGGCTGTGCGAGAGGCATCCAGGCAACTAGATGATTATTATGTCGCAGTTGATGAGTTTCCATCATCATCAGATTGTAAGATTTTTATTAAAATTCCAGCGATCGATGTGGATGAGTGTTTTTTAGTAAAAAAACACTTTTTTTCTTCGTTCTATAGTAAGTGTAGAAGAGAAAATATACCTCTTGGTACTAATGGTGTATTTCTACATGAGTATCAGCGTGAAGCTTTTTTCAAAGAAAAACAACCACAAATACTCGATAGTCAATCAGTATATGAAATTATTAAAAAAGTTTCCATCTTCGAGGGTATTGATGAAAAGTCACTGAATAAGATATGCAGTACCGGACAATTAAAATACTTTGCGTTAGGTGAGCATGTTATTCAACAGAATGCTGAAGGGGATTCCATGTATATCATACTTACGGGTGATGCTATTACAATGGAAGAGCATAATGATAGAAAAGTGCAAATGAGATCTCTAACAAGCTTGGATTTTTTCGGCTTGAAAGCGTTTCTATTAGCAGAACCACGACGCATCAGTGTTGAGATATCAAGTTTAGATGCGTGGCTTTTCGAGATTAAACGTGATTTGTTTTCCCCGATTATGGAAAAATATCCTGATATTTTACAAAAATTGACAGATATATTAGTTCAGAGAGAAACTGAAAATATTAGAAAACATAAAAACATTGATCTAGATGAAGCTGATGTGAGTATTGCTGAGATTTTTAGAGAAAAAATTAAACATCTATTTAATAAATAGATGATTGAAAATATTGGTTGTATCCTGTTTAAATTTTTGTGATTAATATGGATTTTATCAGTATAGTTATCCATCGTTGCTCAATGTGATTCAGTCTAATCCAAGGCTAATCATGGTGTTTGGTTTTGATACTAATAGCCTTTTTAGAAACTTGGCACAGGTTGTTGTAATTGTTTGGCATAAATCACAGCATAGTCTATTAGATAAGCCATACCGCAAGTGGGTGTTGTTGATTATGCTGGTGATTAATCGATGTGTATGAGGAGAATCTGCGGCCTTCTTGAAAAAAAATCAGTTTAATCTGATAGCACAAGCTTACTTAATGTGGAATTTAAACACTTGCGATGTTTCTGTGTATTCGGCATCAGTTATAAATAAAAAATATGAGTTGCTACTTTTTTATGATCGCTTTATTCGGAATCAGAACCATAGATATCGGTATTACAAGTACAACAATTACCCTGTCTTGTCCGATGATAGTAATAAATTTTCTAACAATCTTTCTATTATCTAAGATTGTCTATAATTTTATTTTTTTTCTGTTTTTTTAAAATTTCAAACGAAATACTTACATGTAATTTCTTATGATCACGATTAATTAAAATATGTGGATTAATGCTATAATAAAAATAATATTACGATAGTGTATAAAAGAGTGATTTATCAACGATTATCCCCCAATTTGGCGCTGAGACAATGACAAGAAATAGTAATATAAAATCTTTTATTTCTCAGGATCACATTGTTATCCTTAAGATCGGCGGTGACGTCATTCAACATGAACTTGAGAATTTAATTTCCTCTATCGTTTTACTCAATCAAGTTGGCTTTAAACTAGTCATTCTTCACGGTGCAAGCACCATGCTATCAAGCGCTTTAAAAAATAAGAAGATTGAATTTTCTTTTATTGATGGACAGAGGGTGACTTCATCTAAGATCAGAGATATAGCTGTTGATGTTTTTTCAAATACTAACAAAATTATCGTTGATCTTCTCAATAACTCAGGTCTTAATGTTAAGGGTTTAACTAAAAATATATTCTCGTGTGAGTTTAGTCACCGTAATTTAGGTTATGTTGGAAAAATCCAATCTATAAATCAAGAGCTTATTCGTTCAGCATTAAATATTGGTTCGATACCTGTCATCGCATCCATTGGATATCATGCCAATGAAGCTTTAAATATTAATGCAGATTCAGCAACCATAGAGCTTGCTAAAGTCATAAAACCTTATAAATTGGTTTTCTTAACAGAGATTGGTGGAATATTTAATGACTTTAATGAATTAATACCAGATATTAACCTTGCTTTAGACTATGAGGATCTCTTACTGCAATCATGGATTCATTCCGGAATGAGGTATAAGCTCGAAAGAATCAATGACATATTCAATTCAGTACCGCTAACATCCTCTGTTTTAATAACAAAGCCATCCAATCTCGAAATGGAGGCATTTATACGATCCAATTCTGGAACTGTTATAAGGTGTAGTCATGCTGTTGAACGCTATACCTCTTTTGATCCAGAATTTAGACAGCTATTTAAAAATATCATTGATTCGGCATTCAATGGCCATTTAGTAAACAATTACTTTGAGCGCAATGATCGGTTGAATATCTTCATGACGATCTGTAAGCAGGCAACTATAGCAATATCTGAAGAATATCCTATACCCTACATGGATAAGTTCGCAGTCGTGCCTGAGGCTCAAGGCCATGGCGTTGGAGCTAGGCTCTTTGATGAAATGATCAATGTCTACCCAAAGCTATTTTGGAGATCTCGATCGGATAATCCTAGTAACGATTTCTATTTGTCTCTCTGTCAGGGTTACCATAAACAGAATGATTGGCACATATTTTGGATTGGAATTTTCAATGACATTGAAATCACTGATTGTATTAATTATGCAATTAACAAGCCTATAAGTGTGGTTCGATATGACGATTAAAAAAATAGCTTTGTTGGGTGGGCGTGGCCATGTGGGTCAAGAGCTACTTAGGCTTATTGCTTCGCATGAGGTTTTTACTATTAGCGCTGTGTACTCTTCATCACAAGCTGGAAAAATAGTTGATGATAATTTATATGGTAATTTGTTGTTTCAAAATTTATCTCTAGAGTGTATCGATTTAATTGATGTAGATGCATATATCTTAGCTTTACCTAATGATCAGTCTGAGCCATATATAGAATTAATCAATACACATAACCCTGATGCAAAAATTATTGATATAAGTGCTGACCATCGTTTTGATGATTCATGGGAATATCGAATACCCGAACTTTCTCAGTCACATAATAATTCCAGAATCAGTAACCCTGGCTGTTATGCTTCGGCCATGCAGTTTATGCTTGCTCCAATAAACAATAAGATAGTTGATGCGGTAAATTTCTTCGGGATTTCTGGTTATAGCGGTGCAGGTGCTTCTCTCAATGCGCGAAATAATCCTCAAAACCTGAAAAACAATATTATTCCTTATTCGATGATCTCACATTTACAGGAAAAAGAAGTTCAAGCTCATGCTGATGTTCCTGTATTCTTTACTCCGCATGTCGGTAACTTCTTTAGAGGGATATTAATCACTGGAAATTTTATTCTTTCAGATAAACGTTCTGTGAAAGATGTTATCGAGTTATATGACAATTTTTATAGCAGCAAGGATCTAATACACATTCAACATGCTCTACCATTTATTTCTGACGTTCAAAATACATCAAACGTGATATTAGGTGGATTTGATATTGACTTCAACTTTAACAGACTCACCTTTTGTTGTGTGCTAGATAATCTTCTTAAAGGTGCAGCAACGCAAGCCCTTCAAAATTTGAACAGTGCTTTTGGTTTGAATGATAATCATGGAATTATTACATGATCCATCATTGATAAGCTTATGCTCAATCCTACATTCAAGCTTTAGAAAAAATACTTTTTTACTGGTTAACAAACGGTATTGGATTTTTATTCTACTCGAACTTCAGAGTTGGCTGCTTACCATCACGCAAGCGAATAAAGATTAATGGTCTATAATGAGTTATGTCATAAAGCAATAGATTGGAGTAAGGCGATGAAACAGCTATTAGTCACACTTGTAGCAGTTGCGCTGGGTATTATAGCTATGAGTAGTTATGCAGAAGCCGATCACAAACAACGGCAAGGCGCTAAGAGTGTCCCTGTCTTTAGTGAAGAAAACCAAGAACGTCTTAGAGTTTTTCCACGGACTGCTCGGACTGCTGAAGAACATCAATCTGAAGTGAACGAAGATGGTAGTAGATTTCCTGTTACTGTTACTCCACCTGGCTAGATGATAAGTATTGGTATTAGATTCGCTCGCTATAAATACGCATCATATTGGGTCAAGCTGGTAGACCTCCTTACTGCGATGGATGCGATGGATTTATGATTCAAGCAAAAACGAGGTTACTTGATTGTTGGGCGGAAAACCTAACATAGGTTGATTCCTTGTTTTATTTTTAATATTTTCACTGCATTATACTTAAGATAAGCAAAGGAGAATCAGATGCGATGTTGTTTATTTCAATCGGCATTTGGTATTATTGATGTTAATCCGTATGCTATGAAAATTGCTTTAATATTAAAGATTAACAATATACCGCATCAACTCATTTACCAGCCATTTCAAAACCAGTCTCCCACTGGGCTTCATCCCTATATTATTGATGGTGATGTGATTTTAGCAGATAGTGCAGCCATCGTGGATTATTTAAGACAACAATACGGACTCGCATCCGATAAAGTGATGGATGAGAGTAGTGTCTATGCATGGCGTCGATTAAAGCAATTATGCGAAATTGACTCGTACCCTATTATTGTCCATTCGCGAATGTTAGATCCCTCTGGACTAAAAGTGATGACAAGCAATAAGGCAATTACTAAGGTTTTAAATACGAAAGAAAGCATAGAAAGATCTCAAAATAAAATGCAACAGCTCATCCACGCCAGCTCAATTAGTAAATTTACTCAATAACAACGCTATTCACGAGGCTTAGATATTCTTTATGAAATTGAAAATACAATTAATAAAGGAATATACTGGCTCGATAATAAACCATTCACTTATGATGCTACGGTATATGCATTTTTAGAAAATATTCGTACTATTCCATTGCCAAACATTATGAATATGTATGTACGTGACAGCTCGACTATTCGTGACTATCTAACGAAAGTAAATCGTTTTTTTTGCCCTGATAATAGCCAGGAAAAATAATTTTACAATTTATGAGTAAAGCTCAGATGATTGAAAAATTCGATCATAAATTATTAATAATCATCGTGAAATGACTAAGAAGTTCACGTTCCATGCATATTTTCACACAATCCCTCATTGCGTTCGAATTGCGTCAATATTTGCTTTGATCCTGCTGAGACCTTAAAAAAATAAAGTTGCTACGATGATTGATAAGATGATAAAGACCTCTGTCACCAATATTGGTAGTTGCTAGAGGTTGATTCTATCATTATGCCTGTAAGGGAATAAGGTATTATCGAGCACAGTCTTTCGTGCAATCGTATTAGGTCATTATCTTCATGGTAAAAAAATCACTAGTCTTTTTGAGCAACAACCAAGTAGCCTATCACCGGTTGTTTTTGTTGCGTGCGCAGCGTTGTTTCTTTGCAGGTGATGGGCTTAAAGCCGGCCTGTTTGAGTGATGATTCCAAATAGGCTTTGTTGTGCGCGTAACGAATGGTGGTTTGTAATTGATAGTCGGGTTGTTCACTGCGCTCGACCGAAAAGGCTAGCAAGCCTTGTGGATTCAATACACCTTGGCATTGTTCAAGCACGGTAGTGAGGTTGCCGATGTAGGTAAAGACATCGGAGGCAATCACCAGGTCTTGCTGACTAAAATGCTGCGCAATTGTCAGTGCATCCATGACGGCTAAGCTATCGTACAGTGCTTTGCTATCAGCGACTGCGATCATTTGTGGCGATAAATCAATGCCATCTAGGCGTTTAGCCAGTGGCTTGAGAAACGGTGCTGCTAGACCTGTGCCACAGCCAATATCCAAGATCGCCCAAGGTGGTGTTAGTGTTTCCAGTGGTGATTCGAGTGTCTCACTGATAGCATCGACCAATTGTTGAGGCACTGAAAACTTTAAAGCCTCAGTCAGGTGCTTGTCATAATACGGCGCGTATTGATCAAACAAATGTTCAACGTATTCTGCGGGTGCGTGATCGGGCGTCTCGCCCTGACTAATCGCAGCGACGATATGTTTGAGTTCATCATTGTCGGGATCTTTTTCAATGGCTGCTTGATAATGCGCTGTGGCTTTATCGAGTTGTTGTAATTTGAGGTAAATCCCGCCTAGGTTAATTGCAATCGCCGTGTCATCCGGAGCCAGGTGTTGTGCTTGCTCTAGGTATTGGATCGCTTCTTTGTTGCGATCCTGGTGCATTAAAATCACACCAATGTTGTAATAGCTTTCCATCAAAGGGCTAACTTCCAATTGGCGCATGAAATAACTCAAGGCTTTGGCCGGATCACCTTCGTGCAAATAGGCGTTACCCAGTAAGTGTTGGATATCAAGCTGCTCACACTCTAGAGCAATGGCTTGCTCAAACGCAGCGACCGCTTCTTCGGGTTGTTGTTGCTTGAGGTAGGTAATCCCTAGGTTGTAATAGTTATCAGCATGCTCAGGCTGACTTTCAATGCAGTGTAGTAAGGTCTGCTGTGCCGCAGGATAATCCTCGAGTTGCAATAAAGCTTCAGCTAATTGACGATGCGCTTGATGAAAATTGGGATTGAGTTTCAACGTTATCTGCAGTTGCTCGACTGCTTGTGACCATTGTTCTTGTTGTAAATGCAATAAGGCTAAGTTGTAGTGCGCTTGTGGGAAATGCGTATCGTATTGGATGGCTTGCTGATAGTGTTGTTTAGCTAAATCTGCTTGCCCTTGAAGGTAATAGCATCGTCCAAGCGTGTTGTGCGCTGTTGCGTACGTCTCATCGATGGTCAATGCCTCGTTTAAGGTTTGAATCGCGTCAATGATATTATTTTGACGTAACAACACATTTGCCAAGCTGTTGTGCAAGCTGGGTTGGTTTGGGTTGTTATCTATCGCATCACGCAAGCATTTCTCTGCAGCGTCAAATTGCTCTTGTTGCGTGAGTGCCATGCCGAGCAAATGGCAGACTTCCAAATAATGCGGGTCTTGTTTGAGTAAAGATCGATAGGCTTTGACTGCACCCTCAAGATCATGTTGCTGATGCAGAGTTTTGGCTTCCTCAATCGAGATGCTTGGCTTAGCCATGCTGACGATCACCTTGAATCGCTTGACTGAGTTGAAATACTGCCATGGCATAATTGATACGAGGGTTATAGCGCATGATGGCATTGAAGTTATTAAACACCAACCAATAATCCGGCGTTGCCGCGCTACCCATATTGACTAAGGCGGCCATGGTGTTGGGGTTGAGTGATTGCGTGCAGGCTGATGAAACCTGACGTTGCGCATACCAAGCGAGGGTGTGTTGTGGTTGGGTACTTTTACTGGCCAGTGTTGGCTTAATGGTTTTATTGGCTGCGATTGAGCAGGCGACGGGTTGGTTGCGTTGCCAGCCGGCATCTCTCAGAAAGTTGGCTACACTCATGATGGCATCATCGTGATTGCTGAAGAGATTAATAGATGTTTGTTGTGCTTGCCCAGGAACGGCGTAGTGGTTGTAACTGGATGGCATGAATTGTGGTATACCGAGTGCGCCCGCGTATGAGCCTTTGAGTGTGGTAATCGGTAAATCATTTTTTAGGCTTAATACAATGTATTGCTGTAGTTCTTTTTGAAAGAATTTAGCGCGTGGTGGGTAGTAGAAGGCAAGGGTACCTAATGCATCAAGCACGTTATAGGTGCCAGTGTGTTTACCATAAAAACTCTCAACACCAATGATGGCTGTGATGGTATTTTGGTTGACGCCAGACTGTTGGTAGGCTTGTTGAAATGTTTTGGCATGCAGTGTTTGATAAAAGTGACCACCATGAATGCGCGGCGTTGTAATAAAATGCGCACGGTATTTTTGCCAGTCTAATGCCTCATAAGGTGAGGTCATTTTTTTGATTATTTCAGGATTGTAGTGAATATTTTTTACAATTTCACTGACTTTCGATTCAGGGAGCTGGTATTTTTGTGAGACGGTTTTGATGAATTTGGTTTCGGTTGGAGTTAGCTCAGCATGTGCTTGGCAGATGAAGAGAGCTAACAATCCAAATACTACAGAGCCTGTGCGCAATGTTTTTTTGATTAAGGCAGAATGATTTTTCATGGTTTATTCCCTTAGCTAGACCAGAGTTTCTTATGGGTTTGTATAGACATGATGATACCGAAGGCAATCATGCTGGTGATCATCGAGCTACCCCCGTAACTGAATAACGGTAATGGTACTCCGACTACCGGTAAGATGCCAATCACCATCCCAATATTAATACAAGCACACAAAATAAACGTTAAGCTTAGACTGCCGGCTAATAATCGAGTGAATGTTGATTGAGCATGCAGGCTAATGCTGGCACAGCGTAAAAAGATTAGTGTATAGCATGATAACAGCATGAAACAGCCAATTAAGCCCCATTCTTCTGCAGCAACTGAAAAAATAAAATCAGTAGTATGTGCTGGTAAAAAAGATAGGTGCGATTGCGTACCTTGCAGCCAGCCTTTACCATTCAATCCGCCCGAGCCAACAGCAATCTTGGATTGAATGATGTTATAACCATGGCCCAAGGGATCTTTTTCTGGGTGCAAAAAAGTTTCAATGCGCTGTCGCTGGTAGTCATGCAATTTCAGCCACGCTATAGGCATCATCACCAACAGACTGAGTAAGCTCAAAATAATCACGCGCCGGTTAATGCCAGCAAGTACAATGACTAAGACACCGGCACACATGACCAAGATAGCTGTTCCCAAATCTGGTTGTTTTACAATGAGTGCAATCGGTAACAGCAAGATGAGTGCTGAAGCAGCCAATTTTTTGTTTAATGTCGTGTGTTCGTACTCATGCCAAAACCAAGCCAACATCATTGGCATTGCCAGTTTCATGATTTCTGATGGTTGTAGTTGCAGTTTCCCCACGCCCAACCAGCGCGTTGCACCTTGGCTGGTATGACCCATCGCGAGCACTAAAAATAAGGCCAATAACCCAATGCCGTATAACCACGGTGCGGCAAGTTTGAAATAGCGAGGTGAGATTTGTGCACAAGCAATGAATGCCGTAAACGCCACGGCGTAATGCAGCAGTTGATGTTTGACCAAAGACAAGTTCTGATTGCCAGCACTGTACAGGTTAATAATCCCTAAGATGCTCAGTAATAACAGTCCAACCAATAGCATTGGGTCTATGTGACAATGTGACCAGCGCAGTTGGCGAAATTTTCGTGATAACTGAGCCTCGTAAGATTGATCCAAGTAGTGAGGGTTACGCATGGTTAAGGTGGAGTCGATTGGTTAAAAGCAGGCGCATTGTATCATCGATCGTGTCAAGGGGGGAGTGGGTTTTAAAGTGCCATGGCAGCCATATGGCTGCCATGGTTTATTGCAGTCGGTGCCTATCCTTCTTGCAGTAGGCTACGCAACATCCATGCGTTTTTTTCATGCACGGTCATACGATCAATCAGCATGTCTGCTGTTGGTTGATCGTGATATTCCTCTGCGATTGGGATCAGTAGTCTTGCAGTTTTTACTACCTCTTCTTGTCCTAATACTAGTTGTTTGATCATTTCCGTCGCTGAAACATGGTTCACTTCTTCTTCGATGGTGGTGATTTGGTTGAATTGTGTAAAACTTGCGGGCACATAAGCACCCAGTGCTCGGATTCTTTCGGCAATCTCGTCCACTGCCTCAGCTAGTTCCAAGTATTGAGTTTCGAACAGCTTATGCAGTTCTGAGAACAGGGGGCCCTCCACGTTCCAATGGAAGTTATGTGTTTTGATATAGAGCGCATAACTGTCCGCCAATGCCTTGACTAAGCCCTCCGCAATTTCCTCCCGATGCTGCTTTTCTATGCCAATCTGAATGTCCATGGTAATACCTCGATTTGTTTAACCCTACTTAATGATTATAGCTGATAAATCACCAAAAAGATTAATATTTCATCAATCAATCTTCAATTTTATGGCTCTGTGTGTTTGGATGATTGATTTCTATCTCGTTGATATTAGTGTTTTTTTTAGGCATGCTAAGTGCTTGATTGAGGACTATACTTCAGGGGTTTTAAATGGCAAGGAGCAATCGTTGGGTCGTGGTGAAGTTTGGCGGTACCAGCGTTAATTCAGCAAAAGCTTGGCTGCGAGTTCATCATATTGTACAGCAGCACTTAAGCCAGCAACGTCGAGTCTTGTTGGTGTGCTCGGCACCCCGCGGTATCTCAGACCAACTGTCTGACTTATTTGACGCCGCTTCTCAAGGTCGCGACTTTAAATCCATCCTCAATCAGATTCACCAGTGTTTTAATGACCTTTCTATGGTGCTGAACCTGACCTTGCCGGTATGTTTCGAGCACTCCTGGCAGCAGCTAAATGCCTATCTAAGCGGAATTAACTTGCTGCAAGAGGCGTCGGCCAAATACCGTGCTCAGCTCATGTCATACGGTGAGTTGTTGTTAACCCAGATTGGTCAGCAGTATTTACTGCAACAACAACTGGATTGTGAGTGCCTGATGGCAACAGAGTACTTAACGTCCTATGCAACTGATGAGAGTGCGATAAATCACTACTTAGACGCCCAATGCGTCGTCGAGCCTAATTCGAGGATCATCGAGAAGCTCAATGCAAAGCCATCATTGGTTTTTATTACGCAAGGTTTTGTTGCCAGTAATACTAATCATGAGACAGTGTTATTAGGTCGTGGTGGTTCTGATATTTCTGCAGCGTATTTTTCTGTATTACTGTCGGCAGAACTCTGTGAAATTTGGACCGATGTGCCCGGTATTTATACGGCTAATCCACACCATTTCAGTTCCGCGCGTCACATTACTCATTTATCCTATGATGAAGCACAAGAAATTGCATTAATGGGTGCTCATGTATTACACCCTGAGACAATTCAGCCATTGCGTCAGCACTCGATTCCGTTATTGATTGGGTATACCAACAAACCTACGCGTCCGGGTACACGAGTGAGTCATGCATCAAGTCCAGTACCGGTGATTAAATCGGTTAATATTAAACGTGATGTAACCTTAATTTCATTGGATGCTCTCGGGATGTGGCAGCGTTCCGGTTTTCTAGCCGACGTCTTCGCTTGTTTTAAGCAGCATCACATTTCGGTGGATTTGATCACTACGGCTGAATCAAATATTACAGTCAGTCTAGATACCAAGATGGGGTTGGTTGATCAGCAACGCTTTGCTGAATTACGTGCGGATTTGGCACAATTTGCCAGTGTGAAAGTGATATCACCGTGCGCCAATGTCAGTGTGGTAGGGTCACAAATCAAACGAGTTTTATATCAGATTAAAGAATTATTTGCGTTATTTCGCTCCTCCTCGATTCATCTCATTTCACAGTCGTCGAATGACATGAGTTTTACTGTTGTCGTCGATCAAGATCAGGTTGATAGTTATGCGCAGTTATTGCATGACATTGTGATTGAGCACAGTATTGCTCAGGATTGTTTTGGTATGAGTTATCAGCAAGAGTTTGTTGAGCAACAGCAACCAATTGAGAGTTGGTGGAAGACCAAGCAAGCACAAGTCATGCAGCTAACGCATCAAGCTTCACCAGCATATGTTTACGACAAGAATAAGTTGGCGCAACAAGCGCAACAATTACTGCACTGCAAGGCTATTGATCAAGTTTTTTATGCACTGAAAGCTAATACACATCCGGAAATCCTCCAACAGTTTTATTGCATGGGTTTGGGCTTTGAGTGTGTTTCGATCTACGAAGTTGATTCGGTATTCCAATGTTTTCCTAACATAGATCCTAAGCGTATTTTATTCACGCCTAACTTTGCTTCGAGAGAGGAGTACCAGCAAGCGCTGATGCGACAGGTGCATGTTACTATTGATAATCTACACCCGTTGATTGAATGGTCTGATTTATTTAAAGATCAGCCGATATTAATTCGTATCGATCCGGGCTATGGCGAGGGGCATCACGAGTTTGTTGAAACCGGTGGTAACCAATCAAAATTTGGTTTATCCAAAGCCGCTGTTGATCAGCTAGAGCAAGTTTTAGAGCAGTGTCAGGCGCGTGTTATTGGTCTGCATGCGCACTCTGGTAGTGGTATTTTGCAAGTGAATAACTGGGCACGTTTGGCTCATCATCTAGTGACTATCGCGCGTCGTTTTCCATCGGTTAAAATTATTAATTTAGGTGGTGGGCTGGGGGTGCCAGAGCGCCTTGGATATCCGGATTTTGATGTTGTTGCTTTGAACGATCAGTTACAAGCTATACGTCAGGAGTATCCGCAATATCAATTTTGGTTAGAGCCTGGTCGCTTTTTAACGGCTGAGTCTGGTGTGCTTTGTGCCCGGGTGACTCAGATTAAGCAAAAAGCCTCATTAACCTACATTGGTATTGATGCAGGTATGCATAATCTAATCCGGCCAGCATTGTACGGCTCATATCACGATATCATTAACCTGTCGCGTATGGATCAACCAATTGCTTATCTCGCGCATATTGTCGGGCCAATTTGTGAGAGCGGTGATGTGATTGGTCGATCGCGCTGGATGCCAGAGACTTTTGAGGGCGATACCATTTTAATCGCAACTGCGGGTGCTTATGGAGCAAGCATGAGTTCGCGATATAATCTTAGGCCTTTAGCCAATGAGTTTTTTATTGAGCCTGCATAGGTCGTCTATTAGCAAGGGATTACTGTGCGATCACATGAAGATTTTTGATTGTTAGTCTTGCATTCAAAAAATCCATACATAACTTTAGCATTATGAGCTTGCAGCTTTTGAGTCTTGTGCTAGGCAATGTAATAAATAGTAATCGGTAATTTGCCGTGCGATACGGTCAGCACCGCCATCGTGTTCAATAACTATCGCAAGTGCAATCTTGGGGTTTTTAACGGGTGCGAAATCAATGAATAGGTGGTTGTTACGTAGCTTCCAAGGCACGTTACTTTGCACGTAAACTTCATCTCGGTGATGGCCATAGACTTGGGCGGTTCCAGTTTTTGCAGCAACGCTATAGCTGGGATGACCAAAATAGTGGGCTGTGCCTTGTGGGTTCGTCACTACCTCTTGCAACGCGTGAATGACTGTGTCCCAGTTCTTAGGATTATTTAGCTGTATGGTTGCGGCGAGCTGGGGTTGGACTTGATAAGTTTTTTCAAACTGCTGAATTGTTTTGATGAGGTGTGGGCGGAATTGTTGTCCGTGCATTGCCAAAGTTGCCGTGGCGTTAGCTAGTTGCAATGGTGTGACCAGCAGTGAGCCTTGTCCAATGCCGGTGATCACCGTATCTCCAGCATACCAAGACAAAGAGCGGTGGGTTTTTTTCCATTCTGGTGAGGGAATGGTACCGGCAAGTTCAGAGGGCAATTCGACGTGTGTTGGTTGGCCAAAACCAAAAGCTTTTAGCGTATGGTCCATGAGGTCAATACCCATTTGAGTCGATAACCAGTAAAAGAAGGTATCGCACGATACCATGAGTGCTTTTTCAACATTCACCTTGCCATGACCCTGCGGCTTCCAGTCGCGAAATTTATGCGAGCTGTTTGGCAGCGCAAACCAACCTGGATCTTTAATGGTGGTGCGCGGTGTGATGATTTGGTTATCAAGCGCAGACACGGCATAAAACGGTTTGATGGTCGAGCCAGGTGAATAAAGCCCTTGGATGCTCTTGTTGTACAGCGGGTGGTGGGGGTCCTCGAGAAGTTTTTTATACTCGGCGGAGGACATGCCTTGAGAGAATAAATTACTGTCAAAAGTCGGCGTTGATACCATGGCAAGTATCTCGCCGTTACTGGGGTCAATGGCAACTACAGAGGCAGATAAAGGTCCCAATGTTTTGATGATGAAAGTCTGTAATCGACTGTCAAGGGTTAGGGCGATTGCTTGACCGGGTTCAGCGTTGTGTTGGCCCAGGGAATTGACAATTTTACCGTGCGCATTGATTTCAATTTGCTCTATGCCGGTTTTACCATGTAAGTTTTTTTCCAGTGATTTCTCTATGCCAGTTTTTCCGATATACGTTGACGCCATATAGTTTTTTTCAGGTAGCAGTTTGAGGTCATCGCCGTTAATACGACCGACGTATCCGATTACACTACTACCAACAGACTTTAAGGGGTATTCGCGTTGCAGTGATGTTTGTACCGACACCCCTGGGAAGCGATAAGCATTGACGTAAAACTTATCGATTTGTTTCTCATTTAACTTGCTGGGAATAGGCGCGACATCGTAAGGATGATATTGATTTAATCGGCGTTTGAATTGTTGAATGCTATTTTCATCCAAATGCAAGAGCGTTTGTAGGTCGTCCAGCGTTTTTGTCATATCGGTGACTTTGCCCGGGATCAGGCTCAAGGTGTAGCTCGGGACATTTTTAGCTAACAGGACGCCATTACGGTCGTAAATCAAACCACGCTCTGGTGCTGTTGCCATGATGTTAAGAAAGTTATGACGAGATAAGGTGGTGAATTGGCGGTGATTGATGATTTGTAAATAAAATAGACGCACAATCAAAATAAATAGCAGCAAGCAGACACAGCCAATTAAGGCAAAGTATCGACGTTGAAAATCTGGCTGGTTGGTGTGATGTTTGATCATTTAGTAATGCAGCATTGCATGTCATTTTTTCGCTAACTTATCACGTTTTGCTATTTATGATAAGGATGGTTTTGTAGAATACTCCAGGCGCGATACAGTTGTTCAGCCATGACCACTTTGACTAGAGGATGCGGTAAGGTTAGGGCAGACAGAGACCATTGTACTTGCGAGCGTTGTAAACATTCCGTCGATAAGCCTTCAGGGCCACCAATTAAGATGCTAATGTCTTGATGGTCATCGTGCCACTCCAGGAGTTTGGCAGAGAGTTTTTGCGTTGTGATCGATTGCCCCAAGCGATCAAGTGCAATCAAACAGTTATGCCGAGGAACTGCTCGCAATAAACGCTCACCTTCTTCTTTAAGAATATCATCCGTATTGAGGTGCTGTTTACGTTTGATCGCTGGCACGCTGATCAGTCGCAGATCATAATCAGCAGGTAGTCTTTTCTGGTAGGTTTCGTAACCTTGATTCACCCATTGTGGCGGCGAGTTCTCAATCGCAATCAGATGGATCTTCATGGTAAACTAGTTTTGTTGTTGGCGTGATGTCTCTGTCATGTTCCAGAGTTTTTCAATGCTGTAAAACTCACGGGTTTCAGCCAACATGATATGGACAACCACATCGACGAAGTCAATCAGAATCCAAGCACTGTCATCATCGCCTTCGGTGCTGAGTGCCTGCTCACCTTGTTGCTTAGCAAGCACGCTAACTTTCTCTGCCAGCGTTAGTGCGTGACGCTTGGAGGTGGATGTGCAAACCACAATGCTGTCAGTGACATCGGTTAAGTGAGTAACATCAAAAGACCGGATGTCGATGGCTTTGTTATCTTCGAGTGCGGTGATGACAAGTTGATGTAGGGCTTTGGAGGAGAGTTTGTTAGCGTCCATAAAGGTTCCGTTTGAGGTGGTGTCAAAAGATGCGCATGTTAGCGAAAAACCCCAGCTATAGCAACGCACACTGTGATGCTCGCTGAGGGTATTGAGACTCAATGGTGATTTGAAACTATTCAGGTATACTAATCGGCAATTTCAAGTTGTTATCAGGAGGAAGCATGTCCCAGGATCGCGTTGTCATTGAGCACGAGCAGGTATTATCACAATCTCAAGTTTGGCAGGCACAGCGGCAATACTACGACCAGTCGGGTATTGATGCCTGGGCTGGCGATGTGCCGTGTTACATTACAACCAATCCGTTTATTGCTTCTCGCTACGCAACGGTTGTAGCGGCTTTTATCGACGACTGGCGTAAAGCCAATCCCAGTCAACCGTTACAACCGTTTTATTGCGTCGAAATTGGTGCCGGGCACGGTCAATTTGGTTTTTATTTCCTGAAGAAATTACAAGAGATCATGCGCTCAAAAGGCGAAGAGCAGTTACCCGTTTGTTATCTGATGACAGATTTCACGGCTAGCAACATTGACTTTTGGAACAAGCATCCGGCACTGACCGACTTTATTGAACAAGGTGTACTCGACTTTGCGCAATTTGATTTTGAAAATGATGATCACTTAAAGCTGATTCATCAGCAACGAACGTTATCAAAAGGTGATATCGATCAGCCGATGATTGTGTTTGCTAATTACTTGTTTGACTCTATCGTTACCGACGTATTCAAAGTTAACCAGGGTCAGTTAGAGGAAACTTGTGTATCATTAAGCACCAGCGCAGCCAACATGACAGATCAGGGCCCAAAAGATTGGGAGCAAGTGGATTTTGATTTTACTCAAAAATCCATGTCATCAGATTACTATCAACACGATGACTTTGATGCACTGCTAAACAGCTACCGTGATTTGAGTGATGACACTCAATTGCAATTTCCCATTGGTTCGTTAAGAGGGTTGGAAAACTTGAAGCATTTGGCCAATGGTCAGTTATTACTTTTGAGTTCTGACAAAGGTTATGTCAGCCGTGAAGAAATTGATGGCCTTGAGGCACCAGAGTTTGCCATTCACGGTAGTTTTTCCCTAATGGTTAATTTTCACGCCTTGGGTGAGTACTGCAAAAGCCAGCAAGGTGATTGCCAGATTCCTTTCTCTATCGATGGCTTTGTTACAGGGCTGTTCTTAATGGGTATGACATTGCCTGAGTTGCCGCTGACTCAACTAGCTCAAGACGCCAACATCATGGCATTTGGCCCGGCAGAGTTTTTCTGTTTTTACGAGCACATGGAGCCCATCATTGAGAAGCAGTCGCTTAAAACAATCTCGGCCTACCTCTCTTTATCGCGTTGGGATCCTTATATCTACGAGCAAGTCAGCGAGCGTATCAATGAGTTGGTTGAGGATGCTGATGCCGATCTGGTGCAGTACCTGACAGAGCATCTCCCAAA
Source organism: uncultured Coxiella sp. (assembly GCA_902623005.1). Taxonomy (GTDB): domain Bacteria; phylum Pseudomonadota; class Gammaproteobacteria; order Coxiellales; family Coxiellaceae; genus UBA9148. The sequence goes on from CACNSC010000013.1 coordinate 29,788, forward strand.
AGTTGCCGAGCAGTTTTATTTTCTACCTGATAGCCATGATATTTTGTTTGATCTGGCGGTTTACTTTCATGAGGCAGAGGACTTCCACCAGGCCATCGTTTATTACGAGCAGTCCTCGCGTTACTTTGATCCCACCTATGCGCTACATTTTAACTGGGGTTACAGTTTGTATCACGCTGGTTATATTGAAGATGCTTTGCGTCACTTCCAGTCATCTTTGGAGTTTGAAGCAGACGATCCAGATGCTAAGGAGTGGGTACAGCGCGTTACTGCCGAGTTACAGCCGGTTTAAGCGGTTTTAAGGTTGTTTTATGCGTTTTGTTGGGGCATTGCCGGCTAAAAAGTCAGTTAAAACTTTTGCGCGTTATTTGCTGTCGCTTGATATTGAGTCACGAGTTGTCGCACAAGATGGTCAATATGAACTCTGGCTGATTAAAGATGATCGGTTAGAGTGGGTGCGTACAGAGTGGCAGCAATTCCTTGCTCAACCCGACGACGCTAAGTTTCACGTTAAAGTAAAACTTAAGCCCAACAATGACCGTGCCCTAAAGGCGCATTATCGGAAGTACTTTAAACGTGCTCACGGTAATCAAATTACCATCGCTTTGATCATCGTCGCGTCGGTCTGTTATTTGATTCAACGTGCTGTTTGGCCGCCGCTGGTTAATCAGCTGCTCATGGTGGCGCCGGGGCAATCGATTGCGCAATCCTGGTTGTACAGTCCTTGGCGTCTAATGAGTCCCGTATTGCTGCATTTTAGTTTGTTTCATTTGTTGTTTAACATTTATTGGTTGTATGAGCTGGGTAGTTTAATCGAGGAAAAAGAAACACGCTTTTTTTATGTGATGTTACTGATCGGTGCTGCAATTTTAGGTAATGGGCTGCAGCTCTTAGTGGTTGGACCAAACTTCGGTGGGTTGTCAGGCGTGGTGTATGGGTTGTTTGCTTTTTTATGGTTCTTGTCCAAGTATCGACCATGGGCGGGTTATTACATTCGCTCTGACATTGCCTATTGGATGATTGGATGGTTGATTCTGGGCTTTACTGGTTTCCTGGGGCCAATCGCGAATTGGGGTCATCTGGGTGGCTTCATTGCTGGGGTGCTATTGGCTATGTATAAAACGCGACGACGTTAATTCATAGAGTGTTACTTAGTAATTGAATGGTGTGAGAGAAGTTCCAATTTCTGGTGGTTTTTTTAGCACGCATTTACAGTTACTCAGCGCAAAATATTTTGTCTAAAAATTAAGCATTTTTACCGGTTTTCTCCGCGATATTCGTCAGTTTTTGCTACTGATATGATGTCGGTTGTGGTAATCTATACAGCTTTGAAAAAGCGTAATAGCAGAGCACAAACGCATGGACAAACTCGCAAAAGAAATCAATCAAGTCACCATTGAAGATGAGCTGAAACAATCGTATTTGGATTACGCCATGAGCGTTATTGTCGGTCGTGCTTTGCCCGATGTGCGTGATGGTTTAAAGCCTGTACACAGGCGTGCTTTGTTTGCAATGCACGAACTCAAGAACGATTGGAATAAGCCGTATAAAAAATCGGCAAGGGTTGTCGGTGACGTCATTGGTAAATACCATCCGCACGGCGATACCTCGGTTTACGATACCATCGTTCGTATGGCGCAACCTTTTAGCTTGCGCTACTTATTGGTTGACGGTCAGGGTAACTTTGGTTCTGTCGATGGCGACTCGCCAGCAGCCATGCGTTATACCGAAGTTCGCATGACCAAAATGTCACATGCGTTACTTGCCGATCTTGAAAAAGAGACTGTGGATTTTTCTCCCAACTATGATGGTACCGAGTTAATTCCAAGTGTCTTGCCGACACGTGTACCTAATCTTTTGATTAATGGCTCATCTGGAATTGCTGTCGGAATGGCGACCAATATTCCACCGCATAACCTGGGTGAAACTATCGATGCGACACTGGCGTTGATTGATAATCCTGAGCAGGACATCATGGACTTGATTAAGCTAATGCCAGGCCCAGACTTCCCGACTGGCGGCATCATTAATGGCAGAGCAGGGATTTTATCTGCGTACAAAACCGGTCGAGGCCGAATCTATGTGCGCGCTAAAACACACATTGATACGCATGAGAAAACCGGTCGCTCCGCGATTATTGTGAGCGAGCTGCCTTATCAAGTGAATAAGGCGCGTTTGTTGGAGAAAATTGCTGAGTTGGTTCGCGATAAGAAAGTTGAGGGCATCAGTGGTTTGCGCGATGAGTCGGACAAGCAGGGTATGCGCATGGTGATTGAGATTAGGCGTGGTGATCAACCTGAAGTAGTGCTCAATAATCTTTTTAAACAAACTCAGCTACAGTCGGTGTTTGGTATTAACATGGTTGCATTGAGTGAAGGTCAGCCTAAGTTGCTCAACCTCAAGCAAACCTTAATGGCCTTTATTGATCATCGTCGAGAAGTCGTGACTCGACGCACGTTGTTCGACTTGCGTAAGGCCAGAGAGCGCGCACACCTCCTTGAGGGCTTAGGAATAGCGCTTGCTAATATCGACGAAGTCATTGCGCTTATCAAAGCCGCGCCTTCACCAGCAGAGGCCAAGCAACAGTTGCTGGCTACCACATGGCCGCTTGGTTCGGTCGCTGCATTGTTACATAATGCCTCGCCTGCGATCACCAGGCCACAAGATTTGGCCAATGAATTCGGTATGACTGAGCAAGGTTACCGGCTATCGCCTCAACAAGCTCAAGCGATTTTAGACTTACGTTTGCACCGTCTCACAGGGCTTGAGAAAGATAAAATTCATAATGAATACAATGCATTAATAGAGCTTATTATAAGTTTGATTAAGATTTTAGAAGATCCGGATGAATTGCATCGTGTGATCCGTCAAGAGCTTAACGAGGCTAAGTCGCAGTTCGACGATGAGCGTCGCACGGTGATTGTTGATACCCAAGAAGACCTCACTGCTGAAGACTTAATTACTGAGGAGCACCTGGTCGTGACTTCCTCTGAGCAAGGCTATATCAAGACCCAGTCGCTAGACAGTTACCAAGCGCAGCGCCGTGGTGGCCGCGGTAAGGTGGCTACTTCAGTCAAAGAGCAGGATTTTGTGCGTCATGTCATGATCGCGCATTCTCACGACACTTTGCTGTGTTTTTCAACACTGGGCAAAGTTTACTGGTTGAAGACCTATCAAATTCCGCAGAGTGGTCGTCAATCTCGTGGCCGTCCGATTGTTAATCTTCTGCCGTTGGAACAGGATGAAACGATAACAGCGATTTTACCGGTCAAAACCTTTGAAGAAGATCAATTTGTCGTGATGGCAACCGCGCAAGGGGTTATCAAAAAAGTCACTTTAACCGAATTTCAACGACCTCGTGCTAACGGTAAAATTGCCTTGGATATTAACGAGGGTGATTGTTTGGTTGGTGTCGATATCACCGACGGTAAACAAGAGTTGATGCTTATTTCCGATGCTGGAAAAGCTATACGCTTTCATGAGGACCATATTCGTGCGATGGGTCGCAATGCCCGTGGTGTCCGCGGTATGCAATTAAAGCCCGACCAAAAAGTGATTGCGCTAATCATTGTCGACGAAACACGAGCCTTACTAACCGCCACCGAACATGGTTACGGTCAGCGTACATCGCTCAAAGACTACCGTTCAATTGGGCGTGGCGGTCAGGGCGTGATTGCGATACAGGTGAGTGAGCGCAATGGCCGTGTTGTGGCAGCAACTCAAGTTGCAGAAGAAGATGATGTCTTGTTGATTAGTGATGGCGGCACCATGGTGCGTACTCGCGTGGCAGAGATATCAATACTGGGTCGTAATACTCAAGGTGTGCGCTTAATTCATCTTGCGAATGATGAAAAACTAGTCGGTCTAGAAGCCTGTGTGCTGCTGGACGACATCCAAACAATAGAGAGTTAATTTTAGATGAATCAGATCATAGACAAAGTGTCTTCACCCAACCGCGCTTTTAATTTTTCAGCAGGTCCTTCCATGCTTCCCGACTCAGTGTTACTGAAAGCACAATCTGAGCTCATGGATTATCAGGGCTCGGGCATGTCAATCATGGAAGTATCTCATCGCGGTGGTTTATTTTCTTCTGTTCAACAGCAGCTTGAGGCGGATTTAACTGAGTTGTTAAATATTCCTAAGGGCTACCGAATAATACTAATGCACGGCGGTAGTCAATCGCAGTTTTCAATGATACCGCTCAACTTTTCTAACGGTGTTGGTGCCCCCGTATATATTGAAACCGGTCATTGGGGGCGTATGGCCATTAAAGCTGCTAAGCAGTACGTTGATCCTATTGTTATTCAGCAACTACAAACAGTGAGCGCCCCAGCATCGGGTTGGCAGGTTCCAAAAGACGCCGCTTATACCTATTACGTTGATAATGAGACCGTTAATGGTATTGAGTTTGTGGATCCGGTTAGTGTTGATGGTGTACCAACCATCGTTGATATGTCATCCAACTTTCTCTCGCGACCAATCGATTTGCCAGATTACGGCATGGTATTTGCTTGTGCGCAAAAAAACCTTGGCATTGCCGGTGTGACTGTTGTGGTGATTTCGGAAGCCTTACTGGATAGAGTACCTATGGCGATCACTCCACCGCTGTATAATTACAACGAGGTGTTATCAAAACAATCTGTTCCTAACACGCCTGCCACATTCAGTTGGTACATGATGGCTTTGGTGCTGCAATGGATTAAAGCAGAGGGCGGTCTTGCGGTGATGGATCAGCGTGCACAGCAACGAGCAGCATTATTATATGACTTTATTGATCAGTCGAGTCTGTACACAGCGGCGGTAGAAAAAGCTTCACGATCACGTATGAATATAAACTTTTCATTGAATAATCAGGAGCTTGAAAAGCTATTCTTGAATCAGGCTGAGCTGTCGGGTTTGACGCATCTTAAAGGGCATAAATCGGTGGGCGGCTGCCGAGCGAGCTTATATAACAGCATGCCTATATCTGGTGTTGAGGCTTTGGTGGCTTTCATGCAAGACTTTGAAAGCAGAGCATGATAATCGACTTTAGTTGATTGGTTTAATTCAATGATATTTCTCGTATTTTAATACTTTGTATATGCTTATGGAGGCAACACATGGCAGTACCTGTAATCACGCTTGATGGATTAAGTGGCAGCGGTAAAGGCACTTACTCAAAGATGATTGCAGCAGCCCTGGGCTGGCATTACCTCGATAGTGGGGCCTTATTTCGCGCGGTTGCTTGGGCAGTTATGCAGCAGGGTATCGATCTTTCTGAGACAGAAGCAATCAAGCCTTTTCTCGATACTTTAGACATTGCATTAACTCCGATGTCAACTAACGAACAGATTCAAGTTCGCTGTAACGGTTGTGATATATCGGCTGAAATTCGTCGTAACGAGGTAAGCGCAATGGCGTCAAAATGCGCTGAAATTCAATCAGTTAGAGATTATATTTTAATCTTAAATCGAGCATTAAGACAGTCTCCTGGCCTGGTTGCTGATGGACGTGACATGGGCACGGTGGTGTTTCCTGACGCCACCTTAAAATTTTATCTCGAAGCAGATTTGACGACGCGCGCTCAGCGCCGCCAAGCGCAGTTGAAAGCTAAAGGTATAAGTGTTAACTTGCGCGAGGTTCAAGAGCAGTTGCATCAACGCGACGTTAGGGATCAGTCTAGATTGATCGCACCCGCCGTGCCTGCTGATGATGTGATCACTGTCTCGTCTGAGGATAAGACCATCGATCAAGTCTTTGGCGCATTGATGCAGCATATCCAGCTTCGGGTGGATGTCTCTTGACAAACGGGCGTATCCGTTATGCGGATACACACAATTAACGCTCATGCCTCTAGTGCATGATTAACCGTTCTCAGTGTGATTAGGACTCATCCTTTCCGCTGCGGACAAAAGGATACGAATGACTACAGCAACTGAAAATTTTTCTGATCTCTTTCAAGAAAGTATTTCTCACCTGGACATGAGACCAGGCACCCTAGTTAAAGCCACTGTTACCGACGTTAGACCTGACCGTATTACAGTTAATGCCGGCTTAAAATCGGATGCCGTCATCAACACCGATGAATTCCGTGGTGGCGACTTGCCCACCGTTGGTGATGATATCGAAGTGGTAATTGTTAATGTTGAAAACGGTTTTGGGGACACGCGTCTCTCTTACGAGAAAGCCGTCAGAGCTCGAGTTTGGTCTGAGCTTGAAAAAATCCACGAGAGTGGTGACATTGTCATGGGTTCAATCATCGAGCGTGTCAAAGGTGGTTTTACTGTCGACGTCAAAACGATTAAAGCGTTCTTACCTGGATCGTTGGTTGATGTGAAGCCAGTGAGAGACCTCGGCTATTTAGAAGGTAAAGAGCTCGAATTCAAAGTCATTAAAATGGATCAGAAGCGTAACAACATTGTTGTATCGCGTCGTGCTGTTATGGAAGCTGAAACATCAGCTGAGCGCAGTGCCCGTTTGGAGCAGCTGCAAGAAGGCCAAGAAGTGATGGGTATTGTTAAAAATATTACAGATTACGGTGCCTTTGTTGATCTTGGTGGCGTTGATGGCCTGTTACACATCACCGATATCGCTTGGAAGCGTGTTAAACACCCAAGTGAGATGATTTCTGTTGGCCAGGAAATGAAAGTAAAAATCCTCAAGTTTGATCGTGAGAAAAATCGCGTTTCGCTTGGCTTAAAACAGCTTGGCGATGATCCATGGTTGAATATTGCTCGCCGTTATCAAACCAACAGTCGTGTGTTTGGTAAAGTCACCAATATTGCTGACTACGGATGCTTCGTTGAGCTTGAAGAGGGCGTTGAAGGATTGGTTCATATGTCTGAACTTGATTGGACCAACAAGAACATTCATCCCAGTAAAGTCGTGCAACCCGGTGATGAGGTTGAGGTGATGGTTTTAGAGGTCGATGCCGATCGTCGTCGTATCTCACTAGGTATCAAGCAATGTAAACAGAACCCTTGGCAAGAATTCGCTGATAAGCACCAAGAAGGTGATAAGGTTTCTGGTTTCATCCGTTCCATGACTGACTTTGGTGTCTTCATTGGCTTAAACGGTGATATCGATGGACTAATTCACTTGTCCGACCTGTCTTGGAGTGAATCTGGCGAGGAAGCAGCCCGTAAACTCAACAAGGGTCAAGAAATCGAAGCTGTTATTTTGACTATCGATGCGGAGCGTGAGCGCATATCGCTGGGTGTGAAGCAGTTAGAGACGGATCCTTTATCTGAATACCTGACGGCGCAAGGTGATGGCGCGGTAGTTAATGCAACGGTGAAAGAAATCTTAGAAAAGCACGCCGTGATGCAATTGACCGATAGCATTGATGCTGTTCTGCGTATTGCTGATTATAGCTTGGAGCATACTGCAAGCCTGTCTGATGTTTTAACGGTTGGTGAGAGCGTTGAAGTGAAGCTCATGTACATCGATAAGAAAATGCATCAATTGGTTGTCTCTCGTAAAGCGCTTTTTGAAGAGGGTGGCTCATCTGCAGCAGCTCCCGCACAAAAACCGGTTGTACCAACAAAAACCACGTTAGGTGATTTGTTGAAAGAGCAAATGAAAAACAACGATGATTAAGCATTAAAAGGCACCATTTGCCAGTGTTTGCTTGAATCCATTGTCTGTTTAAGTAAAATTAAGCCCAGTTAGTGTCATTATTAACTGGGCTTTATTATTTATTATGTCCTAAGTGATTCAAGGAGCGGACACATATCATGAAATATATCGTTACACTGTTTTGGTTGATCGTTGCGTGTCTTGTTGCTTTTTTCACAACCATGAATTCTTTTTCAGTCGTATTGCACTACCCGCTTGGCTCGATGAAAATTTACTTTCCGCTTTTGCTGTGTTTGATTTTAATTGTTGGCGCAATTCTAGGTTTGTGTGCTTTGATTCCAGCCTTTATCTACTGGAAAACACATACCATGAAGTTAAACAGTGAAATTAAACGTCACCGCAAAGAGATTGATAACTTACGTACGCTTCCATTGACCGAGCAATCGCGCTGATGGCTATTTTTCCCTATCTCATATTTCCTGCCGTCGCCTTCGCGGCTTGGGTATTTGGCCGGCGTTCGTATTTTCGTGAGCGGCTTAGACTGCCGATTCGTTTTCAAAATGACTACTTTCGTGGTCTGAATTTTTTAATTAACGAACAGCCTGATAAAGCGGTGGATGTTTTTATTAAGCTAATGGAAATAGACAGCGATACGGTTGAAACTCATTTGGCATTAGCCGGTTTATTTCGTCGCCGGGGAGAGGTCGATAGAGCGATTAAAATTCATCAGAACTTGATCGCAAGGCCGCAGCTCGACCAGCATCATCGTCATCAAGCGCTTTTAGCGTTGGGTGAGGATTACCTGAGTGCCGGTGTTTTGGATCGTGCCGAAAAAATCTTTTTAGAATTGTCTGATCGAGACCGTCATGATGCTCAAAGTCTCAATCTACTGTTACAAATCTATCATCTTGAGAAAGAGTGGGATAAGGCCATTAAAATCGCACAACGCTTGGCTGCCTCCTCTGGTGCGTCATACCGTCTCAATATCGCCCATTATTATTGTGAGTTATCCGAAGAGATGTTTGCTAAAAATGACTCTCAGGCAGCAGCGAGTTATTTAAAAAAGGCACAAAGTATAGATCGTCATTGCGTGCGTTCATATTTACTACAAGCTAATACGGCATTTGATGCCCATGACTACACAACCAGTATTCAGATCTATCGTCGCGTTGTTGAAGAAGATCCAACCTACATCACAGAAATCATCGACCAATTGAAAACCTGCTATGAAAAGCTTGGAAAAATGACTGAGTTGACTGTCTACTTACAAGAGATTTTTTCTGAAACACCATTCGTTGATGTTGCTGAGTGCTTGGCTAAATGTTTGCATCAACAACACGGCTTGCAAACAGCAATCGATTTTCTTGAAAACTATGTCGCATCGTATGGGTCTTTATGGGCCCTCAATCCGCTGATTGAGTCGTATGCACGAACGGCATCAATTCCTGATGCGCAAAAGTTATTGAAACTAGAGCGTCATCTGAAGCACCTGCTATCGGATCAGGCCGTTTACCGATGTCTGCAGTGTGGGTTTTCCGGTACAACATTGCATTGGCTTTGTCCAAGTTGCCAAACTTGGTCGAGCACAAAACCAATTCGATCAATCGAACTGTTGTCCAAGAAGTCAGCCCGATAATGCCGTTTAATCCCGAAATAATCATCGCATTGGATCACGAGACGGATACTGATGCTTTATTGTTTGTTGCAAAATTGTCACCACAGCATTGTCGACTTAAAGTTGGTAAATACTTATTTGTTCGCTATGGTTCAGAGTTTGTTAAAAAACTCATTGATATGGGATTCGATGTTTTTCTCGATCTTAAATTTCACGATATTCCTCATACCGTAAGACAAGCGTGCCAGGCGGCTGCCGAGCTTGGTGTTTGGATGCTAAACGTTCATTGTCAGGGTGGCAGTGAGATGCTGTGTGCAGCAGTTGAGGGGATTGATCTTGCATCATATACGCGACGACCACTGTTATTGGGCGTCACGCTTTTAACCAGTTTGTCGCAACAAGACGTTAATGCACTGGGTCATCAAGAATCATCTGAGCAGCTCGTCATTCGATATGCAAAAATAGCTCAGCATGCTGGTTTGGATGGCGTTGTATGCTCAGCACAAGAGGCTGCATTACTGCGCAGAGAGTTTGACCGTCCCTTTGTGCTTCTAACGCCGGGTATCCGTTTAAAATCATCAACTCATGATGATCAGCAACGGGTGCAAACACCCGAACAAGCGTTTAAAGCCGGTGCTGATTATTTGGTTGTTGGTCGACCCATAACCCGAGCATCCGATCCAGTTGCAGTCTTTTGGCAGTACCATGACGCCTGTGCTGATCATTTATCATTCGTTAACAATACGTAGATTGTTAGCGGCTTGCTATTGGCATAAGGGAGGGCTATCTGGTGAATAACACAAAATCATCATTGACAAATATTCACACATTGCGCTTGATTGCTATCTTACAGATTTTTATTCCTTGAAAGTGTTATCCAAGGCTTAATTCACATAACCGGTGCTCGATCATGTTTTTTCTCTTACCCCTAAAATAAATGGTTTAGGGCTTAGTTGTCGAGTATTTCATAGCTCATTAAGCATTTGCAGTGTTGTAGCATCCATTGAGGTAATGTCATGCTGCACATGGAAATATCTTTAGGATAGCCCGATAAAGCTGGTTTATCAGATATGTGATCTAATGCGTTTATTTAATATAACCGTTGTTTCTTAACAATCTGATTTTTTGCTTGTTGGATAGTGGTTCTTTCTATAAAACGTGCCAAGGTCATTAAAAAGAATACCGTGTTTTTTTAGAATCGGATAACATGCTTTTCTAAGATAATGTCTATTGTAGAAGGTTTCTGCTGCATAGACATGGTGGATAGCATGAGTCTGTCCGAAGAAGCAGCAAAAGCATTGAAAAGGTAAAAAATACCATTTGTCTATGACTTGAACTTGCTCGGTCAGCTGAGATACACCTTTATAATAATGAATAGTCGATGATATGAAGACAAGGCAGCCTTGACGAATTAATGCAGGTACAACATAGACAACCATTAGAAAGTTAATGAGGGCGATATGGTTGTGTATTAAAACTATTTCAGAAGGACACTGTGGTATGACTAAATGAACCAAGGGTAGAAGATGAAATGATAGCCATGATATCCAAATCAGATTATATAAAATTACCATGGGGAATAAAGATAATACCATTTCTCGGATGGAAAAATCGGCTGAATCTTGTTTAATTTTTTTGAACTGTGTTAGTGAAAATACAGGATCTAGCATAATCAATAAGCGTAAAATCCCATAGGACTTACCGTTGCCAATTAATCGCTCTTCTATATCCTGTGATGTCCCTGAATGTCTATGGTGATGAAGGTGAATTTTTTTTCTTATCCAAGGGTTGATTGTATTTGGTTTAAAACACCATAAGACCGCTAAAAAAATATTTTGACAGCATCGTGATTGTTTGAAATACAAGTTATGAAAAGTATCGTGTTCGAGTTCGTGAAGTATGGCGCTAAAAAACGCGATAATGATGATGGTGACGTAGCCAGGTATGAATCCGATGTAAAATAAATACGCCGAATACGCTATGGCAGAGATGCATGCCAAGGCAATGGATAAACCAATCAGAGTTTGATGCCATAAAAAAGGATTTGAGGACCGAAGTTGCGTTGATAATCTTGCGATTGCCGGTTGCACTCTGCCGCTATGATCACGATTATGTGCTCTCTTTTCATGCATGCTCTATAACCTCTTGGTGATCCATAGCGATACCTTTCACCATGATTATAGTAAAAAATTTCAGCGTCATAATTTTAATTACCAAAATACGTAAGTTATTGATCTTTAACTGTCATTTTGTAGAGATCAATAGTCTAATCTCGACACCAGCTCAAGAGTGCTGCCGTTCCCAGTTGGGTAATGGCTAAAGGTTCATTGGCTTAGGAAAGGTTTACAGGAATGAGTAGATTAGTTTTTTAGTTACAATCCAGAAATACAATTAAATTGGGTGGTTATAAGAGGTATTGTCAGGACAT
>CACNSC010000014.1 GCA_902623005.1 uncultured Coxiella sp.
ACAAATTTCGAGTGCCCTTGTTGGACCAATACCAAAGATGGCGCGTAATGCAATGTGTGTATGCTTATGCATGGGTAGATATCTTGGACCAAAGTGTCGTCTTTCACGCAGAGAGAAAACAGACTTACAATTAAAGAGTGGCGTTCGAGGCTTAGACTCGAAATGTAATCTCGAACGTACGCCAGGGCAACACTGGTCACGTCGAGGTCGAACTACAGACTATGGCCTTCAATTACGCATGAAACAAATGATACGTCGCTATTATGGTGTTATGGAAAAGCCGTTCAGAAAATATTATCAAAAAGCTGATCGTCAAAAAGGCTCTACGGGTGATAATCTTCTCAAATTATTAGAGCTTCGTCTTGACAATATTGTATTCCGCCTTGGTTTTGCCGCAACTCGTGCCGAGGCTCGTCAATTAGTCTCTCACAAGTCTGTACTTGTGAACGGTATCGTGGTCAATGTGCCTTCTTATCAAGTTTCAAAAGATGACACTATTGAAATTCGTAACAAAGCAAAAGGTCAGCTTAGAATTAAAGCAGCGATGGAGCTTTCCAAGCAGCGTTCAGCTGTTTCATGGTTATCTTCTGATGAGAAAGCCATCAAAGGTACTCTGACTGATCTTCCAGAAATCGATCAGCTTCCAGCCGAATTTAAAGTGAATTTGGTTGTAGAGCTATATTCTAAGTAGAGGTAACTGATATGACATACTCACTCGCTAACTTATGTAAACCGACTGCAAATACGACCAAGTTTGAGGTTATTTCAGATTGCCATTCGAAAATTACCTTGGAGCCGTTTGAAAGTGGATTAGGCTACACGCTTGGTAATGCATTGCGTCGTATCTTGTTATCTTCCATGCCTGGAGCTGCAGTTGTTGAAGCTTCTATTGAAGGTGTTGATCATGAGTACTCATCTTTACCAGGTCTTCGTGACGATATCGTTGACGTGATGATGAACTTAAAAGGCATTGCCTTTGTTTGTCATGATCGCGACGAAGTCACTCTAAAGCTACATAAAAATACAGCGGGTCCTGTTCTTGCTGGTGATATTACTCTAGAACATGATGTTGAAATTGTTAATCCTGATCTAGTGATCGCGCATTTGACGCAAGATATCGACTTTAAGATGACCTTAAAAGTCGCCGTTGGTACTGGTTATCAACCTGCATTAGCAAGAGCATCTGAATTAGAAGAATCAGCTTCTGCAACGTTAGGTTCTTTAAAACTTGACGCTACGTTTACTCCAGTCAAGCGAGTTGCTTATCAAGTGGAAAATACACGCGTTGAAAATCGAACTAACTTAGATAAGTTAATCATCGATTTGGAAACTGACGGCACTTTAGATCCAGAATCTGCGATTCGTCAAGCCGCTACTATTTTACAGTTTCAATTGTCATCTTTTGCTGAAATTCAACAACACTCTGTTTCATCACAGTCAGACGCTTCTAGTGATATTGATCCTCTGTTATTAAGACCAGTTGATGATCTTGAGTTGACGGTTAGAGCAGCTAACTGCCTAAAAGCTGAGAATATCTATTATATCGGTGATTTGGTTCAGCGAAGCGAAAATGACCTTCTCAAGACGCCTAACCTGGGTAAAAAATCCCTCATGGAGATCAAAGCCGTATTGGCTCAGCGTGGTTTAAATCTTGGTGTTGTCATTGATGTTTGGCCACCAGAAGAGCTTTCTAATTAATTTTGCTAGAGGATTTGTATTATGCATCACCGTATTGCTGGACGTCAGCTAAACAGAAACAGTTCTCATAGAAAAGCTATGTACCGAAACATGGCTTGTTCTCTTATAGAGTCAGAGCTGATTAAAACAACCACACCCAAAGCTAAAGAGCTTCGCCGTTTTCTTGAGCCCTTAATTACATTGTCTAAAAATGACAGTGTTGCCAATCGCCGACTTGCATTTGCTCGTCTTCGCAGTGATGCGGCTGTCGCAAAATTGTTTACTAAACTTGGTCCTCGTCATCAAGATCGTCCAGGTGGATATTTGCGTCTACTAAAATGCGGTTATCGAGCTGGCGATAATGCTCAAATGTGTTACGTGGAAATTAGTGATAGACGCGATTAGTGTTCTAATCTTTTCCAACATGATTATCAAAACGGCACCTTTGAGTGCCGTTTTTTTTTCTCAAGACTTAATTAATAGCTTTTTTTCTTTGTTAATCTGCTCTTCATCTTGATTTGATATTTGTCTTTTTCATCCAACTTAATCGCCTTTATTCATTAAATTCATTGGTTAATTTAAGACTTTTTTAATATTGCTGATGTAATATTATGTACCAATCATTTCACTCGGATTTAGTCATATGACTAAAACTGTAGCAGTCAAAGTTCCATCCAGCGACGATCATGTTTCAACCATGACTATTCCTGGAAGGGACCTGACAATCAATCTTAGCAGTACAAGTTCTCGCTCTAACTCAAGTGACGGTGCTACTGACGATGCCAATAGTCAATCAAGAGGTTCTCTCAGCTCTTTGAATTATCGAGGAAGCAGCCCCACCCTAAGTACGCATTTTCCTGATCGACAGATATATGCTATTAACTCTAATTCTGATGAAGATGGTTCATTGGAGGAATTGAAACTTAAAAGTTCATCAGGCCAGCTATTTTTCATGAGTGTTGGGACTCACTGTTCAGTTAACAGTAGAGATGATGTGTCAGGCTCTACTTCATCTTTTGATAGTCATGATATTGATATTGATAAAAATGTCTTTTTAGCTGTTAGGTCTCAATTAGTTGCGCCTTGTCTATTCTCAGATATGGTGATTACGGAATCAGGCCTGAACGTTCTAAAGGATAAGCTTGAAGAGTGTTTTAAAAATAGTGGGCATCAATTTAATCCTGCTAGTAATGCTGATACGAAAGATGATGCGGATAATAAAGCTACTCTTTCTCGCTCTCCATCTGATGACTATGTGCTTAGTGTAGAGGATAGTTATAATCCTCTTCAAAAAAATACAAAGACTGCGATTATTAGTTTAATTAAAGCTAATCATTATCTTCAGGCTTGCGAGAAGCATTACTTTGATCTTAGTGTTGTTCCTGCAGAGGATTCGATGAATAGCACTGCATCATCGACATTGAGTAATGATGGTGATCTGCTAGCCGACACATCGGCTGATGATCAAGAGAAATATGTCTTATGCCCCTTTCACTATTACATGCATTTGCTTCGAGTGCTTTCAAAATACTCAGAATGTTGCCCATATTCGGCGGGATTAAAAGCACCGGTTTTTCCTGGTATTACTAATTATAAAGAAGATGTTCCATGGAGCGAGGAAATTGAGCCAAAAGAGTCCGATGAATTTATCCTAATCCACCCAGAAGCAGATGAAAATAATGTGGCTCGTTGGCGTTACAGTGATCGTGCTCAGTTTCTAAGGACATTACAAAATAATTACTATCGACCGCTGTCTCCTTGGCAAAGTAGCTATTATCGTTTTGCGAAGTATTGGCCCGAGATTTGTAATTTTGCAAAATCTTTATCATCAATTGCTGCTGATTATTTCTATTTGGATAAAACCTGTAGCAATATTGGCACGCTTTCACCGCCATGGTTATTATGGCCATTAGCAATATTGGATGGGATGCAAACTTATATTGTTCGTTCTAATAAGCCTATTGTTGATGCGGCGCTACAGCTATTCAAAGACCCTAGTGCTACGAAAAAGCAATCAGCTCAGTCCAAGCATGATCTAGCAAATTTCAATAATTGGATATTCATAGTCACTATCGTTCAATCTATTTTTGTTTTTGGATTCTTTTATAGTATTTTCGAAAATGGATTTGGCAAAGCAGAGTCTACACGCAGCTCCGTGATTTATTTGGCCATTTCGTGCGTTCTCACCTATCCCGTAGCGGACGTCTTCCGCCGTTTTCGTCAAGGGCCAGAGAGACTCTCAAAGTTCAAGCAATCAAAGGATAATTTATGTGTTTATATGAGTTCCTTGAAGGATAATTTGCTTATTACTATGAGTTCCTTGCCTGGTTTTTCAACATGTCTTCCTTATTGTGTTAATAGCAATGGGGAAAGTGCATCGCCAAGGGATTATAGTCTCTCGCAGCATGCCAAAATAATAACCGGCTTCATTTCTGTCCTCTTTCAATTCGTATTAACGATATTTAATGCAGACAGCACGATTTTTTATTCCATCAATTCATTCTGTAAGCCATTCAATCATGAGATTGATGTCGAGCAATTAATGGCTGATCTTGATAGCCAAGGTTCTATCAAGTTTTGGATTGATACCGTTATAAACTTAGCTGCAGCGACGTTGTTTAGTTGTTATATTTCATTGCCTGTCATTGGTAGTTTAATGTCAGAAATTAGTCAACAAAGTCCTAAAGATGATCATGTTCAGAATGAGTCGAGTGAAAATAAGCTGTACTTTTATATAGAGAATACCTATCAAAAATTCGCATCATTGCGTGTTGCCCGTAGCAGTCCAGCTAATCAGTGTTTTTTTAATACGTTCATGTTTTTGAATCTTGTTGATGCCTTGGTTACTGCGATATCACAATGGAATGCCGTTGTGACTGTTTTTGATGTGAGAAAAAATGTACCAACTCCGTATCTATCTTGCGTGGAAGTTGGGTTGTTTATTATTAGTGCTTACGTAACGATACCGACATTTATAAATTCAAGAGATAATGATATTCGAACTAACGGGAATCTTATGCGAAGGCTGAAGGTTTTAAGTTCTCATATTGATACGATAGTTGATTTCGGTGACACTTCAGGCTTGGAAAAAACATTGTTACCCAGACCTATATCTGTGACTGATGAAGATATCAATCAATGGGCTAGTAAGTCTATCAGTACAATCATGATTAAACGCCTTATTTATTATTTAAAGTTAAACAACATCATGGAAGATGTGGGCACTCTGCTAGATATATCTGATCAATATGTTGATATTGAAGATGTTTCAAGAGGGTATCCGACTGATGAAACGGTTCTGAGTCCTTTACACAATGACGATAAGTTAATGCAGCCCTCTTTGACGGGTGGGCAGTCAAGCAGTTATAAGAATCAATCGTGTTATAAAAATAATGACAGACTACTTGTGTACTTGATCTTGCATCTCTTCCAGGCATCTGAGTCAGCTGATATTGAGCGTGATATGCCCGCTGCCTTAGAAAAGGAAAACAATAAATTTTCTGTTGAAGATCTGCAATCTGTTTATCAAGTCCCTTGGATTTCAAATAGCACGATGTTTATTCAAGGCGATAGTAAAATCTCAAGCACGGTTGGAAAAGAGCAAATGAGTCATCGCAGGAAGGCTGAGGTAACCGCATTCAATGCATATAAAAATATTGCAAGCTCCATTAATAAAGTCTAGTTATCAGGGCGTTAGAAATACATCAGGGAGTTGATATTTTAATGATCACTTAGCTGTGTTGTTATCTGGTTTGTATTGATGCCATTGTTTTACACGGGCTTGGGATAATGCTGTTATTGATTTGCGATATGGATTACATCAAATGAGCTCTTGATACCTTATCTTATTCAACGATAACCGAGTCGGGTATTATCTATCATAGGAAATGACGCTGGCTTGGTCGACTTAAACCTTCAGTTTTGCAAGGCTCGGTTATCAACCAAATGGTGCGATTTAACTTTTTCTCTTGGCCTCACTTTTTATCCCAACACACACATGTTAATCTCAGATATATCATAATCTTATGTCTAAGGAGAGGCTATTGAAAAAGCAGTTAGTTGGTGTTGTCCTTGGGTGTCAGCTTTTGTTGTCATTTCAGTCAGATTTATTGGCTGACGATTCAAAGTCACAAACGAGCACTCCTTATCAGGTATCACAGGTTGAGGAGCAATCTAACGTATCCGTTAGCTATGAGTTTAATCTCAAAACGCCGGTTTTTTCTCCAAACTCATCCTACTCTGCACTGAATGGCGCAATTAAGAGCGCTAGAGATGATATGATAGCCCGAGTCCTGGGCCAGGGGGCTGTAACAACCCTGAATCGCAGTGGTGTGCTCGATCAATCCGATACTATGCAGGATGCACCCCCATTGAAGAATTCAGTGTCTTCTGATTTTGAGGTTAATCAGAATAATCAATTGACCTCAGTGGTAATGAATATGGAAGGCTATGTTGCGCCATCCGCCCATCCCTTTCACGCCATCAAGACATTTAATTATGACATTAAAAAGGGCTCAATGGTGTTCTTGGCGGATATCTTTAATCAAGATGCAAGACCATTATTACTGCTGAGCCATCTGAGTCGCGAACAGCTAAAAGCAAAAAATTTGCCCGATCAAGCGACGTTGTTCGAAGGAACGGCGCCGCTTCCCAGTAATTTTGAGCACTGGGTGATAAGCAACAAAGGCTTGGTCATTTATTTTGATGATTATCAAGTTGCGCCATACAGTTCTGGTCAACAAACCATCACCGTTCCTTTTGATCAGTTAAAGCCATCACTATCACCTTATGGATTGCAGTTAAGCGGTATAACGTCGGAATAATGGATTATTGATCTGACGACTTGAATTGTTTAATGTCGCGCCAGATCCGCTTAGCTAATCCTCTGGGAGTGAGTTGAGCCCCGGTGTAGGTGAGGTCAGCCAATTCCTCGCACAACGGCTCACTTTTCATGTTAGAGAGCTCGAGTTTCTCTTTATGGTCCTCACCGCCAAGCAGTGGTCGACCTTGTGGTCGTCTAATCGTGCGTTGTAGCTGAGCTTTGAACGAGACTTTAAGGTAAACCACAATACCGGTAGTCCTAAGTAATTCATACACTTCAGGAATTAAAACCGAGCCACCGCCTGTCGAGAGCACGATTGGGGTTTGTTGCATTAGATGCAATAAGGTTTCTTTTTCTCTGTGTCGTAAACCAGATGATCCTTCTACGTCGTAAATCCAGTTAATGTCTACTCCAGCCTGTTTTTCCAATTCACGATCAGAATCGAAAAAGGGTAACTTCGAAATTTTAGATAATTGTAGGCCGATACTGGATTTACCAGCACCCATTGGCCCAATCAGGTAGATATTTTTGTGAAACATAGTCTAATACTGTTGTTGTGTTACTTAATTGTAGCAGAGCAACTCATCAGAACAATCATCCACGATGAGTTTGGATGTGTGGAGTCAATAAAATTAGCAGTTCGTCTTGTTGTTGAGCATTTTGTTGATCTTTGAACAAATGACCAAGTAGAGGAATGCGATGCAGTCCCGGGATACTGTGGTGCTGATGAGATGTTTGTTGTGTGCTGATACCGCCCAGTGCTAGTGTCTGATGATTATCAAGCTGTAACACAGTCGCTAATTGCTGTGTGGTAATGGCTGGTGCACCAGCAACGCGTAATGAGCTAACGGTATCCTGATTAAGTTGCAACCTAAGCTGAATCCGCTGATGTGGAAGTAGCACTGGCGTCACTTGTAATTTAAGTGCTGCATCTTTGAATGTAACACTGGTTCCACCGCTGCTGGTGGTTTGTTGATAGGGGATTTCTTGTCCCGACTCTATGCTGGCGGTTTGATGGTCAAGCGTCATGATCTCTGGGTGCGCAATCAGCGTGGCTTCACCGTGTTCAACCAGGGTTTGCAATTGCATATTAAACTGTGTGGTGTCGTTCAACGTAAATAGAGGGACAAGAAACGTATTGGTATCACTGTTGGCCACCGGTGAACTTTTACCAGCACTGGTTCCATATTGAACGCCTAATGATTCACCTTCATGGTGATTAATAGTCATGAGTTCAGCTTCAATGCGAATTTGTGGTGTTGGATGATCGATCATCTTGATTAGACCGCTAATCTTATCAAGGTGATCGTTATCATCTTCAATCCAGATTCGGTGATTTTGTGAAGATTGACTAATGTGTGCTTGGCTTGAAAGCCACATTGAATGTTCTTGTTCCAATAACTTTATCACCGTATCAGTATCTACATACTGCAATGGATAAGCACGTAGTTGCAGTTTACTGACAGATGGTGTTGGGGTTTGTTCGGTGCTGCTAGTAAATGGATTATGATTAGCCAGAGTATGGGGTACGATGAATAACAATAAAAATCCTACATATCTAAGCGGGTGTTTCAATAGCGTTCTCCAGGCTCAAGGTCAGTTGCAATTGTTGGGGGCGATCTGGACATTGTCGAATGTCGATAGCCTCTATCCAGGCGAGAAATTTATCCCGGTGCCAGTGATTGAGTACGGTGACTAAATCGTTAAATTTACCGCACACTTGATAATTAAGCTGATTTTTTTTGGTTTGATTGATATGGCGTTGTGAAAAATCCGTTACCACGATGTTGTGTTGTTGCAAATACTGATTAATTACTTGGGGGGGATGAGCGTGGGTTTGATGGGTCAGTAAGCGTTGATAAAACCACCTCAGTGAAGGAGCTACACGATCTTCTAATGGTTGTTGGCATTGCAGCCAACGTTGATTGAGCTCTGCGATAGACTGCTGAGTATGTTTTAATTGCTGTTGAGAGGTTTGCCATTGAGATATTCGAGGAGAGAGCTCACAAAGATATAAACTTATAAAAGCGATAAGTGATGCAACTATCCACACAAAGGGTTGTTGCAATACAGCCCAAAAGTATGGTTGGTATTTACAGTATTTTTTCATGCAGTAGTGATCGGGCAGTGTAAACGGAGTTGGTATTTAACTCTCGAGAGATTTGAATCGCCTAAGTGTTCGATCTGAGAGATTTTGGCTTGTTGTACAAATTTAATTTGCCGTAGCGTTTTTCCTAATTGATCTGCATCGCTTATCGAGTTTATCTGTCCATCAAGAGTGATAGTGTTGTTCGGTTGATTAGTTTCAAGCACCTGCAACGTCATCGAGTTTGGAATGACGTCAAATATTTTTTGCAATGACTGGATTAAGCATAGTTGATTATCCATTTTTTTTTCGAGTGAGGATTGTTGTTCTAGTAGCTGTTTTTTTTCCAAGCACCGTTGTTGAGAGATTTGAAGCTGTAACTGTTGTTTTTCTGTGTGCAGTTGTTGAATGAGATTATGATTGATCTGAGTGCGATGATGCAGTGAAGCCATAAAAATACCTGATAAGATCAATAATAATATATTGATGGTGATTGTGATAAAGAGAATGATAATTTTTCGACGTCGAAGTTGATGATCTCGATAAGGTAATAAATTAATAATCATAATTCGACATTGGTGTTAGTGCAGTTAACGTGGCAATGAATTCATCATGATTTTTGATAGAGCAACGCTTAACGTCGTCAAACAGTTCAGTACACACTTCATGTAAAGCAGTGGATTGCAGTGGCACTAAATCCATAATGTGTTGCTGTTGATGCGGGCCAAAGCAGTAGAGTGGCTCTTCAGGGATACATTGATTTAAAACTTCCAATAAATCCGATTGCTCGAGGTGGCTATTTTCTTGTACTGAAATCATGTCATAAAAAGCCATGCTGCTTTTTTGATAACGATATACCGTGATTTGATCTTCATCGAAATATAGGACTGAATAACTTGGGTGTGATGAAATATGATGCGCAAGATTGAATCCCAATAACCAGTCGACTTGAAGGCTTTTAACGCAACAGCGATCGGTAAGGTATTGCATCAGCTGTTGTTGAATGACGACCTGTTTGCAGGCAATGACTAAATATTGAGATTGCTCAGATTTATCTTGAATAGGTAAATAATCATAATAAAGCGCGGTACTCGGATGTTGAAATAATCCATCACATGCCAGTTGGAAGTAGCGGTGAATCGCTTTTGCTGGCAATACATGATTGATTGTTACAACGTGTTGATTGATAAAGTCGCTACTGATACAAATATGACAACTCACCCGGTTGGGTTTCTGATCGTGCTCAAATGCTTGTATTAACCCCTCGGCATAGTGGCCATGATTCAAAACATAATGCGTTATCTCGGTTTTTTTCTTATTGCGCGAATGATGGATTTTAGTGATGGTCATGCGCTCTCGTGAGAGGTAAATGCCATATCGATAAGATGTTTGTAGTCCCATTAAAATCCAACACAAGTTCAATCGAGCTTTGACTCTAGGCGATCACCAGCCTTTGATTCAATACCGTCATTTTTGATTATGGTTGGACTGCGTGTCACTGAATGGGCTTGACTGTGCTTGCATGTCAGGGTGCTAAAAAATATACTGAGCATACTTTTTTCAAGTATTTTTGGGGCAAAATGGCTAAATTTAGACACTTTTTGGGCAGGACAACACTGGCCATTGTGAGTCTGTTAATCTCCTTAGGTATTTTGTTGTTGTTTGTTTTGATTTACTTGGAATCACAACTGCCGCCGGTTGCTGAGTTACGCGACATGCACATGCAGGTACCTACTCGGATTTACGACAAGGATCATCAACTGATTGCTCAGTACGGTTATAAGCGCCGTATTCCCGTTGCGATTGATCAAATTCCAAAACCACTGATCGATGCCGTGTTAGCTACCGAGGATGCACGTTATTACTCCCATCCCGGTGTTGATTTTATTGGTATTGCACGAGCGGCTGTTGCCGTCGTCTCCAGTGGCCGCAAGGTGCAGGGTGCCAGCACAATCACGATGCAGGTAGCACGTAATTTTTTTCTAACGCGTAAAAAAACGTATGGTCGAAAAATCAATGAAATCCTACTGGCCATTAAGATTGATCGTGCGCTCAGTAAAGACAAGGTATTGGAGCTGTACCTGAATAAAATCTATTTTGGTAATCGTGCCTATGGAGTTGCCGCAGCAGCACAAGTGTATTATGGCGTTTCACTGCAAGCATTAACCTTGCCACAAATGGCCATGATCGCAGGTCTACCGCAAGCACCGTCTAGAACCAACCCGATTGCTAACCCTTCACAAGCGCTTATCCGGCGAAATCATGTACTCGAGCGCATGCGTGATGTTGGTTATATCAATCAAGCGCAATACCAGGATGCAATCAAATCACCGGTCACGGCCAAGTATCATCGGCAACACATTGCAGTCGATGCTCGCTACTTTGCACAATGGGTTCATCAGGACTTATTGCAGCAATACGGCAAACAACTTGATGAGATGGGTTTCCAGGTAGTGACAACCTTAGATAGTCACCTGCAAGCAGCTGCTAATCAGGCACTGCAAGACGGCTTGGATGCTTACTCTCAGCGTCATGGCTATTATGGGCCGATACAACATTTAAATATTAATTCATCAGCCTCGGTCGATACCGATACAGTGATTCTTAATAAAGATACAGCAGCGCAATCCGATGGAATCAATGTCTTGGCAAAAATACAACCGGTCAATGATATCAAGCCAGCATTAGTGACTGTGGTAGAACAGCAGTCAGTAGCCATTGAGTTTGCCGATCAAACCACCGCATCCGTTCCTTGGGAGGGGATGTCATGGGCAGCACCTGCACTGAAACAAGGTTTTGTTGGCAGCAAGCCCAAACAAGCCAGCGATATTCTGAAGGTGGGTGATGTCATTTGGGTGCGTTCTCACGATAATCATTGGTGGCTAACCCAAGTACCCAAAGTACAAGGTGCAATCGTCTCTATGGATCCCAAGAGTGGAGCGGTCAAAGCCATGGCTGGCGGCTATGATTACAGGTTGAGCAATTTTAATCGCGTAACGCAAGCACAGCGTCAAGCTGGGTCAAGCTTCAAGCCATTCATCTATTCCGCAGCTATTGCCAAGGGCTATACCTTAGCCAGTATTGTTAATGATGCGCCAGTTGTTATGAAAGATTCTGGTGAAAATGCCTTGTGGCGACCCCAAAATGATAACCTAACTTTCAATGGGCCGACACGTCTGCGAGTCGGCTTAACGCAATCACGCAACTTAGTATCTATTCGATTATTGCAAGGTATAACCGTACCATTTGCGCTCAACTATTTACACCGCTTTGGTTTTTCGCCTGACTCCTTACCCAATACGCTCTCGTTGGCGCTGGGCAGTGCCAGTGAATCTCCGTTGAGTATTGCCAGTGGGTATGCGGTATTTGCCAACGGTGGTTACCGTATTCATCCGTATGGTATTAGTTCGATTCGTAACGCATTCACGCATCAAGTGGTTGAAACCACGCCAGCAATGGCCTGTATGGCTTGTGTTACACCCTCAGCAGATCCTCAGATTGAACGACCAAAAGTATTGGCGCCGCAAGTGATTACACCGCAAAACGCTTATTTGATCACGCAAGCATTACGTGGCGTTATTCAATCAGGTACAGGTCGACAAGCTAAAGCCCTGCATCGCAGTGACCTCGCTGGCAAGACCGGTACGACTAACAAGCAAGTCGATGCATGGTTTTCTGGCTTTAATAGCGATGTGGTAACCACGGTATGGGTGGGTTTTGATGATCTTGCTTCTTTACATGAGTATGGTTCTAAAGCTGCATTGCCGATTTGGATTGACTATATGCGAGAGGCACTCGCAAAAACACCTTTGGCAACCATGCCAGAGCCGCAAGGATTATTGCAAGTGCGGATTGATCCAGCAAATGGGTTGTTGGCACATCCAGGTCAGAAAAAAGCTATATTCGAGACGTTTCGTCAAGCGTATGCGCCTACACAATACTCGCCGGATCAGACTACAGTTGCCTTTGGTAGCAGTAATGAGTCACCATCGGCAGAACAGCCGCTATTTTGACTCACTGTTGAAAGGTAAAGAGGAATGATGCAGTACAATCTTTAGATCGCCATTACCTGCTTTTTTATACCCGAAAGTATAGTCGACAAGTATACTTTTTCCATGCGTGTCTGTGAACGTGTACTGGCCCATCGCAATGGCAAAGTCATTGTCTAAATAAATCTGATCGTTATTGAATGAAATTTTGGTCCATGGCGTTAAGGCAAATCCTGAGTCCTCTGCGAAATTGCTATCACCACCGATGAAATATGATAAAGCTGAAGCATAAGTGGTACGAAATGGATGTTCTGAGGCTTTGGTGGGCTTAAATAATACTTTGCCGCGGTTGGTGTTATACGCATAAAGATTGTCAATTAAGTTAGCTGCAACGTCTCGATAGTTTTTATGATTGGTATAAGCCTCACCAATCGCAACTAGCCCTTCGGCCCATTCTTCTTGTGCGTGGATAACTTGTTTCACAGTTATTGGATTTTTAACGTAACAATTCGTGTGGGCCTGCGCTATGCCGGCTATAAAAAAAAGACAGAGAGAGACTGCGTAGTAAACCCAGCGAATACTAAATTTATTTGTTCTGATCATAATAAGTCCTTTTTTAAAATCATTAGTTCTTAAAGCTATCACAAAAAAATTTGTATCTCTATCACGACGACGGCCTCTGGTAAACCTGAAAAAAACTTGTTTGGTATTTTTTTAGCTAGTGATTATATTACGTCGTATATCAACTTAAATGATAGGAAATTTCAGAAAAAATAAGATGATATATTGTAGTTGTGAGAAAGAAGTAGACGCTATCAGTGATAGCGAGTTTAAATCAAAGTGTTGGTTTATGGTTTTATGATTTAGGATCAAGATAAGTTTCTCGGGTAGTTTTTCTAATAAAGAGTAACTGGCCCAACAGTTTTCTATAAGCATACAATCCATGTGACGCTATTTTATTAGTTGTATAAATGCTATGAGCCAGTTTTTGGATTAAATGGCAGTGATGAGTGATGCAAAACAATTTTGAGTTGGTCTGGTGAGGTTTGTCGATAGCCAAAGGTATAGTCGACAAGTGTGTTTTTTCCATGCGTGTCTGTGAATGTGTACTGACCCATTGCAATCAACATCTCATGATGCTGATAAATAGCATGATTGGTAAAAACAATGTTAGTCCATGGAGCTAAGGCAAAGCCTTGGTCTTCTGCAAATGCTGGATTATTACCAACAAAATACGATAACGCACTGTCAAAATTAGGGCGAAATGGATTGATCGATGCTTTGGTTGGCTTGAAAAGAACAATGCCATCATCCTGATTGTAACCGTATAAAGTCTTAATCATATCGGCAGCAACTTGCTGGTAGTCTTGGCCTGCTTTATAAGCATTGCCAATAGCAATGAGACCGTTTGCCCATGCCTGTTGTGCTGTCTCAACCTGCTTGTAACCGTTGCTCTGTGTCATTATTTTGCCCGTCAATATGCTGAAATTGGGTGCTACTTTATCATGGACTTTTTTAATGGCACAAGTACGCCAGACGATTGCGATCGAGGCCATGGGTAACTTGTTGCTGGGATTTATTTTTATTAGTATAGCTAAGGGCCATAAAATGGAGTGAGCATAATGTTAAGATGGATGCTGTTTGGTTTGATTATATGCTTATGGTGTCCGGTCATGGCCGATCGAGAGCATGAGGAAAAACCCGACTCTTTTTTTACAGTAACCTACAATATTCACTCAATTGACGATACCGTAACAGATGAGCAGTGTCGCCAAGTTTTAGATCGTAAAATAAAATACACGATCAAAGATAATCAATCTTTATACAAAAATAATGATCCATCGATTGATAGCGAAGAATATACTCGTCAAACCACGACTTATATCAGTCAATCACAACGCTTATTTACTGGAGTGTATCAGTTTGATAAGAAAGAGTCAGATAACACTAAGAAGCAGTATGCGGTTCAAGTTGCATTTTTACTGAATCTCAAAACAAAGAGTATTCGAGGAAGCATGTATCTTCCAGGACTTTGCCGGGCTAATTTCATCGGACTGCAAGAGAATTTAGACTTTTGGCACCATGATTGATGCATCAGCTCGGTCAATCAAACAATAGTAATGTTAGCTATCTGCAATACATTGCGGTTTGCCGTAACAGTTATTTTTTATTGCCTTTTTTTGTCGCATATTGCTTGTTTATTGGCTTGAGTTTATTCGATGTGTTTTTTTTGCAAGCTATATTTGCTTTGGTCGTGATTCTGTGTGAGGTGCCTGCTGGCGTTTTTTCCGATTGCTTTGGTCGCCGTCGTGCTATTAGCTGCGGCTGTATTTTTGGCTTGCTAGCAAGTACAGTATTTTTGATTGGGCGAAGTCTGCCAGTATTAAGTATAGCTGAATTATTGATGGCCCTGTCGACAGCCATGTTTTCTGGCAGTGATACGGCCTTGCTTTATGAGTCAACCGACCAACAACAGTATCCTGAGCAGGAATCAAAGCTGCAAGCGTATTCGCGATATGCCGAGGGACTATCCAGTGTCATTGCAGCTGTTTTATCAGCGCTCTCATTGTTTTTATTGCCAATCATGGATGGTCTAATACGAGCATTATCTTGTTACTGTAGCTTTAGTTTATGCGATGTAAGGTCTTCGGCTGGCAGCGTATCGTCCCGAGGTCAAATGAAATCCGTATGGGTAAAGCAATGGAATACCTTCATCCAAAAATGGAATGACTCGTGTTCACCGCTAACGCATGCAATATTATTTTTCTCTGCAGGTATAAGCATTATCACGTTGTCGATGTTTTGGTTGTTACAATTGTGGTTGCAACAACACCATGTCTCACCAATAGCGATGGGTGTTGTTTGGTTGTGTTACCACACGTGTTCCGGTTGTGCTGCTTACTTAGTTAAGCCGATGATGCGACATTGTGGAATCAAGTTGGGCTTTTATAGCTTATTCATCAGTTGTTGCTTCATCGTCATGACAGGTTGTTTGACAGAGTCAGGATTGCTGTTGGGCGTATTTTTTATCGCTGCTGTCGTGTTTGGATTCAAAATGCCATGGATATACATTGTGCTTAATCGCAACATTGCTGCCGATGCTCGAGCAAGTTTCTTGAGTCTGGATTCATGCTATACCCGCATTGGCTTTGCCATTACCGCGCTGTTAATGGCAGGTGTTGCGCAGATTGATACATTGCAGCGCTTGTTCGCTGTTATGCTTTTAGTATTGATATTGACAGGGCTGGCGCTGTGGCGATTGAGTTGCCTTATTGATCGTGGCGATAGTGAAGTAGTGTTGTAGTGGGATTTGTTATTTTTTATCAGTATCCAAAATTTGCATTCAGCTCTTCATCATCATCCTCCTCCCATTCTCATTCTTATTCTTATTGACTTCAATTTCTGCTTGCGTTGTTGATTCATTTAGAAAAAGACTACCTGTTAAGCCACGATGATCATTACTAGCGTTTTTCGATTTTAATGCGACCTTGTCTGCTAGTTCCCCCTGAATAGCGAACTCCTCAGGCTCGCCGTTGATGTAAACAGTAAACATTTTTTTTGGATCGTCTTTATTTACTAATTTAGACAGCGCCGTATGAATGGCCCTATGTAGTGTTTCTTTGTATGACATGGCAATGCCGCTGGGTACATTTAGGAAAAGATTGTTGGGTAGGTTTTCACTGTTGGAGAGAAGAAAGGCATAGACAGCAAACACATTTGCAGTTAGGCGATCTTCTAGGCTTGCATGAAGGTCTGATTTTATGGTTGAGGCAATCGACCTGTTTGCATAATCGTATCGAGTTTGTGTTGTTAATGTAACAGCTTTATTGTCGGATGTTTTTCCTTTGTGGTTTAAAGATAACACGCCATTAATCTTGGGCTCAGAGCTCAATTCAGGAGTAGATGTAACGTATTGATGAAAATACTCCTTATACTTAATTGTAATATCTCTATTGCCTTCCGGTTGATCGGGAAAGGGTTCATAGTGTGGTACACGAACTTCGTCGGTTATAGCTTCTTCGTGAGAAGAGTTTTTTTTAGTACCAGGGTCTTCGCTAGTATGTTCTGTGTGAGTGCTTGTTTTTTTAGTTTTGATGTCACTTGCTGATAACAGTCCTGTCCGGATAGTTTCCCAGTCATTGGGGCCATTATTTAGTTTAAATAAATGGCCACCAGCGCATTGTTGCAGTGCTGTGAGTGACTGATTTAAGTCTTTTGGTCCCTGATTCTTCCTTATTGGAGAAAGTTCAGTCCCATCTCCCACTGAGTCTAAGGGCTCTTGCTTACTTCCAGAAATTTTTTCTCTTAGAGCATCGATACCGGCAATTAAAATCTGTTGCGGGTAACGAGTTTTGTCACGCATGTTTTTTAAAGATTCATATGTCTTGGCAGCTTGCTGCATTGCTGCAAAAACTTCCTTGTGCTTTTTTATCTTGGGCTTAAGAACCTTATTTTTTACTCTACAGTACTCATGTTTTTCAACCAGGTGAGTGGATTCGACATTTGTAGCATTTATTCCGGCGATATGTGGGGAGTTATTAGCATTAAAGTTGAGAGTGTTTATTAGCAGCTGAGTAGGTTCAATAGACCGACCAAGATGTTCGACGTCTTTTTCCTTAGATTCCAATAGCGCATAGCAGCAGTTTGCAATGTCTGCAATTTGTTTTGTCTCTATTGCTTTTGTCCAGCGTGGAGAGGGAGATGATTTCGAATTCTCTTTATTTTTTGTTATATCATTCATAATTCCAATGATAGCCGCAAGACATTAAGAAAATATTAAATTATGGCTTTTTTCAGTCTCATATCAGGCTTTTTGCACCAAATCACGCTAGAAAATATTAATAGGCACAAAAACCGGAGATATTGTGATTGACTCTGGCCGAAAGTCGATATTTTAATATTATCTTAATCTTAGCGGTGTATTGTTAAAACAGTTGAATATAAAAGTCACTCTCGTGGTCGTGAGGTTTCTAATGAGTGAGCATTCGTCCAATAATCCAAATCACGTTGCCGGCATTACAGGCGTAATTGACCTAAGAAAAAATGGTCTAACAGGCTCTGTCTCTCTAAATGATGATTCGGCGCGTGAGTTTAAGCCTAATCCTAATGCAGTGGAGCTTACGTTAGAAGCTATGCCTCATAAGTCTAAAGAAGGTGTTGATAGCTCAGAAGAGCTAATGGATGATGCTGATGAACATCAGCGTTTAAGAGATTTTATCAACAATTGTCTCATAGATAAGCCTCTGGTGATTCAGCCGTCAACGGAAAGTTCATCTCAACAAGTTTCTCTGGGTAGTATTCATGATACTGCATCTAAGACTGCAGCCTCAGCAGTAACGCAGGAGTTTTCTTTCCAATCAAAGGATACAAAAGACATTCAGTCAAACCCTACTGTTGCTGTCGATACCCACTGGGATAATGATAAGAGTTGTTGGCAATCTATGGCCACACCAGACAATAACGCAACGCGAGATCAACAATTGCAAGCCTGTGCGATTGCTTTAGCACAGGCGCATATCGCACAAGTTTTCGAATCTAAACAAAGTGGTCTATCGGTCAGTTTTACAGTCCACTTAGGTGAGCACATCAAGCATGCTAAACTAATTCATGACGCAATCAACGATTATTTCACAGCAGTTGCAAGCATTGAACGTTTTGATAAGGGTTTTCATGCAACGGTTAATTTTGATCCTTCTGAACACAAAGCAATAAACATAGATTATCTAAATAATACTAGGTCGAATCATACGAAACACTCATTATTTAAAGGTAAGGAAAATTCATTGCCAAGCACTCTTAATGATAATTCAGGTGCGAGTAATGATTCATTTATAAAAACTAACTAATGGATCACTTTAGATAACAACGGTATTGATCTGCAATGCGTATCTTTGAGGGTTGACATGGTATTAAAACGCTACAAAATCCTTGCTGATCAGCAGGACTCAAAATCGTTAATTGCTGTTGATAATACCACAAACAGCGATAATGCCCCACAAATGAGTTTGGATATTGACGGTGAGGTGCCTCTTGCAATTGCCCTTCACCAAGAAGTTGATCTTTTCGTCAGTTGTCACAGTGGTCATGCAAAACGGTGCTGTAAATTTATACTCTCGGAAATTAACTCGAATTCAGTGGTGTTTGAGAGAAGCACCCGCCAGGACTTAAAACATACCATGGTTATCCAGCCAGCCTATCATCCGGAGGTTGCGCCACTAACAATCATCAGTCTTAATGGCAGGAACGATTGCCAATTCACTACCAGTAATAATCAATTTAGGATAATAACAAAACCTGATAGGTCTTTGGTTGTAAAACAGAGCCATAAAACACTGATTGCTATTTTTCGTGAGGGCGCACTGTCTTGCAAAAATGGAGAAGAAGGTATCATTGAATTTATCGAAGAGCCGTCGCACGATGAGACAGCATCGCATTCATCGACTAATACTCATTCACAAGTGACTGATGCTAGCACGATTGAACAATCAATCAGTGCCGATGCTTCTTGCAATGATCAACAAGCAGGTCCATTGCATTGCGTACTGTTGATGCTTAATCAATTAGAGCAGCTCGAAGAAAAAACATTAGAAGCCTTTTGCAACACTGATCGATCACCACGTACGACTGGTTTTTTTTCAGGAATGTGTAGAGTGCTATCTCAGCGACCATTGATTGATGCGCTCGCGCCGATAGGTGATACGAAAAAAGATGAATCGGGTAATACCTATGTTTTATTTCAGCGAATTCGATCAGATGCTGGTGAAGAGAAATCGCTGAGTTCGGTTTGGTTAAAGCTCATTGACATTGCTCGGGTGTGTCGTGAAAAATCTTCTGGGATGCTCGTCGGGCATGAGAATAATGGTTCAGGACTAAGTAATGAGATTCAGCTACGGTTTAAGAATGGCGGCATTGATTCGGTGGATCCAATGCCACGACCCTTTTATGAAACGCTAGCAAAATACAGCGCTATGCGTTAGTTGCAACGCGTGTCTTAGCCGGTTGACCTGCCTGTTCAGTCACTAATTGTGGTACAGCATAGCCAGGTAAATGGGCTTGCATGGCCGTATGCAGTGCTACAGCACGCGGGCGGTCGACTTCAAAATGAGCAGCACCTTGTACGCGATCCAAGAGGTGTAAGTAATACGGTTGCACACGTGATGCCATTAATGCCTGACTCAACGCGACTAATGTCTCAACGTTGTCGTTGATACCTTTAAGCAGTACCGATTGGTTTAAGCACCAACTGCCCGAGTGATGCAATTGCTGCAGTGCATGAGAGACTTCAGTATCAATCTCATGGGGATGATTGCAATGAATGACGACAATGGTATGTAATCGAGTAGCTTGTAAGGCGCGGATTAGACTGGGTTGTACTCGTTGAGGAATGGCGATCGGAAGACGTGTGTGAATCCGTAAACGTCGCAGATGAGGGATCGCAGCCAAACGCTCAAATAAAGCTTGCAGTGGTTCATCCTTCATCAACAAAGGTTCTCCACCACTGAGAATCACTTCATCAATGCTAGCATCTTGCCGCAGGTAGTGTTCAATCGCTGTTAACTGATCGGCTCTGGGGTTGTTATCTTGATAGGGGAAATGTCGGCGGAAGCAATAGCGGCAATTGATACTGCAACTGCCGGTCAACGTCAGTAAGACGCGGCCCTGGTATTTGTGCAACAAGCCAGGCAGTGGATTGGCAGCTTGATCGCCAACGGGATCTTGGCTGTAGCCGGGTTGTTCGATCATCTCTTGAGCTTGAGGTAATACTTGTAACAACAAGGGGTCGTCGGGATTGCCCAGCTCAATGCGTTGACAATAGGGTTCGGGAACTTTTAGTTCGAATGCATGGCATGCTGCTTGTACTTGCTGTGCCCAGTCTGGGCTGAGCTGCAGACGCTTGGCCAACTGCTGCGGGCAGCGAATCGCCTGTGCTAAGTGTTGTTGCCATGTTGGTTCAGTCTGCATTGGAGTGATAAGCGATTGCTAATAAGTCGCGCAGTGTAACTAATCGGTGCGGCAGCGACAATCGGATGAGGTCAAATAGTGTTCAGATTAAGTGCTATTTGCTCGTGCTATTGTTAATTCGTACTGATTGATTGTTAAAATTGGCTGTTTATGGCGATATAGTGACATTAGAATTTAATGATAGGGAGTAGTAGAGCATGGCCAAGCGTTTTGATCACGTGATTTTTGATTTTGACGGGGTCATTATACAAAACTCACAATCGCTATTGTTTAAACATTGTTGTCAATTGTTGCGCGACTACAACATCCATCTTTCAGAAGATGAATGTTTCATGCGATTTCTCGGTGCAAATTCTAAGATTTTTGTCGATGAGCTTAATCAGTCAGAAGAGTTTCAGCCCTCACGGCCAATCCCCTATGATTTCTTTTACGCTGTACAAGATCGTTATCATGCTGAATTGTTACAAATAGGTCAGTTGGGGCACGGTTTACAAGACTGCTTAGCCGACTTATCGGAATACAGTATTTGTTCCTCTAATTATCGCCATAACGTACTAGCAATGCTTGATGCACTTCAGTTAGCGGGTTATTTTGATGCGGATCGGATTTTTACAGCTGAATCTGCACAACGTGTTAAGCCGGCACCAGATATTTATCTACAGTGTTTGCATGCTTTACCGCACGATTCGGCTCGCGTCTGTGCAGTTGAGGATAGTGCCTTGGGTGT
Source organism: uncultured Coxiella sp. (assembly GCA_902623005.1). Lineage (GTDB taxonomy): Bacteria > Pseudomonadota > Gammaproteobacteria > Coxiellales > Coxiellaceae > UBA9148. Next base: position 21,264 of record CACNSC010000014.1, read on the forward strand.
CCGCGCTGCCAAGGCAGCGGGTTTGTACACCTTTGGTTTTGTTACTGGCACGCCAACACATTTACAGCAATGCCATATCGAACAGTTGAAACAAGTCGGGGTCGATCAGATTATTTTTGATCTTGCCGAGCTGTTAGCTTTTGCATGACGCTGGTTTGGTGTCTTTAATCAAGCTTCGATTTTAACTAATTGAGTGGATGCAGCATGCGGCATTAATTTTGGGTATACTGCCTTGAGGGAAGACAAGGGGCTGCATGGAATGCGAGGTTTTTGGATAATTGTATGGTGTGGGTTGTTGTGTATGCTGACACTCAACGCCAGTGCGCAGTGGAATCATCCGCATCCTACCGCGGTAACAGCAAATACGCGTTACAGTTCGTTTGCTGGGCCGCCTAAAAGTCTTGATCCGGCGAAAGCTTACTCATCGAATGAGTTGCAGTTCATTGCCCAAATCTATGAGCCACTGTTGCAATACCATTATCTCAAACGACCGTATCAACTTATCCCCTTAACGGCAGCCGCAATGCCAACGGTAAGATTTTATGACAGTAAATGGCAACCATTACCCGCAAACACCGCGGCACAAAACATTGCATACAGCGTCTATGACATTCACTTACGTCCTGGGATTTATTTTGAACCCAGTCCTGCATTTGCCCGCACGGCGGATGGTAGGCTGCGTTACCACGCTTTACCTACAAGTAAGACTTACAAAGATCTTAGTGCCTTTGATCAGCAAGCAACACGGGAATTAACCGCTAACGATTATGCTTACGAAATCAAGCGAATCGCAGCACCTTGGGTGCACTCACCGATTTATGGATTGATGAGTGAGCATATTTTTGGATTGAAGCAATTGTCTAGTCAACTTGCTCACGCGCAGCAACAGGCACCTAATACAATCATTGATCTGCGCCAATACCAGTGCCAAGGTGTTAAGGTGATCAGTCCAACCCATTTTCAGATCACTTTAAATGGTGTTTATCCGCAATTTATGTACTGGCTTGCGATGCCTTTTTTTGCTCCGGTGGCATGGGAAGTCGATACCTTTTATCAGCAAGCTGTATTGCAGCGGCACAACATCAACATGGATTGGTACCCGGTTGGTACCGGTCCTTATCGATTAGTTGAAAATAATCCGAATCAACGCATGGTGCTAACGCGCAATCCAAATTTTCACGGCGAACGTTATCCCAGTGAGGGTGAAGCTGGTGACCAAGCGGCAGGCTACTTGGCCGATGCAGGCCAGCCAATACCTTTTATCGATCGTGTTGAGTTTCATCTTGAAAAAGAAAACATACCGCGATGGAATAAATTTTTGCAAGGTTATTACGATTATTCTGGAATTAGCGCCGACAGTTTTGATCAAGCGGTCCAGTTGAACGATCAAGGAAAGCCGGTGTTAACACCGGCCATGAAGCAACAACAAATTCGGCTACAAACGACTGTGAGCCCTTCGGTATACTATATTGGTTTTAATATGCTGGATCCAATTGTTGGTGGTGACAGCAAAAGAGCACGTGACTTGCGTCAGGCGATTGCCATGACGATTGATTATGAAGAATACATTGCGTTGTTTATGAACGGTCGTGGTATTGCAGCCAATAGTCCGATCCCGCCGGGTATTTTTGGCTTTCAAGCCGGACAAGCAGGCATTAACCCAACGGTTTATCAATGGAATGGAAAGCAGGCGCAGCGTCGACCATTATCGGCAGCGCAAGCTTTAATGAAGCAGGCAGGCTATGTTGGTGGTATTGACCCGGCAACGAAAAAACCGTTAGTCATCCATTATGATGTCTCCAGTGGTGGTGGCGCTGATGATAAAGCACGTTTCCAGTGGATGCGTAAACAACTGGCCAAACTCGGTATTCAGCTGGATATCCGAAGCACCCAATACAATCGATTTCGCGATAAAGTAAAAACCGGTCAAGTTCAGATGTTTTCCTGGGGTTGGCTGGCAGATTATCCTGATCCTGAAAACTTCTTGTTTTTACTTTATGGTCCAAACGGTAAGGTGCGTTTTGGTGGAGAAAACACCGCTAACTATAATAATCCTGAGTTCAATCGTTTGTTTGAGGAGATGATTAACCTACCCGATGGACCCAAGCGTCAAGCAGTCATTAATCAAATGGTCGGTCTTTTGCAGCGTGATACGCCTTGGGTATGGGGTGTTCATCCGATTGATTTTACTCTCAGTCACACTTGGAATCAGATTGCTAAACCCAATGCGATGGCAAACAACACACTAAAATACCAGCGCTTGGATCCTAAACAACGCCAACGTGCTCAGGCAGAGTGGAACCAACCTTGGTTATGGCCAGTCATTTTATTATTTGCAATCGTCCTGCTGGTGATTTTACCGTTGTTTGTCGGTTATTGGCGGCGTCAGCGACGATCTGCAATTCAGCGCAGAGAGGATAACCATTAATGTGGGTTTATATTGTTAGACGTGTGCTTTATGCCATTCCAATTATATTGGGTGTGAATGTGATTACGTTTGCATTGTTTTTTATGGTCAATACACCTGATGACATGGCGCGCATGCATTTGGGTGACAAGCATGTCTCTGAGGCTGCAGTACAGCGCTGGAAAGTCGAGCAGGGCTATGACTTGCCGTTGTTCTATAACACCCAAGAGAAACCACTCGCCAAAGTGACACACACGTTGTTTTTTCAAAAGACCAAGCAGTTAATGTTTTTTCAATTTGGTTCGTCAACACAAGGACGTGATATTGGGCATGATATCAGTCAACGCATGTGGCCGAGTTTGGCGTTGGCGGTGCCAACCTTACTGGTTGGCTTGATGGTTAACATCACCATTGCTTTGTTAATCGTACTGTTCCGCGGTACCTATCTCGATACCTTAGGCGTGATTGGTTGCGTGGTATTAATGTCAATATCCGGTTTGTTTTATATCATTGTAGGCCAGTTTATTTTGGGTAAGTGGTTGCAGCTGGTGCCGATTTCAGGCTATCAAGGCGGCTGGCAAGCGATTCGTTTTTTAATCTTGCCGGTTGTGATCGGCGTGATTAGTGGAATTGGTATGGGAGTGCGTTGGTACCGCACTATTTTTCTCGAAGAAATTCAAAAAGATTACGTTAGAACGGCACGTGCAAAAGGGTTGTCTGAAGTCAGGGTGTTGTTTGATCACGTGTTAAAAAATGGCATGTTGCCGATTTTAACCGGTGTTGTTGTCATCATTCCTTCATTGTTCTTGGGTAGCCTCATCATGGAGTCATTTTTTGGCATTCCAGGTTTGGGCAGTTACACCATTGATGCCATACAGCAGCAAGATTTTAGTGTGGTTCGAGTCATGGTGTTTATTGGCACCTTACTTTATATTTTAGGATTGATATTAACCGATATCTCGTACGCTTTGGTTGATCCTCGCGTACGTCTAGGGAAGTAATATGCAAACGCAGTTTGTTGGGTTATACAGTGATGGCTTATTGTGGTTGATGGTGTTGCTACTAATCGGTTATGTAGTTCATGTTTACCGCCACCCACACTTGAGAGCACCATGGCGACAAGTATTGTCACACCGAGTGGGTATGATTTCAGCGGTTGTGCTGTGTGTGTATGCGGTGATTTGTTTATTGGATTCCGTGCATTGGCAACAAACGACACGCAACCAACAGGGGACCGCACAAGTCGAAGTGGTAAGCGCGCTAGACAGATTACTTCCACAAACCATGGTTATTCCAGAGCGCTCGTATTCAGCACCATTATCACAGACTGACTTTACCCAATCTTCTTGGTCTGATGCGCAAGGTCAATCGGTACGCGGGTATGCACCACTGCACGGTGTTGTCCAGGTGGAGCATCGCAGCAGAGACATTGCCGACCGTGTTGTGACCGGATTCCTGCGGGCGGTTGTTGTGATCGCGTGCGTTTCTCTCGTGATATTGCTGTGCCAACTCTACCGCCTACAGCGAGCGACATGGCGTTGGGTTGTGACAATCATGCAAGGTCGATCGACATATGCTTGGCGAGCAATGTGGCTGACATTTAGTGCAGTTGTAGTGGTGTTGTGTATTGGTTGGCAGTTGGCTGCCGGCTACCATCTTTTTGGCACAACCCAAATTGGTCAAGACGTGTTGTATGAATCGATCAAGAGTGTGCGCACGGGTATGGTGATCGGAACGCTAACTACGTTATTTATGTTGCCGTTAGCATTAACGCTGGGATTGTCTGCCGGTTATTTTGGGGGTTGGTGTGATGATATTATTCAATACCTCTACATTACCTTAAGTTCGATACCAGGAGTGCTTTTAATCTCCGCTTCAATTTTAGTCTTACAGGTGACAATCCATCAGCATGCCGATTGGTTCCCAACCATGGAAGCACGGGCTGACATGCGTCTTCTCGCCTTGTGTTTGATTTTAGGGTTAACCAGCTGGGCGACTCTGTGTCGTTTGTTACGTGCTGAGACCATGAAATTGAAGCAAATGGATTACGTTTCTGTTGCTAGAACGTTAGGTGTGCGATCCTCTCGATTATTGATGCGCCATGTCTTACCAAATGTGATGCATATTATTATGATCACGGTCGTGTTGGATTTCAGTGGTTTAGTACTTGCCGAAGCCGTATTGTCTTATGTTGGCGTAGGGGTTGATCCAACCACGCACAGTTGGGGCAACATGATTAACAGTGCTCGACTTGAAATGGCACGTGAGCCTATCGTCTGGTGGCCACTGGTATCGGCATTAATCATGATGTTTGGGTTAGTGTTGTCGGCGAATTGTTTTGCAGATGCAGTGCGAGATGCCTGGGATCCGAGGGTGACTGAATGAGCGATCAGACCTGCTGCTTACAAGTTAAAGCCTTAAGTATTGATATCAAACAGCGTGAAAGTTTTACTCGTGTTGTTAATTCGGTTTCTTTTGCTTGTTATCGTGGCCAATGTTTAGGGTTAGTGGGTGAGTCGGGCAGTGGTAAATCAATGATTGCACATGCCATTATGCAGTTGTTACCACCATCGGCATACGTTGACAAAAGCAGTCAAATTTTATTCTCACAAGCCGATTTATTGAATTGCTCACAGTTGCAGATGCGAAAAATACGCGGTGCAAAAATTGCAATGATCTTTCAAGATGCCAGTACGGCTCTTAATCCAGTCAAAACCATTGGGCAGCAATTATTGGATGTGTTGTTGCTGCATCAACGAATCTCATCTCGACACGCACGCACACAAGCTTTGTCATTGTTATCCGAAGTTGGCTTGGATCAACCGCAGCGTTGTCTCGCAGCATACCCGCATGAATTATCCGGTGGCATGCGACAACGCGCGATGATTGCGATGGCATTGGCCTGCCGTCCAACATTATTGATTGCAGATGAGCCCACCACGGCATTGGATGTGACGGTGCAGGCACAAATCATTCAATTGCTTAAAGATCTGCAATCTAAGTATCAAATGGGATTAATTTTTATCAGTCATGATCTAGCAGTTGTGTCACAGTTGGCGCAGGATGTTCTCGTCTTAAAGCAAGGTACAGTGCAAGAGCACACCAGTGCTGAGCAATTTTTTCAATCACCCAAACACCCATATTCAAAGCAACTCTTACAAGCCATACCAGAGCTTGAGCCACAACGGTCTGCATCAGTGGCTGCTCCATTGCTGCAAGTCGAGCAATTGCAAGTTTACTTTCCCATTAAGAAAGGTTTGTTGCGTCGCACGGTTGATTACGTTAGGGCTGTGGAGTCGGTTAGCTTTCGTGTGAATAAAGGTCAAACGTTAGCAATCGTTGGTGAGTCAGGTTCGGGTAAGACCACAGTCGCAAAAGCGTTGGTTCGATTAATCAAACAACGCGCGGGTCAGGTATCTTTGATGCAAGATAACGCGTCATCAAGCGCTTCCTGGTCATCACAAGTACAAATGGTATTTCAAGATCCTCATGCAGCACTTAATCCTCGCATGCGAGTATTGGATTGTTTGATGGAGGGCGTCTTGGTGAAGCACTCTAAAATGAAACATGCCGAGCAAGTGGCTTTTGCTCAAGAGTTACTGCAGCAAGTGCATTTACCAACCGATGCTATGTGGGCTTTCCCTCATGAGTTCTCAGGAGGAGAGCGGCAGCGACTATGCATTGCGCGTGCCTTAGCGGTACAGCCAGCTTGCTTAATTTTAGATGAACCCACGAGCTCACTCGACGTTTCAATTCAACAACAGATATTGAGTTTATTGATGGAGATTCAGCAGCAGCATGGTCTATCTTATATTTTGATTACCCATCATCTTTCAGTTGTGGCTACATTAGCGCACTCAGTAATGGTGATGCATCAAGGCGTCTGTGTTGAACAAGGCACTACTTCCCAAGTCTTATTGCAACCGCAACACCGTTATACCCAAAAGCTACTCAGCGCTGTGCCAAAGCGCCCACATCACAGTGATCATCACAGCGAGATATCATCGTCATGAGCGAAATAAGTTTTACAGAAGTCATCTGTCAAACTGGCAAAAAAACAGCAGTGATCACACTAACACGAACATCTGCGCTCAATGCTTTGAGTTTTGACATGTTGCAACAGATGCAGTTGTGGTTGCATGCATGGCAACAAGACGATGCCATCCAAGGTGTGATTATACACAGTGAGACACCGGCAACATTTTGTGCCGGTGGTGATCTCAAAGCGTTGTACCACAACATGGATACGGTGAATTCTGGGGCAATCGATTATTTTGAATTAGAGTATGCAATTGACCGTTTAATTTATCATTATTCCAAGCCGTACATTGCTTTAATGTCGGGCATTACTATGGGTGGTGGTGTGGGTGTTTCATTGCATGGGTCGCATCCTGTAGTTTTTGAAAGCACACGCTTGGCAATGCCAGAGTCAAAGATTGGTTTTTTCGTTGATGCTGGTGTTAGTTATCATTTATCACGGCTCCCGCATCAAGTTGGTTGCTGGATGGCACTTACCGGTTTGTCGATTGATGCTGACGACTGTTGTGCGTTGGGTTTGTCAGCATTTAAAATTGCCATCAACGATTACGACAGTGTGCTTAATGCATTGCAAAGAACGGATTGGGGGCAGGACCCTCATAATACGGTAGATATAATTTTACAAAGCTTTCATCAGAAGCCGGATAAGTCATTAGTGATGCAGCATGCGCCTTTAATCGCAGATATTTTTCAATCGGATAGATTAGCGACCATTACGGATCGTATTCTGCAATCGACGGATGACTGGTTACAGGCAACTCAACAGGCATTAAGCTACAACTCACCAAACAGTATGCAGTGTTCGCTTTGGCAAATGCAGCAAGCTCAGTCAGTAAACTTTGATAAAGTGATTGATATGGATTTGGTGTTGGCTAAAAAGTTTTATGCGATACCCGACTTTAAGGAGGGTATTCGTGCATTATTAATTGATAAAGATTATTCACCGCATTGGCAGCAACACAGTGATTGGGCACCTCCATTGCCGTAATTTTAGATAGCTCGTCATGTAATTTTTATAGGGTATATCAATTTATATCTTTTGAAGGTGGAAATTATATTGATGATAGAAATATAAGTGTTGATAATTTGACACGACTCGACGTATAACATAGCTTGATGATAGGGATGATCAGTTTTACTAGTAAGGGATGCTATGATGAACACTTGGGCAATCAATATTATCATTGCACTGTCAGTCTTAATCCCAGTGAGTTTGTTGGCTCAGGAGTCAGGTACGCCAACGCTCTCTATTGAGGAGCCATTGCCTGATGTTGGGTATGTTTTTCCACCCTCAGCAATCGCCATACCAACAGGATTTGGTATGGACCCTGGTGAATGGGGTTTAGGTGTTGCTGCATGGGATTGCCATTGGGGTATCGATAATTGTGAGAACGATGGCTCAGCGATGATATCTTACGGTATTGGTGATCAAGCTAAGGGTATTGGTTTGACGTTGCAGCTATCGATATTAAGTATCAGGGCTACGGATGGTGGCTTTGCTGATAAGGGGGCGTTTGGTTTTAAATTGTCACATTTTTTTGTTGACTCACAGACGGCCATTGCCTTTGGTGTGGATCAATTGACCGGTTGGGAAACTAACAGCGATTTTGGTTACTATCAGACGTCATACATTGCATTAAGCCATTTTTCTCGATTCGGTAAGGCAGACGATGGCAGTAAGCAATTTCCTTTTTCATTTACTGTTGGATTCGGAAATCGTGTGCTCGGTGAAACTGACTGGGTGAGTTTTGAAAGTTTACCGTATCACAATTGGCTACCATTTTTTGGTGTGGGCTATAGCGTGAATGACTGGCTTAGCTTCGTTGCGGATGAGTATTCAGATGGCGTGACGGACATAGGTGTTTCAGTTAAGCCCATTCGTGCCGTACCGTTGCAGCTATTTCTCGGCGTGCTTGATCTATTTGTGGTAGAAAATGAGCAAGAGCGGCAATCAATTGTTATGGCGCTAACTTACAGTAAATAACACTGTAAGTTAATACGCCAGCATTGATTTTGATCAGCAAAAAAAGCTCATATCATTCTTTTGCAAGATATATTTCTGTGTCTAACCGGATATTCCTGAGCTAGCGCCTGTTGATGAACTCGATGACGTACTGGTTGATGTGCTGGTTGATGTACTGGTTGATGTACTTGTTGATGTGGCGGTTGATGTGCTGGTTGAGGAGCTACCGCCGCCGCCACCGCCACCACTAGCGTTGCTATCATTGTCGCCACCACCACTAGCGTTGCTATCACTGTCGCCACCACCACTAGTGTCGCCATCTCCACTAGTATTGCTATCACTGTCGCCACCACCACTAGTATTACTATCACTATCGCTACCACCACTAGAGTTACTGTCGCCATCACTGTCAACAACAATCACTGATCCATTATCAATCTCTCCAATAACACTACCTTCAGGCGATGTTATTGTTCCATCAGGCTGAAGCTCACCAACAAGATTGTTATCTTTATAGATCTTTCCATCTTTCAATTGATAGTTTTGGTGGGTGCCACTTGAGCAAGAGCTTAAACTTAAAGCCAAGGCAAAAATTAGTGTTGCTCCATAAGTATCAGATATTTTCATAATTTATTTCCAATAATTGTGTTTTACAGAGAGTTAATGACAGGCGAGAGGGGGTAAAACACTCACTCGTAAACTGGTTTTCTGTGGCTAACCGGATATTCCTGAGCTGGTGCTTAAAGACGTGCCCGAAGACGTGCCCGTTGATGTGCCCGAAGATGTGCCCGAAGACGTGCCCGTTGATGTGCCTGAAGACGTGCCCGTTGATGTGCCCGTTGATGTGTCAGTAGTACTAGAGTCAGGTGTTAATTGAGTGGTTGTATTTCTATGAGTGGCATTGCATGAGGCTAATAAAAAAAGAGAAGTAGAAATTAGCGCGATCTGTACAATATTTTGTGTTTTCATGATTTTTTTCATCCTTAAAAAAATAAACGGTGTTAACTGTTGTTGGTGGTATCGTGATACAACGTATATACACTCTAACAATGCAAATGTTTTGCTGCAAGAGTATGATTTTATGAAAAAAGAGTGGTGGCTATGCCTGGACTTGAACCAGGGACCCCAGCATTATGAATGCTGTGCTCTAACCAGCTGAGCTACATAGCCAATTGAAGATGGCAGATTTTGTCTGGTTGACTGTGGCTTGTCAAGTTTATTTCATTGCTGTAGACCTCTTTAGTAGCGGCTGAATCATTACACGTTGAAGCGAAATAAAATCACATCACCGTCTTGAACCACGTAGGTTTTACCTTCTTGGCGCCATTTACCAGCTTCCTTAGCACCGGTCTCGCCGCGGTGAGCAATGTAATCATCGAAGCTAATCACCTCAGCGCGAATAAAGCCGCGTTCAAAGTCAGTGTGAATAACACTGGCGGCTTTGGGTGCGTGAGTTCCTTTACAGATTGTCCAGGCACGAGTCTCTTTAGGGCCGGCTGTGAAGTAAGTTTCCAGGTTCAGCAAGCGGTATCCAGCTTGAATAACACGGTTTAGGCCGGGCTCAGTGAGGTTAAGGCTACTTAAGAATTCCAGTTGTGTCTCACTGTCTAGCTCAGCAATCTCAGCTTCAATAGCAGCACAAACAGTAACAACCTGTGATCCCTCTGCACTAGCGAGGTTTTGTACTTGTTCTAAATAGGGGTTATTGTCAAAACCGTTTTCATCAACGTTAGCTATGTACAACATAGGCTTTGCTGTAATTAAGGCGAGTGTGCTTAATAACGACTGCTCATTGTCTTCGAGGGCTAATGTTCTAACTGGTTTTTCGGCTTCTAGATGTGATCGTATTTTTTCTAACAGAGGATAGATTAATTTGGCATTGGCATCACCTCGTTTGACCTCTTTGCTCATCTTGAGGATTTGTTTTTCAATCAGCTCAAGGTCGGCAAGGATGAGCTCAGTCATAATGACGCCAATATCAGACAATGGGTCAATAGTGCCTGATACGTGTGTGATATCTTCATCTTCAAAGCATCTGACGACATGGGCAATGGCTTGGGTCTCGCGGATATGCGCTAGAAATTGATTGCCCAGTCCTTCACCTTGTGAGGCACCTTTGACTAAGCCTGCGATATCTACAAAGGTCATGGTGGTAGGAATAATATTCTTAGATTCGGCTATGCTGGCAATTTGCTCTAGCCGTTCATCGGGCATAGGCACGATGCCAACATTGGGCTCAATGGTGCAGAACGGGTAGTTGGCTGCTTCAATACCGGATTGTGTTAATGCATTGAATAAGGTTGATTTCCCAACGTTTGGTAGGCCAACGATGCCACATTTAAAACCCATAAGAACCTCTTATCTAATATTAATCACTGTGCAGTTGATGAATCGCATGATCAGTTTTTCCAGCAATCAGTGAGTCGATAACCGATAAGCCATCACTAATGGCAGATGAGATGCGTTGATAATCGTGTTTGGATGGTTTGCTGAGCACATAGTCAGATACTTGATCGGCATTACCAGGGTGACCAATGCCAATACGAAAGCGTGTAAATGCAGCCGACCCTAATGCAGAAATAGTGTCGCGCACACCATTGTGGCCACCGTGTCCACCGCCTTGTTTAAGGCGAATCGTGCCAGCAGGAAAGTCGAGTTCATCATGGGCAATGAGAATGGCATCAGCGGGTATTTTATAAAATTTAGCAATCGCCGCAATGGATCGGCCGTTATGATTCATGAAAGTGCTGGGTATTAGAAGATGACATGCGGCTTGATTGATTTGTACTGAGCAGGTAGCACCAGAAAATTTAGCTGAGGGTTTTAATGTCTCAGTATAGGACTTGGCAAGCTGTTCGACGAACCACGCGCCAGCATTATGGCGCGTGTCTTGGTATTGTTTACCCGGGTTGCTCAGTCCGACAATAAGCCGAATAGGATGAGTTGGCATCCGGGACGCCCTTTACTCAGATGGTTCTGAAGATTCTGAGTTATCTTCCGCCTGGCTGGCGTTGCTGTCATCAGATGCTGCAGCCTTTGGCTTATGGATGCTAGCAATGGCCAGGTTGTGTTCGCCATCGAGCTCGCCAATAGCGAATTCAACACCAGTAGGTAGTGTGATATCCGATAAGTGTAGTGTTTGGTCCAAAGCCACTTCGCTAAGATCAATGTCAATCGACTCTGGAATTTGTGCCGGTAAGCATTTGATCTCTACGTCTGTCGCGAGCTTGGATAATACGCCACCTTGTTTGATGGCCGGGCATTGATCTTCATTGATGAAGTGAAGTTGTGCTTTTACGGTCATGGCCTCTTTGGATTTGATGCGCATGAAATCAACGTGCATTATGATTGATTTGTAAGCATGACGTTGAATTGCTTTGAGAATTACCGGTTCCTTATTACCAGAAACTGAAACGGTTAGAACTTGGGAGTAAGCGGCTTCGTTATTAAGTAGCTTCTGGATATTTTTCTGTTCTAAAACAATCGATTGAGGGTCTTTTTCAGCACCGTAGATAACGGCCGGGATTTGATTCTGGTGACGTAAGCGTCGTGATACGCCTTTACCGACTTGGTCGCGAATTTCTGCGTCAATGTTAAGCTGAGTTGACATGGTACTACCTCTTCCGATCGTGGATATAATTAGATTTCGTTATGAAATTTAAGATCTGAGGATTCTACCGAGTTTGATGAAAAAGGCAAGCCTGGTTGCGTTTAAGCGTCATCGGTAAACATTGAGCTGACCGACTGCTTCTTGTCGATGCGCAAGATGGTTTCAGCTAGCAGTTCACTTAAAGTGACTTGGCTGATTTTTTTGCAAGAAAGAGCGCTCTCGGAAAGTGGAATAGAGTCGGAAACAATGATTTGATCCAATGCAGAGCTATTGATTTGCTGCAAGGCATCACCCGATAGAACAGGATGAGTGCAGTAAGCCAGAACTGTCTCTGCGCCAGCATTTTTAAGCGCAGTGGCAGCATGACTTAAGGTTCCCGCTGTGTCGACAATGTCGTCCATGATGATGCAGTGCCTGCCAGCAACATCACCAATAATATTCATTACTTCCGAGCAATTGGCGCGTGATCGACGTTTATCGATAATGGCTAATTCGGCATCATTGAGGCGTTTTGCGATGGCACGTGCACGCACAACACCGCCAACGTCAGGGGATACAATCACAGGATTGGTGTAATTCTCAAGAATCTCATCAATATCAACCATGGCGTGACTGGCATATGTATTGTCGACAGGAATTGAGAAAAAACCTTGGATTTGGTCGGCATGGAGATCAACCGTAATCATTCGAGTAATACCTACCGATGCCATCATGTCTGCGACTACTTTTGCTGTGATCGGAACACGGGTTGAACGAACACGACGGTCTTGTCGGGCATAGCCGAAATAAGGCACAACCGCTGTAATACTTGCAGCCGAAGATCGGCGAAAAGCATCGGCCATGATAATCAATTCCATCAAGTTGTCATTGGACGGTGCACAGGTCGATTGGATGATGTAGACGTCACGACCACGAACGTTTTCTTTAATGCTGACTTTTATCTCGCCGTCGCTAAAACGTGAAACTTCACAATCGCTCAATGGAACGTTGAGTTGTTGAGAAACACGTTTAGCTAAAATTGGGGTTGCATTGCCAGAAAAGATTTTGATATCAAGCAAGGTCAGCCTCATCGTGGTGGATTATATTAAAGTGGCTGGGGTGGCAGGATTCGAACCTGCGCATGACGAGATCAAAACCCGTTGCCTTACCACTTGGCGACACCCCAAACTCAACTTTTAACATTTTGCTCCGCTATAGCATGATGCAAGGGTGAAGTATTTAAACCCTTAGCAACAAAAGTGTGGCAATTAGCCGGAGCTAGGCTGGCTATTGTACTGGCTTCTTTTGCAGAGTCAAATCTCGCGTAGACCACCGATCCTGAACCAGTTAAATGCAGTGGCGTATGGGGTTTCATGGTTTCAACAATGCTCTGAATCTCTGGGTAAAGTGAATACAAAACGGCCTCAAAATCATTCCCCAGGCATAATGGATCGCAGGTTTTGGTGACACGCTGCTGATACTTGGTATCACGGCACAGTGCATGGAATAATTGCGCTGTACTCACATGAACCGCTGGACGAATTAGTAAATACCAGGGTTGTTCAGGCGAAATTGAAGTCAATCTTTCGCCAATACCTTCAGCCCAGGCAGCATGACCATGAATAAAAATGGGAACGTCAGCACCTAAGGCAGTAGCCAGCGATAGTAGCTTTTGTTGTGAAAGTTTTAATTGCCACAATTGGTTAAGTGCAAGCAATGTGGTAGCAGCATTTGAACTTCCCCCGCCAAGACCAGCGCCCATCGGGATGCGTTTATCGATGGTAATATCTGCTCCCATGGATGAATGACTTGTAGCTTGCAGGAGTTTAGCGGCACGTGTAATTAAGTTGTCTTGTTCTGCCACCGTTTTGATAGATGTCGTCAAGCGTATTATGCCGTCAGTACGACTATGAAAGCCCATTCGGTCATGTAGATCGACAAATTGAAAAGCCGTTTGTAAGTTATGATAGCCATCATCCCTACGCTCTAAGATTCGTAAAAATAGATTAATTTTCGCCGGTGAGGGTAGATCTATTAGAGCATTCACGCTGTGATCTCGGGGGTTGTTTGAGGCAATTGCCAACGTTTGATAACCAGTTTGACAGCTAGGTTATGGCCACTTAGTTTTATCATTTGTGGTAAGTCGAGTCTGCCGACGTGGGTGTAGTCAATAAAATCAATAGTCCAGCCGTCTTGTTGCAAACGTGTCAGTAAACCAACATCGTTATACGTGGCTTGTTTCTTACCGGGCGCTGCTAGACCTCTAATCCAGTAGTACAAGTTGGATATTGGCAGTGCAAAACCGAGGTTATCCCTCATTAAAGCGCTAATACTGTTGGCGCTGACAGGTTGGTCATTATTTTTAATCAGCTCGATTCGAGTGCCTTGGCGTTTAATAACGGCTTGATACAAATTCAATGACGATGCCAACGTGATAGTGAAATGTCGCTGGTCATTAAGTTGCCAGCTATAGTTGGCGATTTGCGTTTGAGATGGGCTGGTAATGCTAAAAGCACCTTGAATGTCCCACTGTTTGATTTGGCTCAGCATTTGAGCGCGTTGTGTTTGGTTGATGGGTTTGAAGTCTGTTGCAGCTTTGGGCGCGGTTAAATTCACGCAGCCTGACAGTAGGCAACCAATAACCAATGGGGTGATGGCAATGAGGCGTCTAATTAATTGATTAATAGTATTTTTCATGCTTCTTTTGGGATTAAGCATTAATCTTCAACACACTATTAATAAAGTTGCGCAAAGTGTCAAGCCGATTGGCATCAATGTGCCATTAACACGGCGCTTTTTTGTGCTATGATGGCGCCAATCTTCGCTATAGGGGGTGTCTGATTGGCGCTACAAGCATGCGGTTTAAATTACAAAACAGCGCCAGTGGCTTTGCGCGAGCTGTTTGCGTTTGACGCACCGCGTTCGCAAGACTTACTTCGATCACTGGTTAAGCAATCAGCCATTAACGGTGCCGTGTTGCTGAGTACATGCAATCGCACCGAAGTCTATCTTGATGCTGACACTGATCAGGCATTCGATGTCACTGCGTGGTTGGCACAACAAGTGGATCAGCCACTGCAGACGGTTTCGCAACATTTTTATACGCTTGAAAACGAGAGACTGGTGCAACACTTATTGCGAGTTGCTTCCGGTTTAGATTCTATGGTGCTGGGTGAGCCACAAATTTTTGGGCAATTAAAATCGGCATACGCATTGGCAGAACAAACGGGTGTGTTGAGTCATGCATTAAAGCAGCTATTTCCGGCTATATTTTCTGGGGGTAAGCACATTCGTACCGAAACAAATTTGGGTAAGTGTCCGGTCTCTGTTGCATACATGGCAGTGAAGCTGATAAAAGCTGCGTTTGATGATCTATCCACATGTCGGGTACTGCTGATCGGTAGTGGTGAGATGATGGAATTGGTCGCAACACACTTGCAAGCACAGGCCGTCAGTAATATCACCATCGTTGGACGGCGCCATGCCATCGCTGAGACATTGGCCCGGTCATTCAATGCCCAAGCGCGAGCTTTTGCAGAACTACCAGATGTAATTTTTCAATCAGATATTATCATCAGTGCGACGGCAAGCCCTGTACCGATTATCGATCGTGCCATGTTAGCGCCCATCTTAGCTCAGCGCACGCATCGGCCTTTATTTATTGCTGATCTAGCTGTGCCGCGTGATGTGAGTGCCGATATTGCACAGCTGGATGCTGTGAGTCTGTACAACATTGATGATTTACAGCAAATCGTGCAAAGCAATATATCTGGTAGAGCAGCGGCAGTGGAGCAGGCAGAGGCCATGATTGCTTTGCACGCCGACAATTTTTATCGTCGCCAACGAGTTGCTGAATCGGCACATGTGATTAGCCAATACCGTGATACCATTGATAGTTTTCGAGAAGCGGAGCTACTCAAGGCGACGCGTTTGTTAAATAACGGACATGCACCTGAGGCCGTCTTAAGGCAGTTCTCATATGCTTTTATGAACAAGGTGCTACATGGCCCGACTGCAAAATTACGGGATTTTGCCTCTGAAGACCGTCATCACGCCCTCACACTGATGAAAGAGTTTTTTGAAACTGAATCATCCAAATAAAAAAGAGATACTCATGCCATGAAAGCTTCACTACAACAAAAGCTTGAATCACTGACACAGCGTTACCAAGAATTAGGTGCGATGTTAAGTGATATTACGGTTATTAATGATCAAGATCGTTATCGTGAATTCAGCAAAGAATATGCCAATCTTGAACCCTTAGTCACGACGTTTGCTGATTATAAATCAGTCCTTTTCGCAGTTGACTCGGCGAAACAAGTGTTAGCGGATGAGTCCGATAAAGAGATGCAAGCCTTAGCCAAAGAAGAGTTGGATCAATTACAGGCACAACAAGCCACCCTTGAGGGTGAGCTTAAAATTCTTCTACTGCCAAAAGATCCTAATGATGACCAAAATATTTATCTAGAAGTGAGAGCAGGCACAGGAGGTGATGAAGCCGCATTGTTTTCGGGTGATCTCTTTAGAATGTATTCGCGATTTGCTGAAAAGAAAGGCTGGCGAGTTGAAGTCTTGTCCATGCATGAGGGCGAACACGGTGGATTTAAAGAGGTCATTGCCCGTGTTGAGGGTCAAGGCGTGTACGCGCAACTTAAGTTTGAGTCAGGAGCGCACCGCGTTCAGCGCGTACCAACTACCGAATCTCAAGGGCGAGTACATACTTCTGCGTGTACTGTTGCTGTCATGCCTGAGGTAGCTGCGGTTGAGGCAATTGACATCAACACGAATGATCTTCGAATTGATACATTTCGTGCATCGGGAGCTGGTGGACAGCACGTTAATAAAACTGATTCGGCAATTCGTTTAACTCACATTCCAACGGGTGTCGTCGTGGAGTGTCAAGATGAGCGCTCGCAACATAAAAACAAAGCGCGAGCGATGTCGCTCTTGCAAGCTAAGTTATTGGATGCAGAGCAGTCCAAACAACGACAAGAGCAGGCAGCAACGCGCAAGACATTGGTTGGTAGTGGTGATCGATCAGAGCGCATTAGAACGTATAACTTTCCACAAGGGCGAGTGACTGATCATCGAATTAATCTCACCTTGTATCAACTAGATGATTTCATTGCCGGTGATATGGATAGTGTTATTCAACCTTTAATACGCGAGCTACAAGCCGAATTGTTAGCAGAGTTAGGTGATGATACATAATAATGATCAATACACCATCGCTGATGTCAAACAATTGGCATTGCGGCAATGGTCACATTTGAAATCAGTTGCGTCACTGGATATTGAAATTATTATTGCTGAAGTGTGTCAGTTATCACGCTCGGTTTGTTACGCCTTTCCTGATAGATCGATAACTGCGAAGCAATACGAGTTGATCGAGCAATATCTATCACGTCGAGCGCAGGGTGAACCACTAGCCTATTTGCTCGGTAAAAAAGAATTTTGGTCATTAGAATTTAAAGTGACACCAGCCACCTTAGTGCCGAGGCCCGAAACCGAGTGTTTAGTTGAGTGGGTGTTAGCACAAAATGATACAAACACAGACTTGCTAGTTGCAGACTTAGGCACGGGTTCAGGTGCAATTGCTGTGGCGTTGGCCTCAGAGCGTCCAGCTTGGAAAATTGATGCAGTTGATCAATCAGTCGAGGCATTACGTATTGCAAAGCATAATGTTAAGCAACACGGTTGCTCCGGTGTTAGTTGCATCCAAGGATCATGGTGTCACGCATTACCTAGCCACAATTATAATCTAATTATTTCTAACCCACCTTATATTGATCCTGCAGATCAGTGCCTTGAGCAATTACGATTCGAGCCAATCTCAGCATTAGCAGCAGAGCAAAAAGGTTTAGCAGATATTGCTACGATCATTCAGCAAGCACCAGGTTATTTACAAGCTAAGGGCTGTTGTGTGATTGAGCACGGTGCTACACAAGCTGAATCTGTACGTGGTTTAATGCGTCAAGCAGGATTTTTTTCTATTAAGAGTCTACCCGATCTCTCTGGCTTTGATCGATTTACAGTTGGAGTCATTACATGAAAATTCGCAATAAAAATACACGGAGGTTAAATGAAAAAGTTTAGAGAGATACTGAATGAGCATCACAAGGTGCTTTCATTAGAGACGGGTTTGTCAGGCAAGCTACTGCTTACCACGCCGGAGCTCAACAAAGGTTCTGCATTTACTCATGAGGAGCGTATTCAGTTTAACTTAGTGGGTAAGCTGCCGGCACATGTCGAAACATTAGAGGAGCAAGCCAAGCGTTATTATCAGCAGTATTTATTATTACCGACTAACCTTGCAAAAAATAAATACCTTAATAGCTTGCGCCAACATAACAACGTTGCATTTTTTAAGCTAGTTACACAACATCTAGATGAGATGCTACCAATCGTATATACGCCCACGATTGGTGATGCTGTAAAAAATTATAGCTTTCAGTTCGATTCTCCGCGCGGATTACATTTCTCTTTTGAAGAAGCTGATAATGTTGAAATGATGATAAGCAGTATTTCTTATCCTGAGGTTGACTTGATTGTGATTAGTGATGGAGAAGGTGTGCTCGGTATTGGGGATTGGGGTGCCGGTGGCGTTGACATCTGTGTTGGTAAGGCTATGGTCTATACGCTTTGTGGTGGTGTAAACCCACGACGAATATTACCGATACAAATTGATGTTGGTACGAATAATAAGAAATTACTCGATGATCCGATGTATCTTGGTTGGCACCATCCTAGAATAGCTGGTGAAGAATACGATCAATTCATCAAATTAGTATTCGATGCTATATTAAAAAAATTTCCTAATATTTTTATTCACTGTGAAGATTTTGGCATTAGTAAT
>CACNSC010000015.1 GCA_902623005.1 uncultured Coxiella sp.
CCCTCTTAGAGAGTCTATTCATACCGCTTTTCTTTATCACGCGCAAAAAGCTGGATTGGACATGGGTATCGTAAATGCAGGCCAACTGCCGGTATACAGTGATATCACAGACGATCTGCTCAATAACATTGAAGACTTGCTATTTAATCGCGATCAGAATGCAACTGACAACTTACTGACACTGGCCTCTGGTTTGAAAAGCAGTCAGGCTAACATCGTTGAAGATTTAAGCTGGCGTGAACTCCCTGTCAGAGAGCGTATTTCCCACGCACTGGTTAAAGGACTCAATCAATTCATTACTGAGGATACGGAAGAGGCTAGACTGCAATCAGAGCGGCCTCTAGATGTCATTGAAGGACCGTTAATGGATGGGATGGATGTGGTTGGTGATCTCTTTGGTGATGGAAAAATGTTCCTACCTCAGGTCGTCAAGAGTGCGCGTGTCATGAAACAAGCGGTTGCTCACCTGGTTCCATTCATAGAAGCCGAAAAGAAAACTGGTCAGCGCCACAAAGCAACTATTATTCTTGCAACAGTTAAAGGCGATGTTCATGACATTGGTAAAAACATTGTTGGAGTTGTGCTGGAATGTAATAACTACAAAGTTATCGATCTTGGTGTCATGGTGCCGTGCGAGACAATTCTTAAAGCAGCTAAAGAGCACCAAGCGGATATGATTGGCCTAAGCGGCTTGATCACGCCATCACTGGATGAAATGTGCCACGTTGCAGCAGAAATGCAAAAACAGGGTATTGATATTCCCTTATTGATTGGTGGCGCCACGACCTCACGACTACACACGGCGGTTAAAATCTCACCCAATTATGACCATGCCTGCTTATACATAAAAGATGCATCGCGAGTGGTAAGAGCCTGTAATGACTTACTGGATGACAACCAAAGAGCTGATACCTTAAAAAAAATTCGTGATGATTATGAGAGTCTTCGCAAACAATATGCCAATCGTGATCAACACTCACATCAGTTGTCACTTACCAAAGCACGCGAAAACCGATTTAACATAGATTGGGAGCATTACACCGCCCCAAGACCAACCGAACTTGGTACTAAGGTTATCGATAATATCAATGTCGATTTACTCAAGGAATTCATCGATTGGACACCTTTTTTCAAAGCATGGTCACTCGCAGGATCGTATCCCAAGTTACTTACCGACCCAATCATTGGTCAATCGGCTACTGATCTCTTTAAAGACGCAACCCATATGTTAGAGACACTGATCAATCGCTCATTGATTCAAGCTAAAGCAGTATTCGGTTTTTTTCCGGCCAACAGTCTTGACGATGATATTATTCTTTATAGGGATGAGAAGCGTAATGACCCCATTGCGACCTTTTGTTGTATTCGACAGCAAATGGAACGATCTAACAACAAAGCCAATTATTGTCTCGCTGATTTTATTGCACCGACAAATTCGAACTGTACCGATTACATTGGGCTATTTGCCGTCACAGCAGGTAGTGGTATCAATCAACTGTTGCAGGATTATGAAAAAAATAATGACAGTTACAACGTAATATTGATTAAATCTATTGCAGATCGTTTAGCTGAAGCACTGGCAGAGTACCTTCACCAACAGGTGCGCCAACATTATTGGGCATACGATCCTGATGAGCAATTGAGCAACGAGGAATTAATTCAGGAATCTTATCGCGGTATCCGCCCTGCTCCCGGCTATCCCGCGTGCCCTGACCACACACACAAAACAATATTGTTTAATTTACTGAATGCCCAAGAAACCATAGACATGTCTCTAACTGAGAGCTATGCAATGCTGCCAGCAGCATCGGTTTCTGGATTTTATTTTTCTCACCCACAAGCCTGTTATTTTGGCACAGGTAAAATTAACAAAGATCAAGTTGAATCCATTGCCAAACGGCAAGGAATTAATTTAAGCCAAGCTGAGAAAAATCTAGCTCCTATTTTGGCTTACATGCCTACTTCTGAAACAACCTCAGTTTTAGCGACACCTAACCGTGACAAAATAGACTCTACTGTTTTAGATTGATTAAGCGTATAAAAGTGCAGATGGTCAACACCACAATTAAGGAGCTGCTCACACAAATGAGTGACCACGTCCAACCCAAGTTGATATTGCGAGTCTGGATCCCCTGCATACACGCTCATTTGCTTGATTAGCCAACGAGGGATTTCTGCCTCGCAACGCTTAGAAAAGCGCATTAACTTATCAAAGTCCATAATCGGCATAATACCAGGGATAATTGGCATATTGATCCCTTGTTTATCCGCTAAAACTCGATAGTGAAAATAACTTTCAGCACTGTAAAAGTATTGAGTTATTGCACTATTGGCACCCGCATCTTGTTTAATCTTTAAAGCCTGCACATCGGATAAAAGCGTCTTGGCTTCTGGGTGACATTCGGGGTAAGCAGCTACATAAATTGCGAACCGACCTGGAAAATGTGATTTGATCAAAGCCGCCAAATCGGATGCATGCTGTAAATCACTCTGGCAAGCACCTAGTCCTGAAGGGCGGTCACCCCTGAGTACAATTAAATTTTTCACTCCAAGAGTAGAATATTGATTGAGCAAATCGATTAAATTATCACGGGAACTCCCCATACATGAGATATGAGGTGCAACGGTAAAATTCTGTAACAATAGCCTGACTGTCTCTGGTGTCTCATGTTGGGTTGAGCCGCCTGCACCGAACGTCACTGAAAAAAAGCTCGGTGAGTAGGCCTTCAGCTTTTGTGAAGTTCGCTGAAGCTGTAAATGGGCTGATTCAGACTTTGGCGGGAAAAACTCAAAACTTAGCTTGCAATCAGTCATTTTTAAAATCCATTTTAAAATAATCACTTACCTTAGCCTAATTGGTTTCCAATGGTAAAATCAAGCAAATAAGATCGAACACATAGGGCACTTTATTTTTGTTAAAAAAGAAACTAATATGGTCTGGTTTTTGTCTTATTTCACCATTAAGAATTGATTATTAATTAAACAAAAGGGCAGGCTTGTGACTTACGACGTTTATGGTTTAGGTAACGCTTTACTGGATATACAGCTCGATGTGAGTATTGACTTTTTGAATCACAATCAACTGCCAAAAGGTGTAATGAGCTACGTCACTCAAGAGCGCCAAACTGAAATCATCGATTTAATCGGCAAAGAACATATTCGCAAAATTTCATCTGGTGGATCAGTTGCCAATAGCATGATCGTTTTGCAATTTTTTGGTGGTAAGGGATTTTTTAGTTGTAAAATTGCTCAAGATGAAGCGGGCGATCATTATTATAATGACATCAGAGAAGCCGGTCTGGACACAAATTTTGATTATCAGCCCAGGCCAGAAGGTGAAACCGGTCGCTGCCTGGTTAAAATCACACCTGATGCAGACCGCACTATGAGCACAAACCTTGGAATTAGCGCTACTCTATCTGAGTCTGAATTACATCAAGATGCTCTTAAACAGTCTAAATATCTTTATATAGAAGGATATCTCACAACATCACCACTAGGGCATCAAGCAGCCCTCAAAGCAAAGTCTCTCGCCGAACAGCATGGTGTCAAAACTGCGATTACATTTTCTGATCCAGCAATCGTTTCCCAGTTCAAAGCACAATTTCATGAGTTGATTGACGGCGGTGTTGACTTAATTTTCTGTAACGAAAGCGAAGCGAAAGAGTTTACTGATACTGACACTCTATCCAGCGCGATCGATCAAATGAAACACATCGCTAAAACATTTGTAATTACAATCGGGCCGCGCGGCTCCATGGTCTATGACGGCAGTGAGCTCATCACTGTTCCTGCAACGGAAGAGAAACCTATCGATACCGTTGGTGCAGGTGACATGTATGCTGGCGCATTTCTCTATGGCATCACAAACGGACTTTCTTGGCTAGAAGCTGGCCAATTAGCCAACCTTACGTCTTCAAAAGTGGTGACGATGTACGGCCCCAGAGTCACTCAAGCAGATACGGTTGTTTTGAAAGAACAGCTAAAGACTTTAGCTCATACTCTTTAGAAACGACCATATCGATTGAATCTGGGCGAAGTCTCTTACACTTTGCCTGGCTTTATAGCTTGATGAATCAAAGTAGCTGATAGGCAATCAACTAATAGGGTTTATTTTACTGCAAGTAGCCTTAAAGTTTCCTCTCGATAAATACTTATCTCTCCTGGATATCGATCGCGTAGCATGTCCAAATGATACGCGGACAACTTGTCACGGGAAAACTTTCCATGCGTCGTTGCCTCCCACCAACACATCACCGCCTCGATCGAATCAAAATGGTAATCATCGACCTCGTCAGTCTGTATGACAGTTAACCCTGCAGCATTAAAATAAGCCAACCAGTCTGCTTTAGGAGTAAAATGAAGTAATGATAGGATTTGACCACTATCCGAGCCCATACATTCACACAGAGTTCTTATGACCTCAGGCATTCCATGAACACAACAAAAAGCAAAACGCCCTCCTGGCAGCAAAGCCTTCGATACTCGCTGAACCGCCTGGTACTGATCAGGCATCCAGTGAAATACGTAGTTTGAAAATACTGCAGTAAAAAATCGCCATGCTGGTGGAACGAACGCAGAGAATGATCCAGAAAACCAATTAATATTGCTGTATGGCACTGCTTTGCGCGCTAATGCACAGCGAGACTTATCCGGTTCGATAGCATAAACACAACCAGTTTCACCCACCTTTTCAGCGATAATGGCCGTTAAATTTCCAGTACCGCTACCTATATCAAGCACTCGATCACCGGGACATAACGCCAATTGATCAATTAATTCAACACCACATTGATACTGGCCAATACTCACTTGTTGATATAAATTTGCCTGATTATCCATATAACGATCTGCTTTTAAATGTGGTTGAGTTATCTGCCTTTATGAATCGGTTACCCGAACATGCGCCATATTAAAACTTTCACATCAACTCACCGATAACAACAAATTATTAGTCAAACATTCAGCTAATTTTCTAGTCTTTCACCATTTAGATCACACACTCATACTAGGCATCGATATCATAACCAAAAGTTTTTTAATTCAAGACACTTTATGTCAAAATGGGCGTGGTGAATTAGAAACATCAATCGGCTCTAATGCATAAAGCTTCTTATTTTCAATCGATTGATCGCTAGCCTCTAGCGTCATTGGTTGAAACTTTTCGTGCAACATCACAACAGCATAATCATCATTATAATCTCTTTGAAACAGCAATGAAGGACGATGCTGATCTGTCAAACGATAGGCATACTGCCGCAAAGTATCTGTCGGAAATACCAAGTCTAGAGCAGCATTAGAGATAATAATAGAAAGAATAAAAATATAACTAAGTCCTTCAGGAAACTTTCGACATGAAATCTCTTTATTAGACAAACCTGTCATTTTATCCAAGGCTAGTAAAATAGGAACAGATCGAATTACCAAGCTATGAAAAAACAATAATACTGTATCAAACAATCTACGAAAATGTTGTTGCATTGGATGGACAGGAACACGAAAATCACTATTAGAATCCGCATTTAATTTTGGAATCTCATTGGTCTTTATCAACCAGTGCGATAGTAAATTACCAAAAAAAACTACTGAAAATACAGCGCAATCTACAATAAGTGACCGCGTGTCTTGGTGAATTGAAACCTCATGATCTAAACATTGCCCAGTCACAACAGCAACCATTAATGCCGCAAACTGACTCATAGCAATGGTGAATCCAATCATAGAAATTGCGGTGACTAATGCAAACAACAGATCCTGTAGATTGATATCATTCTCATCAACTACAGCAATTAAATGATAGAAAGCACCAACTGATGAATAATAATAGGACTGCAGTTGCGCATAAAATCCCGTCGAATTTGTCGTTAAAACATGTGATCTTTGCCATCGACAATAATATTCATTCGACAGTACAAGCTCGAAAACTGTAGGAACACTCAGCTCAAAACGTAATTGATTCAACTCGTCCTGTCGAACTGATAAGATTGGTTGTTCATCGGCAAACTTATAAGCATTCATTAAATTATTCATTCGCTCATTGGCATCGTTATTCCAAAAAGCTGCCCCCATGCCTCCCGATAATATCGGAATAAACCAAGTGTGTTGATTAAGCGTATCGCATGAATACATTGAAACAGCTGTCACCCAATACAACTTATAACCCTCAGAGATCCGAAGAAGCATTGCCAAGCAATCGATGCTGTATCGCCACCTTGGAAGAGTTATACGCTCTGCAGGCAAAAATTGGTTCTTATATTTGATAGCATTTGCTACTAACCGTCGATGTGTCAGTGAGAGTGCAGCCAGAGTAAAAACAAACACCATATCAATTGGCGTCCAGCGATAACTACTGGTTTCCAATGCTTGATTGGCTTCAATAAACTGCGGTCTTGAGACTGACCATACACCCATAAAAGTCAGAGCAAAAAAAATTGACAATACCAAGTCGTATGTCATACCAGGATCATCACGGTAAGGCAGACGTGTAAACGCAATATAGGCATGATATACAGCAATACTGCAAGGCAACTGCTCAATGATCGAAATTACTGATGCTGATGAACCCCGAAACTCACTCTCTCTTTGGTAATCCAATAACGGCTCCGAGACATCTCGCTGATTACCTATTGACGAGTGCTGAGACGCTAACGATTGACGTTCTGACGCCAAAGACTGTCGACCCTGTTCTTCGTCCTGCAGATTAATAACATCATTGACAGAGCTTTGACACAACCACGGCAAACAGGTTACTGCTTGTACAGTATCAAGGTCGTCTGAACTTGAATCATTGCCTTCAGTGGCAGATTGAGGCAGCGCTATAAATGGCCTATTACGATCCAAAGTTTTAAATCCATTTTGAGCTTTTAAAACGACACGATAGTAACAAGTATTATAATAACACGTAAACCCTTGCCAACATTCGACACTAAGACTGCAGCATCAATACGGTCGTGTTATGGAAATATAAATTCGATGGTAATCAAAGAATTTCTTTCGATGAGAATGAGAGACTAGGAAATTAAAACACAGGCAGACAGACAATGTTAGACAAAGCTCTAAAGCACACTAAAGGTACTTTAAATTGGCGCGCCCGGAAGGATTCGAACCTCCGACCGCCTGGTTCGTAGCCAGGTACTCTATCCAGCTGAGCTACGGGCGCGTGCCTTATCTAACTAATTGACTCTCAATTCGGAGAGAGAGGGATTCGAACCCTCGATGGAGCGTTAACCCCATACTCCCTTAGCAGGGGAGCGCCTTCAGCCGCTCGGCCATCTCTCCATAAGCGCAGCATCATACCACCACGCAAATCAAAAATGAATCATTACCTCAGTGAGATTTTAGTTTTTTTTTATATTTCCTTCTAAACTCTAAAAAATCATACAGTGGTTATTTTTAACGCAAGTCATTACATCAATGACTACAAGACTTGCTCAGGACCACCGCTTTGAAAAAAATGGTAAGTTAAACCTAACATAATTGAATTTGATTCTGGCTTGTAGGTATAGCTTTCAACAAAACCGGTCTCATTGGTGAAATCATCCGGCTCGACGTTGTTGAAGTGCCAATAGTCATACTCCAAGCGCAAACTCAATTGAGGATTAATTGCACGTTCAAAACCAGCACCCAGACGATAAGTGAATTGATGATCAGAAAATTTACCGATGTAGCCAGGCACTTTGGTTGCGTCTGCACTCTCGCTTAATTCACCTGACGACTCGCTTGAGAATTCACCATAGCCAAAGCCAACTCGAGTAAACAATGTCGTTTTATCATTCAACATAATTCCAGGCATTAAACTCAATCCAATGTTATATTTCCATTGCGCATCTATCGTCGTGCTTCCAATGATATCGTCGTTGTAATGCTCTTCTGTCTCAGCAAGCAGACCGGTAAGCCCAAGCTCTAAAGCCAATGACATTTTATTGGGAATCGGCTGACTTTTAACACCGAGATAAATTTCTCCAATACCGCCATTCGCAGAAAAACTGTCTTCATATGATGTAGGGATAATGGGCGCTACTGAGTGAGTTTCAACAAGACTCATATCGTATGAAAGATCCTGTGCTCCGGCTGAAAATCCAGCATATAAACTACTCGCGTAGGACGTCGACACCGTCAAAGACGACAATGTCGCTGCAACTACCAGCATCAAATAATTCTTTTTCATGTATTTACTCCCGATAATGTTAAAAGAGACACCAACCGACCTGATGGACTCTTATACTCCTAAACCTGTTGATTGATTCTGGCTTGATTGATCTTTGTTTGAATTAACGATGACAGTGGTTTCTCTTGATGCAACCGTATTATTTTTATCCCCAACAAAGAATGTACCTCTGAGATGCTGACTACTTGGGTATTTAATAGCTTTGTCGAATATGATTTCAGCTAATCGCTGTTTTGTGCCAGCTGCAAAGATTGTTGATTTCACTGTAAGTGGCGTGCTCTCAGCTTTTTCAAGATAAATCACCAAGTTTTTGAGGTAGTTATTAATTGCCTCTTGATCACCTGTAATTATCAACTCGGGATTTTTGTCAAAATCACTGGAATAGATATCGAAATTCCAGCTGCCTGAAATTTCAAGCTGCATAGTGTCTTGCCCTACAATATTTTTCCATGACAAACCATCGGTAATTTTCATCTCGCACAAACTATTTAAACCGCAGTTAGCAGCCTCTCCGTTGTAATTAGCAGTAATTTGCGAATCGTCTGTTGGTTGTTGTGAAGGACTCAAAGATGGGCTGACTGTTGGTGCTGGTGTCAATTCAGGTGAAGGCTGCATAGAAGGAGCGCTGGAGTGAGACGTCGGACTATTTGTCGCAGAGGGGCTCAGTGTTGGAGACGAAGTGGGCGGAAATGTTCGGATAGCGGGAGACCAAGTGGGTGAAAATGACGGCGCGTTAGAAGGTACTGATGTACTATTACCAATCGAAGGTGAGTGATTATTCGAATCGCCTGCAAAGACGCCTGCCCCATACAGCGAAGCTACGATGACACCTGCAAGAAGAATTACTAATGTAACGCCACCAGCTATGTTGCGATAATTAGCGTTTGCAAGACAACAGTAAACAGCAGGACTTACAGAGGTATTAAAAGAAGTGTCTTCAGAGACAGACTTTGGAAGCAAAGATATTCTTAAAGGATTGCCTTCTCCACAATCCTCCACAGAAAGATTAACTGTATTTCCGATACCTCGATCGTCTGATGCTGATGAGAGATTAACTTTCTTATCAGTAGATTCATCTATGCCAGGCATTGTTTCTAGGATAGGGAAACGAGTAGTATTATCTGATCCTCTTTCATCTGGTCCTCTTTTAACTTCCCCACCAACTGTTCCTCTCATACGACATCACCTCTTATAAACGGTATTTTAAAAAAGCCATAATGGAATATAACTCCCTTGATAAAACGTCTTCCTTAGATACAGGTCAGTCATCTATATTGTTTTAGGCAATGAGAATGAAAAGTAATTCAAAATTTGAACAAATTCAAGACAATTAGGTAAAATGATGATCTATATTCACCATTTAATACTAATTTAAGGATTGGGATTTAGAAAAACGTGCGCGATAAAAATGATGACATACGTTCATATCATGTTGATGCAAACTGAGTTAGGTCAATATTGCGTTTTATTTATCATCGACTCGATTACCAATATTATCGTCTTGATTTTCTTTAGCAATGCGATCGTAAATCTCTTCCCGATGCACAGAGACATCTTTGGGCGCATCAATACCAAGTCTGACTTGATTACCTCTTACGCCCAGAACAGTCAATTTAACATCATCGCCAATGACGACCGCTTCTCCAATACGCCTTGTAAGAATTAACATTTATCCTCTCCCTTTCTTGCTATTTTTTACGCACAATTCAATCAAATAACTCACGCCTAGGTATTGTAGATCAAAAAACAAACAGGTGGTAAATTAAACTAATAAGACTATGAAAAATAACAGTTTTATTTTTTTAATCACTATCAGTTTCAAGCAAATTAAAGACCAGAAAGTAAAATAGAAGCGTCATAAGCATATATAATCGTTGGATAAACAATAGGTTATGCACTAAACTAGCAAAGAATATAGAGCAGCAAGGATGCTTGCCATGACCCAGATTAGAAAACTGATTCAAAAATCCAACGCAATCACTTTGCAAGTTGTCTTAATTTTTATTACGACATTACTGCTTGGCGGAACCAGTTATGCCTATCAAGAAGTCACTGCTGGCGATATCGAAGCGCTTAGCCCTGAGTTAAAGAAAGCGCTATTGTCATCTAACAAAAAAAACGTGACCGATAAGTGCCGCATTCGTCTAGTGCCATATTACGATGAAGCTTCTTGTGGTCGCTTTAAAAATACCTGCACAAGAAGATATCGTTTAGTATCAATCACACCTTCAATGACTAATTCGGATTACAACAACCGTCGAGCTACAATTATCGTTGATAAAGAGGCCAAAAAGGCATATTTCTTAAGAATAACCAAAGACAACAAACTGAAATTAATACCAACTAAACTCCACATCAATAAAGTGAAAAAAAGCTCTATTTTTTGTACGATGCGAGTTTCACCCATTGATGCCGATAAGGGCTATTACGAAAAAATTGAAGCCGAAAGAAAAAATTCTGATATCAGACAACGTCGCATCATACGATTAAGGCCATCTATATTTAAATCCCAATTTAATAATAAACGCACGACTATGCTTGTTGATATTACAGCAAAGAAAATTTATTTTTTCTGGGTTGACAAAAATAACAACCTTAAACTTTTCAATATGACCAAAGAGGACGTTCGAAAGTATCTTGATGATAAAGATTATAACTTTATCAATGGTGATAACCAGAAGAAGTCAACAATTAAAGGTGGCACTAAGAATCTCGTTGATGAAATTGATAAGAGCTTGGATAAAGTCTACAAAAAATTTGTGGAATAATTTCTGTAAGAAAACTGCGAGAAAACAAAAACTAAGGTTTTTGTTGCCCTCTAAAAGTCTAAACTACAAATAACGCATGCCGCGTTAAAATCAACTTAAAAGCTGTAACGCTTTCTCAAAATCCTTCTCAGTGTCAACCCCTTGGGGTATGGCATGCTCGTATACCTTCATGTGAATACGCCCACCGTTCCAAATGATACGCAACTGCTCTAACTGTTCAATTGACTCTAATGGAGAAGCCGACCATTTTGCATAATCCTCTAAAAAAGAGGCACGATAACCATACATACCAATATGCCGATAATGCTGTGAGGTTACTTTCATATCATTAGGTAACTCCACACTATCTCTATCCCAAGGCATCGGTGCACGACTAAAATATACTGCGTAGTGTCGACGATTTAAAATAACTTTGACAATATTCGGGTCAAATAATTCACCAGGAGAATTTATTGGATGACATAAGCTTGCTACAGCAATATGCTCATGCTCAACCAGATCATCCGCTAAAAAACGTATTACAGAATTGGGAATTAAAGGCTCATCGGCCTGCAGACCAATGATGACCTCGTCAGGTTCAAAGTCAAGCGTCTCTACCGCCTCACATATACGCTCAGTACCAGACTGATGCAAATCCGAGGTCATGCAAACTGCAGCCCCAAAATCTTTTGAGACTTCTGCAATCTGATCATCGTCCGTCGCAATGGTGACAGACTGAGCACCAGACTGCACAGCGCTTTCGTAAACGTATTGAATCATGGGTTTGCCAGCAAGGTCTTTCAGAACCTTGCCAGGTAATCGAGATGAATTAAGGCGTGCTGGAATAATGACGTGAAAACTCATAATTATCCTCCTTGTTCAATTATGCTCCTTGCATGTTTCTCTAACATAACAGGGATCCCTTCCCGTATTGGATAAGCAAGCTTATCGATTGGACAGACTAATTCTTGATGGCGCGCATCGTATAACAAGTGGCCCTTGCAAATTGGGCATGCCAGCACATCAAGCAATTTAGGATTCATAACGTTCATCGCGTCGTTGTTTCATTAAAATGTAACACTAAAATGACAAGAATCAAGAAGAATTGAATAAGAATTATTAATAGATAAATTCTTGGTCGGGACGGCAGGATTTGAACCTGCGACCCCTTGCACCCCATGCAAGTGCGCTACCAGGCTGCGCCACGCCCCGAATCCAAAGCTCGACAAGGCTACCACGAAAAAAAGCGTGTGGAAACTACTAGTAAAAATTAATAGGGTTTACAGGAGTATCTATGCAGTCTCAAGCTCTTTTACAATCTCTTCAAGCTGATCTATCACAGTTAAAACCACACCCTGAGCCTTGGACGGTTGATCTGACGTGGGATCTTTCTCAGCTGGCTGAGATAACTGTCGACGAGCACCATCAATGGTGAAACCCTGATCATACAAGAGAGTACGTACTTTTCTAATTAGATGAACATCTTTGGGTTTATAATAACGACGATTACCTCGACGCTTTGATGGAGATATGTCGGGAAACTCTTGCTCCCAATACCTTAGTACATGGGTCTCAACAGCGCACATCTGAGCCACTTCGCCAATAGTGAAATATAATTTTTCGGGAATAGCTGGCAAATCAGCCGTATTAAGCCTCTTCCTTGGGTTCCCCTTCATCATGGCGATATGCCTCCACTCTTGTTTTTAACTTATGCCCTGCTCTGAAAGTGACAACTCGACGGGCTTTGATTGGAATTTCTTCTCCAGTCTTTGGATTTCGACCAGGTCTCTCACTTTTATCACGCAGATTAAAATTTCCAAAGCCAGAGAGCTTGACCGTCTCACCGTTCTCTAGGCAAACTCGTATCTCTTCAAAAAACAACTCAACCAATTCTTTGGCTTCACGCTTATTCAACCCCAAAGTATTAAAAAGATACTCTGCTAAATTCGCCTTTGTTAACGCGCCCATAGCTAAACCCTCAACGTTGCATCTAATCCACTCTGCAAAGCTTTAATAATAATATCAATCACTTGATTGATCTCTTCATCTACAAGAGTGCGTGAAGCTGCTTGGAAGGTCAAGCCTATTGCGATACTTTTTTTACCAATGCCGCATTCATCTCCGCAATATACATCGAAAATATTAACCTTATCTAAGATTTGAATATCACATTGACGAATAATTTTAATCATGTCTGACGACATAACATTCGAATTAATAATGAATGATAAATCGCGTCTTACAGAGGGAAACTTAGAAACATGTTCTACTTGTGGTATGTCTGAGCACTGAAGAAACGCCAAGTCTGCTTCAAATAAAAACACTGGTACTGAGATATTGAGTTCTTGTGCTAGCGAAGGGTGAAGCGCGCCCAAATGCCCCAATAGCTGATCTCCCTCAAACAAACCCACTGATTGGCCTGGATGTAAACAAGCATTTTCTGCTTTTTGCCATTGCCAACTTACTTTATGGCGAGCTGAGGCCAGTAAGGCATCAACATGACCTTTAATATCATAAAAATCCACCAAGCGTTTTGACTGACCCCACTGCTCTGGATGAGAATAGCCCGACAATAGCATTGCTACTCGAGATGATTGTGAGAGCTTTGCATTACTAATAGAAAAACAACAACCCACCTCAAACAATGCCTGACGTGAACATTGTCGGTGTAAATTATATTGCAGTGTTTTTAGTAACCCAGGCCACAATGAGGGTCGCATAGTGCTTAAGTCGTTTGACAATGGATTATCCAGCGACATGAGCTCTAAGCCATTAGCAAAAGCATCTGCAGAAGCATGGTCGATGAAACTGTAATTCACAACTTCTTGATAACCTTGAACTGCAATGGCCCGTTTAATTTGATGTTGATCAGTAACATTAATCGTTTTGGGAAATGATAATGATACCGACTGCTCATTAGTGGGTATCGCGCTATAACCGTATAAGCGAGCAATCTCCTCAATCAACTCAATTTCCGTGCTGATATCTGAACGAAAACTGGGGGAAACCACCGTACAAGTCGTCTCCGATAAGGAAACTGTCATTCCAATCGCTTGTAAGAGTTTTTGAATAACAGCAGGTGGAATCACCACTCCAAGTACGCGCTCAACGCGCTTTAAGCGAAGCTCTATGGAATTCCTTTGCGGTAGATAACTCGCTTGACACTCTGTGGTCAGAGGACCAATTTGGATATCGCCCAACACCTCCGATAATAATGATGTTGCGCGCTCAAGTGCTGACTCTTGAATTAAGTAATCAACATCTCGTGCAAATCGGTAAGATGAATCGGTTTGCAAACCATATTTTCTGGCTGTTTTGGCTACACCAATGGGCTCGAAATAGGCACTTTCTAAAAATATAGAGCTGGTCTTATCTGTTACTGCAGAATCCAGTCCACCCATGACTCCAGCCAATGCAAGCGGTTTTTGCTTATCACAAATTATTAAATCGTGCTCTGATAACTCAATGGTCTGATTATCCAATAACTCTAGCTTTTCGCCGGATTCTGCATATCGAACTGCAATACTGCCTGAAATTTTATCCAGGTCAAACGCATGCATGGGCTGGCCTAGCTCTAACATGACATAGTTCAAAACATCGACCACTGGATCAATCGCTCGGATACCAGCCCGACGTAGACGCTCAATCATCCAAAGTGGAGTGCTGCGATGTTTAGGGATACCTGTGATAATTCTACCTACATAGCGAGGACAAGCCTGATGAGCTCGCACATCTATAGACTGCTGCTGATCGATACTTATAGTATTTTTAGCAGACTCGATAGGAGTTAAGGTTTGATTTTGTGATGAAGCGACCTCTCGGGCAATACCGAGCATTGATAGGCAATCTCCACGGTTTGGCGTTAAATCAACATCCAACACCACATCGTCCAATTGCAAATACTCACGTAAACATTGACCAATCGGTGCATCTTCAGGCAACTCCATGATACCGCCTGATCCATCATCACCCAGCCCCAGCTCTTGTGACGAACAAATCATGCCACACGATGGCTCACCGCGTAACTTAGTGCGTTTGATTTTAAAATCAGACCCTAAACATGCCCCTACTGTTGCAACAGCAACTTTTTGCTGAGCCTTAACATTCTTACCACCACAAACAATATCAACTACTTCAGCGCCTAAATTAACCCGACAACAACGCAAACGGTCTGCATTTGGATGCTGATCACAACTTTCAATATAACCGACGACAACACCGGAGAAAGGCGATGCGACAGGAATAATAGAGTCAACTTCTAAACCAGCCATAGTTAGTGCTGAAGATAGATCGTCGATCGATCCGTCTATACTGACCCAATCACGCAGCCATTGCTGACTTACTCGCATAAGTATCCCCTAAAGCCAAATTTACATTTTAAAATTGAGAGAGAAATCTAAGATCATTGCTAAATAGTGTTCGTAGATCTGAAATACCGTATCGAATCATGGCTAAACGATCGAGACCAATACCGAACGCGTAGCCTGTATAGCGCTCAGCGTCTATACCAACATTAGCCAGAACATTAGGATGAACCATGCCACAGCCTAATACTTCCATCCAACTCGTCTCTCCAGTTAGCTCACCACTTTGACGATCAACGACTTGATACTCTATATCGACTTCAGCCGACGGCTCAGTAAAAGGAAAATACGACGGCCTGAAACGAATATTTGTATCTTGACCAAATAAGGCCTTCAAAAACCCCTGTACCATGGCCTTTAAATCAGCAAAAGTTGAGTGCTCATCTATCATGAGACCTTCAAGCTGGTGAAACATTGGAGTGTGAGTATGATCAGAATCTGCACGATAAACTCGACCTGGCGTTATGATTCGGATCGGCGGTGACTGGGCTTCCATGCAGCGTATTTGAACGGATGAGGTATGCGTTCTCAATAGCAGCTTATTAGGAAAATAAAACGTATCATGCATATCTCTAGCTGGATGATGCGATGGGATATTCAAAGCTTCAAAGTTGTGAAACTCATCTTCAATTTCAGGTCCTTCCTCGATTGAAAAACCCATAGACTGAAGAACATGAGTGGCAAACTCGGTGACTTGCGTTACAGGATGCAAGCTACCACGACCTCGATGACGTCCAGGAAGCGTGACATCAATCGTTTCATTCTGAAGGCGCTTTGCGAGCAATATCTTTTGTAATTTAACTTCGTGAGAGGAAATCAAATCATTGAATTCAACTTTTGCAGCATTGACCGCCTTTCCCATCGATGGCCTGAGATCGACAGGGAGAGAGCTGACTTCTTTGAGAAGCTCGGCAAGCTGACCATGCTTCTTACCTAAGTAGGACAACTTTACAGAAGCCAGCTGTTCAAGATCTCTAGTAGCAGCAACTTCTTGCTTTGCCTGATCCAACAAAGCTTTTATCTTCACATCCATTGCTTACTCCATTATGCGTAATTAACCATTTAAATCTAGTTAAGACGCTAATGCTTCCTTGGCCTGCTCCGCTAATTTACAAAAAGCATTGCGATCATTTACTGCCATCTCTGCTAAAATCTTACGATCAAGTTCGATACCGGCATGAGTTAAACCGTTCATGAAGCGGCTGTATGACAAACCATGATCTCTTGCTGCAGCATTAATACGCACAATCCATAATGCACGGAATTGTCGCTTGCGCTGGCGTCTATCACGATAGGCATACTGACCGGCTTTGATTACCGCTTGCTTAGCGACGCGATAAACACGGCTGCGAGCACCATAATAGCCCTTGGCCTTGTTTAGAATTTTCTTGTGGCGGGCCTTAGCAGTTACTCCGCGCTTTACTCTTGGCATGATTTAATCCTCAGTTTCTCTATTAGTTACCCGGCAAGCATGGCATTCATGGCATGCATGTCGTTTTTATGAACGTGAACCGCAGCTTTTCTCTGCCGCTTAGTCTGTGTCTCTTTTTTTGTCAGGATATGGTTACGATTGGCTCGTCTGCGCTTTAAAGCACCCGTGCCTGTGCGCTTGAAACGCTTGGCAGCACCGCGATTAGTTTTCATTTTTGACATAATAATACCTTAAATAATTAATGTGTTCTTTCACATCGCTTGTGAAACAGAACTTAACGAATGGCTTAATACCAGACACTTTGCTCTATCACGACCCCAACTTACTTACTTGCGATAGCGACAACCATACTCATCTGACGACCTTCTAACTTAGGCGCTTGTTCAACTACAGCACCTTCGGGCAAGTCGCCTTTAATTCGAGTCAATAAATCCATGCCCAACTCTTTGTGCTGAATCTCTCGACCACGAAAACGTAAACTGACTTTCACTTTATCGCCACGTTCGAGAAAAGTGATAATCTTCTTCAACTTAACCGTGTAATCGCCAATATCGGTAGTAGGTCGGAACTTAATTTCCTTGACCTGCATTTGACGCTGTTTTTTCTTACCGGCGGTGAACCGCTTCTTCTTGTCGAATAAAAATTTACCGTAATCCATAATCCGACAAACAGGAGGCTCTACATTAGGAGAAATTTCAACCAAGTCCAGACCCACGTTCTGAGCTTTAAGGATAGCCTGATCAATACTAACAATGCCGACCTGATCACCTTGTTCATCAATCAAGCGAACCTGACTCGCCTGAATCTGATCATTAACACGGGCTACTTTTACTCTGATGATGCTCTCCTCTTAAGTTCAATATCGTCACTGAGCCTTTGCGTAAACTCAGGCACAGACAACGTTAACATTTTTTTTGTATCTAACGTTCGAATGGTTAAATGCTGACCAGCTAGCTCTTGGTCACCAAGTATAACCAAATACGGGATACGTGAAATCGTATGTTCGCGAATTTTATAGCCGATCTTTTCATTTCTCAAGTCTGTTTGTGCACGAAAACCACTTTTTTTCAATTTATTGACCACTTCTTGAGCAAACTCATGCTGTTTATCGGTAATCGTCATCACAACCACCTGAACTGGAGCCAACCAGACCGGAAGTTTGCCCTCATAATGCTCTAACAAAACACCAATGAAGCGCTCAAATGAACCGATAATAGCTCGATGGAGCATTACTGGCGTTTGTTTATTACCACTGGCGTCTATGTATGTCGCACCGAGACGATCCGGCATGGAAAAATCAAGCTGAACGGTTCCGCACTGCCAGGCACGGCGTAAACAGTCAAACAAAGTAAATTCAATCTTAGGTCCGTAAAATGCACCTTCACCAGGCTGCTCTTCCCATGTCACACCACGTTTATTGAGAACATCCGCTAGAGATTGCTCTGCGAGATCCCAAATTTGATCAGAACCAATACGTTTCTCAGGGCGAGTAGATAACTTAACGGTAATATCATCAAAGCCAAAATCTTGATAGAACTCATAAACCATAGATAGTAGAGCATCAACTTCTGAAGTAATCTGATCTTGAGTGCAAAATACGTGAGCGTCATCCTGGGTCAAACCACGCACCCTCATGAGACCATGTAAAGAACCCGATGGCTCATTTCGATGACAACAACCAAACTCTGCTAAACGCAGTGGTAAATCTCGATAGCTATGAATACCTTGCTTAAACACCTGAACATGACCCGGGCAATTCATGGGTTTAATTGCAAAACAGCGATCATCTTGAGAGACACTAAACATCTCATCACCAAATTTCTCGGCATGTCCTGAACGCTCCCACAGTGTCATATCAGCCATAATCGGAGTATTGATCTCTTGATAACCAAATTTTTTCAACTTGCCACGAATATATTGTTGAATCTCGGTAAAAATAGTCCAACCATTAGGATGCCAAAATACCATTCCAGGCGCTTCTTCTTGCATGTGGTAAAGATCCATTTTTTTTGCAAGTAATCGGTGGTCTCGTTTTTCCGCTTCTTCCAGCCGGTGCAAATAATCTTTAAGCTCTGACTTATCTGCCCAGGCAGTACCATATATGCGCTGCAGCATTTCATTATCACTATCGCCGCGCCAATAAGCCCCAGCAACTTTAGTCAGTTTAAACGCCTTGAGAAAAGCCGTTGACGGCACGTGTGGGCCACGACAAAGGTCTATAAAATCACCCTGCTCGTATGCAGTTAGCACCTCGTCGTCTGGGATTGCTTTGATCAGCTCAACTTTATACTTTTCACCCATACCCTCAAACAATTCAACAGCTTCGTCACGAGACATTGTGCGTTGTGTCACAGGTAGCGATTGCTTGGCAATTTCTTTCATGCGCTTTTCAATAGCAATTAAATCGTCCGGCGTAAAAGAACGCTCAAATGAAAAGTCATAATAGAAACCATCATCAATTACCGGACCAATAGTTACCTGCGCTTGCGGAAACAATTGCTTAACTGCCTGAGCCAGCAAATGAGCTGCAGAATGGCGCAAGATATCGAGAGAATCGTTATCTTTAAGAGTTAACAACACCAATTTTGCATCGTCGATCAGTTTGAATGACAAATCAACCAGACGATCATCAACCTTGGCTGCTAGCGCCGCTTTAGCTAAACCTGGACCAATTGACTGAGCTACCTCTTTGACGGTGATAGGGCCCTCGAATTCTTTGGTAGATCCGTCAGATAAGGTGATCAATGGCATAGTTTATGTCCGTCAGAAGTTGGTAGGCACGGGCAGTTTCGAACTGCCGACCCCCACCATGTCAAGGTGGTGCTCTACCCCTGAGCTACGTGCCTAAAATACGGTGATTTTTGCAAACGCAGAAAGATATCATCCCAAATACGATAGCGCAAGCACAGACTTTAACCATAACGATACCTAGCAATGTTACGCACACTTATGGTTGCGCAAAGGACACATGATGCAAGCACTCATTGCCACTAATCTTTTGTGTTTAAATCACTCAAGACTCAAAAAAAGTATTCTAACAACTTCACTCGACTATTTTTAGACAACCCGCTATACAAGATTGACTACAACAGCGTGCTCTCTAGAATAAAAAGTAGAATAATGCGACCTACTTGCCAGGATCATTCATGAGCTTCTCGCGTTGGTTAAATAAAAAAATTATTAGTTACTTCACCAAAGAAGTATCGCCCAGTCGCAGCTATTTATGCGACTTTGATCGATTAAGTCATGAGATTCGTCCTGCCGATGTGCTTTTGGTTGAAGGCTGCAATCGTATCAGCCTCATCATCAATAACATTACTAAAAGTCCATGGACGCACTCTGCACTTTACATCGGAAGAATTCATGACATCGAAGATCCAAAATTACGTGAAGCCATTCACAAAAAGTATCACGGCGCCCCGCATGAAAGATTAGTAATCGAAAGTGAAGTCGGACAAGGCACTTACATTGCTCCACTATCAAAGTACACGGATCGACACCTACGGATATGTCGACCAACTGGAATCAACACAAAAGATGCTCAAGCTGTTATTGCATACGCCATCTCTAGAGTCGGTAAATCTTATAACGTTCGACATTTTCTTGATTTAGGTCGATTCCTACTTAAAAGCCGCTTTATTCCATCAAAGATGGGATCGATTCTATTCGACGATAAACCCAACTCAACTGCTCAAGAAATTTGCTCGGAAATGATTGCTAACGCCTTCACTTCGATCAACTTTCCTGTACTTCCACTGATTAAGAAAGACGAAAATTCAAATGATTACGAAGTGATACGTCGTAACACCAGACTAACAACACCGAGTGACTTTGATTACTCACCTTTTTTCGACATCATCAAGTACCCGTTCTTTTTGCTTTCACAAAACTCCCAATACAGAAACCTACCCTGGAGTGAAGACAAGATTGCTCATGACGGCACAAATACCAAAACTATAAAGAAAAACGAAGAAGACCAGTAGCCGTTCACTTAGCCAATCTTCGAAAACTCATCATTACCAACATGAAGAAATCCTGGTGCTTAGACTTTTATTATCAGAAATCTACCTGACTGCATTTCAAAGGCACTGATATAAAGTGATAAAAAAATACGACTATCTTAAAAAAAAATTAGCTCGTTATTTGACCACATCGATGCTTGCTTGATGATCATTATGTATACAATATAACAAGGTAAAGACGAATATTTACTGACTACCCTACTCATCTTTTGCTGTGGAGACATGATTGGAAGGAACCTTAGCCAGACCACTCAAAGCCATGACGAACCATTGCTCACAATGCAAAATGGCTGAATACTGTCTTCCCGGTCAACTACAAAATGAAATCATCAAAAGTGCGAAGTATTTACACTTTCATAGTCGCAACTTGGAACCTGGCGAGCACTTATGTCGTCAAGGCACACTAATGGATTCCGTTTTTTTGATTAAATCTGGAATGCTCAAGAGCTACATTAACAAAGAAGATGGCGAAGAGTACACTATGGATTTCCATTTCCCACCAGAGCTTTTTGGCTGGGAGGGTATCGATAAGAAACAAACATCGTTCTCTGTCATTGCACTTGATTTCTCAAACTTATGCGAGGTTCCAGTTCAACAATTAAAATCTCTATTAAGTAAAAACCCACTCATTCTTGATCAATTTTTTAATTTAATAAACTTAAGAATACGCAACGATAATAGAAAACAACTTCGCACAACTGCCGAACAACGCATCGCTGAATTCATTTTACAACTCACCAAACATTACAAGCGGCTTGGCTATGCTTATGATATGTGCAAGCTCCTCATGACTCACCAAGATATCGCGAACTTTTTAAGACTTGCTCCTGCCACAGTCAGCCGACTTCTACATAACCTTCAGAGTAAGAATATTCTGACTATCCAAAAGAAGAAGATATTCATTAACAATAAAGCCGAGCTCATTACAATCGCAAAGGGATTAATCCATCGATAGCCAGCTAATACTCACGCGTGGCACTAAACTTAATTGCCGGCCATTGTTCAATGGCCAAATCTAAATTAACTCGAGTTGGTGCAAGATAAGTGAGACAATCACCTGCATCAAGTGCTAAATAACGTTGCTGAGATTGCTTGAAAGCCTCTAACTGTTTTTCATCACTGCTTGTAATCCAACGCGCTGTGACCGTATTTACTGACTCATAAATACATCGAACGTTATATTCATTTTCCAGTCGGTGAGCAACCACATCAAATTGAAGAACACCAACCGCACCAACAATCAGCTCATTACTCATCAACGGTCTAAAAATTTGTGTCGCCCCCTCTTCAGATAATTGTATTAAACCTTTTAATAAAGCTTTTTGACGCAAAGGATCTTTTAGCCTAACGGAACGAAAAAGCTCAGGAGCAAAATTAGGAATACCACAAAATTTAAAACTACTACCCTGAGTGAAAGTATCACCAATTCTGATAGTACCGTGACTATAAAGGCCTATTATATCTCCTGGCCACGCCTCATCTGCGTGTTCGCGCTCACCCGCCATAAAGGTGTGCGCATTATGAACCGAGATACTCTTATTGGCTCTGACATGATACATCTTCATTCCTTTGTGATAACGACCAGAGGTAATTCTTAAGAAAGCGATACGATCACGATGTGATGGATCCATATTCGCCTGTACCTTAAAAATAAAACCACTAAATTTATTTTGTTGGGGCTCGACTAACTGAGCAGTTGTTTCGCGAGGTTGTGGTGGTGGCGCATAATTCACAAATGCATCTAGCAACTCTCGAATGCCAAAATTATTAATCGCCGAACCAAAATAGACTGGTGTCTGGGCACCCTCTAAATACTTCACATGATCAAATGTAGCCGTAGCTTCCCGAATTAACTCCACCTCTTCGCGTAACTGCGAGCATAAAGGACCCAAAGCAGACTCAACCTCATGACTCTGCAATCCCTCAATCACATTAACAGTACCGATTTCAGAACGTGCTCCAGATTCGTAAAGATAAATTTTATCTTCCGATAAATGGTAAATACCTTTGAAAGACTTACCCATTCCAATTGGCCATGTCATTGGAACACACTCAATCTTCAATACCTTTTCAATTTCGTCGAGCACAT
The DNA here is from genome assembly GCA_902623005.1 of uncultured Coxiella sp. Lineage (GTDB taxonomy): Bacteria > Pseudomonadota > Gammaproteobacteria > Coxiellales > Coxiellaceae > UBA9148. The sequence continues at coordinate 22,822 of CACNSC010000015.1, forward strand.
CCATCGGCTCCTTGGTATCACGATCCATTTTATTAATAAATGTTAGAATCGGCGTAGTACGGAGTCGACAAACGTCAATTAATTTAATCGTTCTTTCCTCAACACCTTTTGCAGCATCAATTACCATTAAAGCCGAATCGACTGCAGTCAAAGTTCGGTAGGTATCCTCTGAGAAGTCAGCATGTCCCGGCGTATCTAGCAAGTTAACCACACGATTTTTGTAAACAAATTGCATCACCGACGTAGTCACGGATATACCGCGTTGTTTCTCCAGCTCCATCCAATCTGATGTTGCATGTCGACTGGCTTTTCTACCCTTTACAGATCCAGCTAGATTGATTGCACCACCAAATAATAATAGCTTTTCAGTAACCGTGGTTTTACCGGCATCAGGATGCGAGATAATTGCAAACGCACAACGTTTAGAAACTTCATCTTCTAACTTATTCATAAAATTAACCTTGGAAAAGACGCTAGCGATCAAGACGGCGTAACATAATCATATAAAGAGAAAAAAACAAGATCGACGGTAGTGTTGCTGCTAGCTGTGCAGGAACATGATAGATGAAAGCCATTGGTCCTAGAAATTCGTTCAACATATAAAAGCCAAAACCGATAAGAACACCAACTACCAAGCGCGCTCCCGCTGAGGAATCTCGCAATGAGCCCAGAGTAAATGGGACACCGAGACAAATCATGACAATAGTTGTTAATGGCTGCATTAAGTGTTGCCAAAGCGTAAAAGTAGTCTGACCTTGATCCAAGCCAACGTGTTTTAAGTAATGAAACTTGTTCCAGAGGAAAATTGCTGACTGATCACGCAAATCAATATGAGTATCAACCAGCATCTTAGGCTGAAAAGTCATATTCAGAGGGTAAGACGCATAATATTGTTTGTGTGGCGATTGATTCACTCGAGTGATCTCAACATGCTTCAAAGTCCACTGATCATTTGATTTTAATGCCGATTGAGCATGCCAATAGGCAACCAAATGTTGATCTTTATCAAAGTTAAATCGATACAACGATTCCACTTCGTGATCTGAGCATACCTTCCCAATATTGAGAAAAGAATTACCTTGATGCAGCCATACATTATGCAATTGAGACGTTGCATGGCGCTGATCAGGATGCTTAATGTATTGCGCAGCTTGCACGAGTGGCGGTGCGACGAACTCGCCCACAACCGTAACAAAAAACATCAGGATACTAGCCGCCATAACCACACTTAGCGCGATCCTGGAAATTGACACTCCTGCAGCACGAATAACAATCAACTCGCTGTTCGATGATAAACGCCCTAAACCCAACAAACAGCCAATAAAACCAACCATAGGAAACATTTGATAAAGATCAGCTGGTAATTTCATGATGACGTATAGTATCGCTGCTCCAATCGAAAAACCGTCTTTACCAAGGTTGCTGGTTACATTAATAAGCTCAATAAAACACTGCAATCCAGTCAATATTAGCAAACAAAGCAGCACGGCTTGAATGACTGATCGTCGGATATAACTGGAGATAATCTTCATGCAGACCTCTTTCGAATCAATAAAGAGAACGAACTTAAGCCACCAAATCGATGCAAAAAGACCATCAGGCTGCATAGTAGTAATGCAACATGAATCCACCACATACCCAACCATGAGCTAACTTTACCATCTGCGACCCAACTGCGACCCACCCATAGAAAATCCGCATAAGCCAGATAGATAAGAATAGCTGGAAACAGTCGTCCATATTGTCCTTGACGAGGGCGAATATGACTCAAAGGAACCGCCAATAACGCCAACAACGGTACAGAAAGTGGGATACTCAACCGCCATTGTAACTCAGCAGCAACTTTCGAGTTTTTCCAGTAATCGGGCAACAACTTGGCTGTCGAAGCATCTTCCGGCCAGCTGCTAATCTTTTTATAGGGGATGTCTAATAAGGCACCGTATTGCTCAAACAGACCAAGATCATAAGTGTTTTGTTTCTGATTTAAATTCGACTGACTACCGGATTCAAACAACAAATAACGACCAGCCCATGGTTGATTCTTCACCTCATAGGCATTTTTAGCCGTAGTAATTCGCCAATCACCATTATTAAGGTGTTCGGCAAGGAAGACATCTGACAGTCTTTTGCGATCGCGTGACACCGTCGATGTATAAAACGTTTGCTGCCTACTTAAAGAGGTAAAGGACTGTGGCACGATATGTGAGATCACACTTTGCTGAGCTATCTCAACCAACACTTTGTTATTGAGACGTTGCACCTTCGGGTCTACATACAATGTTAGGAACCCTACCAATACAGAAACCAATACAGCGATGCCAAGCACCTTAATCAACAACTCCTTAAAGCCAAGGCCACAGGCTTGAAGAACCACCATCTCTTGATTGACATACCATTTTCCAAAAACCAACAAGATACTCAAATAGAACGCCAAAGGGATTAAATAGCCTGCAATCAATGGCACCATAACTGCCATCAACTGCATAAGAGATAGCATGCTATAACGACCTTCAGCAACGTGACCGATATAGTGCACAAATTGGTTAATAATGAACACGGCGACAACAACTGACGTTAAAGCCAATAAGGTGACGAGGAGCTCACGAGCAATGTACCGATAGATGATCACAATCTGACCTAAAAGACGATTTTACAATGAATAATAATTTGCCAATCATACCTGACAATGCAGTCACTGCAAAGGCTGACAACAACCCACGGATATGGAACAATAGCCGGCTTCTCAAATGAGTCAAGCAATGGCATATAACGATGGAAAAAACATACCAACCAGCACAAATTGAACAACATTGGAACGATTTCTGGGAATCTCAGTGTTATTACCAGCCCAGTCATCAAGGTCAACCTTATGCCATTATGCTGCCCCCGCCCAACGTCACCGGCACCTTGCACATGGGACACGGTTTTCAACTCAGCCTGATGGACACCCTGATTCGGCGCCAACGCATGATGGGATGCAACACCCTGTGGCAACCTGGCACCGACCATGCTGGAATCGCAACGCAGATGGTCGTAGAGCGCGAGCTGGCAAAAAACAACCAAACTCGTCATGATCTAGGACGAGAAGCCTTCTTGGAAAAAGCCTGGGCATGGCGCGAGCAATCAGGCGACTGTATCTCTGGTCAAATGCACCGTCTTGGTGCTTCCTTAGATTGGGAACGTGCGCAATTTAGTATGGGCGATCAAGTTAGTCATGCTACCAGCGAGGCCTTTATTCGCTTGTTCGATGAAGGACTAATCTATAAAGGTAAACGCCTTGTTAACTGGGACCCGAAATTACAAACCGCCGTGTCTGATCTAGAAGTCCTTAACGAGGAAAGACAAGGGCACCTGTGGCACATTCGTTACCCTCTAGTTGACAGCGAGTCGTTTGTCACTATTGCTACTACTCGTCCTGAAACCATGCTGGGTGATATGGCTATCGCGGTACATCCTGAAGACGAGCGTTATGTCAATCTGATTGGTCAAATGGTATCACTACCTTTAACAAATAGGCAGATCCCAATCATTGCCGACGATGAGGTCGACCGTGAGTTTGGTACTGGCTGTGTGAAAATCACACCCGCACACGATTTTAATGACAACGCAATGGGACAACGACACCAGCTAGAATTACTCAATATTCTTACAGAGTCTGCCTGCCTCAATGAGAATACACCAGCTGCCTACCAGGGTATGGACCGCTTTGATGCTCGAAAACAAATTATTGAGGACTTAACGCAACAAGGCTATTTAGTAAAGACAGAGCCACATACCTTACAAGTGCCCATTGGAGATCGCAGTGGCGTTATCATTGAACCCCTGCTTACTGATCAGTGGTTCATTAAAACAAAATCACTAGCAAAACCCGCCATAGATGCGGTTAAAACCGGTCGTCTTAAGTTTGTCCCAGAAAATTGGAATAAGACTTACTTGCAGTGGCTTGAAAATATCGAGGACTGGTGTATCAGCAGACAATTGTGGTGGGGACATAGAATCCCTGTCTGGTACGATGACGCTGGCAAGACTTATGTTGGTCATGACGAAACTGACGTTAGAAATAAGCATCAACTTGATGACGATATTGTGCTCAAACAAGACGATGATATTTTAGATACTTGGTTTACTGCCGCTCTCTGGCCTTTTTCCAGTTTAGGCTGGCCAGAAAATACCGAAGCATTACAAACATTCTACCCCAGCCAAGTTCTGGTTACCGGGTTTGATATTATTTTCTTTTGGGTCGCGCGCATGGTGATGATGGGCATTAAATTTCTCGATGATGTTCCATTTCGTGAAGTCTATATTCACGGACTAATCCGTGATGGTCAGGGACAAAAAATGTCTAAATCAAAGGGTAATATCATTGACCCAATCGATTTAATCGACGGCATTGCACTGGAAGAGCTGATTGCCAAGCGCACCCAAAGTATTATCCAACCTCACCTCAAGCAACAGGTTATTGATAACACACCAAAAGAATTTCCTGACGGAATACAAGCTCATGGTACTGATGCCTTACGCTTTACCTTTTGTGCATTGGCGTCAACAGGCCGTGATATTCGCTTTGACCTTGGTCGAATTGATGGCTATAGAAACTTCTGTAATAAATTATGGAATGCAGCACGTTTCGTCTTAATGAACACCGAAGGCCATGCCGTCAAAAATTCTCAGCAACCCTGTGTTATCGATCAGTGGATTCATTCACGACTCAACAAGACGATTAACAAAGTTAATCATTCGTTAGATCAATACCGTTTTGATCTAGCGGCCCAATCTATTTATGAATTCGTCTGGAATGATTATTGCGACTGGTATCTCGAAATTACCAAATGCCAACTTAACGACCCATCAACCCCAGCAGAATCCAGCGCCATGACACGGTATACCCTACTTCATGTGCTAGAAACGACCTTGAGACTGATGCACCCCATGATGCCTTTTATCACGGAAGAAATTTGGCAAAGTGTCAAACATCCGCTTGGCATTCAAGATCCATCCATCATGATGACGATATACCCAACACAAACCTCTACACCTGAGCCAAACACAGCTGAAAGCGCTGTGCTTTGGTTGCAAACATTAATCGGCAATGTGCGTAATATCCGCAGTGAAATGAATGTCTCACCTGGTCGAAAAATTGAGGTACTACTGTGTCATGGTGATGAGCAGGATCAGCAATACGCCGATCAATTCAAATCACTCATACAAACATTAGCTAAGATTGATCAACTTAACTGGGTCAGTGATAACAGTGGCTTACCACCGACAGCTACTGCTGTTATGGATCAGTTAGAAATCCACATTCCACTCTCAGATATTATTGATAAGGATGCAGAACTTAAACGACTCAATAAGGCGATTGAGAAATTAGAAAAAGAGCAAGCCCAATCGTCGCAACGCTTGAGCAACCCTAACTATGCCAAGAAAGCGCCCGAGCATGTCGTTAATAAGGAGAAAGAGAAACTGCAGCAAGCCTCTGAGGCCATAGAGAAGCTCGCGACACAACGCGATCGTATTGCAGCACTATAAATACCTTAAGGAGCAACCCTCAATGAGCGACCAAATTTTTCAAGGGATTATTGATAAAACCATCCCGGCTGATATCGTTTATGAAGATGAGCAGTGCCTGGCTTTTCATGATATTCAGCCGCAAGCGCCCATACACATTCTGGTAATCCCCAAACTGCCAATCCAACAGCTTAACCAAGCGACCATCGAGCATCAATCGCTTATGGGTCACTTAATATTAACCGCTAACGCGATTGCAGTGGAGCAAGGCATTGGTGATGCCTACCGTGTTGTGATTAATAATGGTGCTAAGGCAGGACAAAGTGTATTTCATCTCCACCTGCATATTTTAGGTGGCAGAATCATGCAGTGGCCACCTGGCTAGCACATGAGTGGCTTTGCCATTAAAAAAACTGTTTTTATGCTTCGAATACGCTCACAGAGTAAACTATGTTTTAACTAAGTCACGACCTGACAAACCTTTGCGAAGATTCGTCTCAATAATCTCCAGATCAACACCTTTGGTCTCCGGCACGCAGTAATAGACAAACACCAAACCAAGCGCACCGATTACCGCGTAAAGCACAAATGCATTAGAAACACCTAAGGAGTCAACCAACGCTTTAAACGATCCAGAAACGATACCATTAAACAACCAACTGACCGCTGCAGCCAAGCTTGCTGCCCGAGCACGGATTGATAATGGAAAGATCTCTGCAAACATCAGCCACATGATTGGACCCAAACTGATAGCAAAGCCCACAATAAAAAACAGCATACCCAGCAAGGCAACCACTGGCAGCCATGCTACGCCTTCACCCACATTAAATGCGAGAGCCAAAGCCAATAAGCTCAACACCATTAGTCCAAGACCAATGAATAACAAAGGCCGGCGACCTAATCTATCGATCAATGGTAATGCTATAATAGTGAATAACACATTGACGACACCAACACCGACGGTTGAAAATAGCGCTGCCGTATTCGACTGCTGTCCTGCAAGTTTGAAAATCGTCGGCGCGTAATAGATGATCGTGTTGATACCGGTAAACTGCTGAAAGAAACCCAAACCAAATCCAATCACAAATGCAGGGCGAAGCCAACGTTGCAACATATCGCTCCAACGCCCCCCTTGCACCAGATTATCTCGCATAATATCAAGCTCACGTTGTACGTTGTCTTGACGACGTAATAAGCGCAACTTTTCTAACGCCTCGGATTCACGACCTTTCAACAGCAACCAACGCGGACTTTTAGGCAAGAACAATAAACCAATAAATAATATTAATGCCGGAATAATTCCAGCTGCAAACATCCAACGCCATGCCATATTATCTGCCAAGTACTGTGAACACAGCACATCAACCAAAAAAGCTAACAAGATTCCAATTGTGACAGCTAACTGATTTAACGATACAAGTTTACCGCGATGCGATGCCGGAGCAATTTCAGAGATATAAACAGGCGCGACAAACGCCGCTATGCCTATGGCGAAGCCAACGAATAGTCGCGAGACCAATAACACAGAGTACGTCGTAGCAATCGCGGAGAACGCAGTGGCAACTAAAAATACCAAAGCGGTAACAATTAATACATTACGCCGACCAAACTGATCAGCAACTACGCCACCGGCCAGAGCACCAAAAAAAGCACCAAACAACACAGAGGAAACCAATAGACCATTCATCAATGCAGAAAAATGCCACTGCTTATCAAGATAGAGAATTGCCCCGGAAATTACACCTGTGTCAAATCCAAACAAAATACCACAAACGGCTGCAATACTCGCAACAACTATAATTACTCGATTTAACTCTGACGGCATTTTGATATCTGACATGCAACAACCTCACTGTTGATAATTACTCAGGAGCACAGATTATCATCAAATGTACTCGACTTTAATAATCTCATATTGTGTCTCACCATCGGGAGTCTGAATAGTTACTTCATCATCGGTTATACGACCAATCAAACCTCGCGCAATAGGAGAAGTAATAGAAATTTTATTTTCTTTTAAATCCGACTCATCTTCTCCAACAATCTGGTACTTAATTTGCTGCTCAGTATCAACGTGATACAGAGTCACGGTAGCACCAAAAACAACACGGTCAGTCACAGGCAATTGCGTAACGTCAATCACTTGCGAGTTGGACAATGTACCCTCGAGATAACGAATCCGCGCCTCAACTAAGCCTTGCTGCTCACGCGCTGCGTGATATTCTGCGTTTTCTTTTAAGTCACCGTGAGAACGTGCTTCCGAAATTGCTTCGATAATTTTTGGACGATCGACGGTTTTTAATTTTTGTAATTCTTGATTTAATTTTTCAGCACCTGATGGTGTGATAGGTGTAGATTGCATACGCACCTCGTAATTATGCTAATGAATGTAGTATTTGTAAGGGTAGAATGGTTTGAGATGGACTTTGTTTTAAAGCCATACAAGCTGCCATTGCTCCGGCTAGTGTCGTAGTGTAACAGACATCATATTGAATAGCACTACTGCGTATCGTAGCAGAATCTTTAACCGCATCCTGACCTTCTGCCGTATTAATAATGAATTGAATCTCGTGGTTTTTTATTTTATCGACAATATGCGGTCTACCCTCACTTACTTTATTGACGATCGAGCAAGGAATACTGTGTAGATGCAATGCGGCGGCTGTTCCACGTGTCGCAATAATATCAAAACCATATTCCACTAAATATTGTGCAAGTTGTTTCAATCGCGTTTTATCAACATCTCTCACACTAATAAACGCAACCCCCTGTTTTGGTAATCGTTGTCCAACAGCCAATTGTGCTTGCGTGAAAGCTTCGCCGTATGTTGATCCAATCCCCATCACTTCACCGGTGGACCGCATTTCAGGGCCCAGGATCGGATCGACAGAGGGAAACTTGGCAAATGGGAACACTGGCCTTTTAACTGCATAGTATTTACTGGAGGCTAATGACTGAATATCTTGCTCAATGATTGATTGTCCGATCATACAACGAGCTGCAATTTTAGCCATAGAAATACCCGTAGCTTTGGCGACAAAAGGTACTGTTCGAGACGCTCGTGGATTAACCTCAAGCACATAGACAACATCATTTTTAATTGCAAACTGAATGTTGATTAAACCAACTACACCTAACTCCAATGCCAGTAATTCGACTTGACGCGATATCTCTACCTGCTGCTCCTGAGATAAACTGTGAGGCGGTAACACACACGATGAATCACCAGAATGCACACCGGCCTGTTCAATGTGCTCTAAAATACCGCCAATCAATACCGTCGTACCATCACAAACCGCATCCACATCGACTTCAATCGCATCGTTGAGAAAATGGTCCAATAACAAAGGCTGATCAGCTGAAACATGCTCAACTTGCGCCAAGTAATCGGCTAGTTCCCGCTGGTGATACACCACCCGCATGTCTCGTCCACCCAGCACGTATGAAGGCCTCACAATTAGTGGATATGCTAACACTTTTGATAAACGTAGCCCTTCATTGATATCACGGATAATTCCGTTTGGCGGTTGCTTCAAGCCAATTTTTTCTAAACAAGCCTGAAAACGCTCGCGGTCTTCTGCACGATCAATCGCATCGGGAGAAGTACCGATAATCGGCACCCCTAAATCCTGCAATGACTGCGCCAATTTCAATGGAGTTTGCCCGCCATATTGGACTATCACACCTTTGGGTTGTTCCAGGTGAATAATCTCCAATAAATCTTCAATGGTTAACGACTCAAAATAAAGCCGATCTGAGATATCAAAATCAGTCGAGACAGTCTCTGGATTACAGTTCACCATAATGGTCTCATAACCGCACTCACGCATTGCCATCGCAGCATGCACACAACAATAATCAAACTCAATACCTTGACCAATACGATTGGGACCACCCCCTAAAACGATAATTTTATCCTTTTGAGTAGGCTGACTTTCACACACTGTCTCATACGTCGAGTACATGTAGGCAGTACTGGAGGCGAACTCACCCGCACAAGTATCCACGCGCTTATAAATAGGACGGACTTGATGCTGATGGCGATACTGACGTACCTCCGATTCATCAATGACAAATAATTCTGCCAAGCGTCGGTCAGAAAAACCTTTACGTTTAAGCATGCGCAAGTCGTTTTTATCGAGATCAGTTAATTGCAGCTCATTGATTTGTTGCTCCGTACGAACTAAATCAGCAATTTGTAATAAAAACCAAGGATCGATGCCACTTAATTGATTAACTTCGTAAACACTAAAACCAACACGAAAAGCATCGGCTAAATACCATAGTCGATCAGGACTTGGCGCTCGACACTCACGCTTGATCAATTGAGTAACCTGCTCGTTCTGCTCCTGATCATGC
>CACNSC010000016.1 GCA_902623005.1 uncultured Coxiella sp.
TTCACTCTCACAAGCGAATTCTATTTTCACTGCACCCGCTGTCATAGTAGCGGCTAGCAACACAAACCAATATAAAGTTGATAATTTCTTCGATGGAGATGCATCGGCTTTGACCGTGAGTACTAATGACCCTAAAGGAATTTTCTCCGATTCAGGCAAGCCGTCAATTTCTGGCGATACACTTTCATTTGGAATCAACCCAGAAGCTACATTATTTGACTCAGCTGAGGTAACACTGAGTGATGGCAACCTAACACAAGCATTTTCAATCACCCACGGTAGCTCGCGAATAATTGATAAAACAGAGCTTCCTAATGAGATTACCAGCACACCTTTTACTGCAAGTTTAGAGCTGCCACTGGACGAGTTATATAAATTTGACGATACAATTGCACTGTATGTATCGACGAATGATTCTGTACCTAACGGCACTGGAGACTACACACTGGCATTCAATCAGACTAACTACTCTGGTGCTTTGAACGAATCAAGTGCCTCGACATATTGGCTGTGGCAAAATCCCTATTACTACGATATGTTTGAAATTAATCTTTCTCCTGCAGGCTCTAATTTTGATATTTCTATCACTTTGGACGGCGTCGAAGTCTTTACACAGAAAAATACCGACACTCTATCGATTGACTTAAGCGATATAGCCAAACCTTTTCTACAAATAACAGAAAACGATGATCGTATTTTTGTTAGTAGTGATCCATTAGTTGCGAAACAATGGTCTTTATTCAATACCGGCGTGATCGAGGCTTGGCAGCATGCAACGGGTGACACGATTACTGTAGCTATTGTTGAAGCGCCATTTGATCCAGAACATATAGATCTTCAAAGTAATATTTCAAGTCGAATCTCATCCAATCAGCCAAGTGGTGCTCTGATCGATGAACATGCCACCAATGTCGCGGGCATAGTGGGCGCGACAACTGGAAATGGAAAAGGGATGGCGGCAGTCGCTCCCGATGTAAACATCGTCTCATTAAGCGACCTTTACGAATACCCATTCACTCAATCATCACTGATTGATGTTTATAACAGTGCATGGGGCCCTTATGATGGCACTAAGGGCATAACCGATGTTGACCCAATGACGACTGTGATATCCAGCGCTGCAACAGCCACAGCTGATGGTAGTATTGCTGTTTTTTCTAATGGAAACGGCGGACCCTCAGATCAATCCGCTTACGACGCTATCGTATCGAGTACTGATACAATAGCTGTAACCTCAGTTACAGACTGGGCTAGTCTACCATCGTACAATGAATTAGGCTCAAATATTGTTATATCCGCTTACTCAGGTGTTGGTGTCAATGGCATTACAACCACCTCCATGGATAATAACTTCATCGATGACTTCTCCGGCACCTCTGCTGCTGCTCCATTAGTGAGTGGGATCATCGCATTGATGCTTGAGACCAATGACCTGACACTTAGAGACGTCCAGAGTATTCTGATCAATACCGCATTGATGATCGACATAGACAACCCAAACTGGGAAACTAACTTGGCTGGATACACAACGAGTAATCAATACGGGTATGGTGTGATTGATGCAGAAGCGGCTGTATTGGCCGCTCAAAATAGTGATTACTTGATTAGTGATCATAAACTATTAACTGAAATCTTAACTAGCGATCTATTCACCAATAGTAGCAATGGTGACAGCATTTCAATAACCAATCAGGACCTTATTACTGAACAAGTTGTATTAAACATTTTATCGATCGACTATTTTGGTGGCGACGAAAACTTACAAATATCACTAACGCATGAATTGAACAATGAGTCATTTAGCTCAACATTATTTCTCCCTACCATCACAGATACCCCGCAAAGCTATGACGCTTGGAGTGCATTATCCGTGCAACACTTTGGTGAATCACTTAAGGGAGATTGGACTGTAAATATCCTTGATACAATAACAGATACCTATCTTGATGGTGATCAGTTTAAGGTTGAACTAGAGTTTTACTATTACGACGCGTCAAGCACTATTTAGGTATCTCGCAAATTTTGTCCAACCAATACCTTCTGGCCAATTTGATATGCGCCATGCCAAGCACCTTGCTGCTCCGGAACGCAAACTACCACGCATGAACCACCCATGTTAAACCAAGCTAATTCTTCACCTTTCTTGAGTTGATAAGGTTCAGACGGTTGCCATTCCGATGCGACACCTACGGTAGAATTCACCGTGCCATATCCTTTGACATGAATACTGCCAACATTTAAAGCACCAATCATCACCATGACAATCGGACCCTGGTCCGTCTCTAACCAAAATACGACACGCTCATTACGCGCATACAGTTTAGGGATAGTTGCTACTGCTTTAGGAAACACTGGAAACAAGGCGCCAGGGATATGCTGCATGTGGGTCATCGTGCAATCCATTGGAACATGAACTCGGTGATAATCCTTGGGTGAGAGATACAAGGTTGCAAAAGCACCATTAATAAAAGGCGCAGAGCCCTCACCAAGCTGCCCAATTAAATCATCAAGAGTATAGTAGTGACCTTTGGCCTGCACCAACGTTGCCCCAGACAAGCGACCCAGTTGTCCAAGGGTAGCATCACAGGGCGAACAAAAGGCATTAGGATTAGGATCAATTGGACGCGCACCTGGTTTTAAGGCACGGGTAAAAAAATCATTTAGCGTGGCATAGGTTGATAGATCAGAGGACTCTGCATCTTGCAGTGAGACTTTAAAATAACTGGCATACCATCGAATCAAATAACCACTTAATCGACGACAGCGGCAACGCGCAAACCAACCAACCCATCGAGATATTAGCTTTTTAGGCACCCAATAAACCCATTGCGTTTGCACTTTTTTCACCCTCATGTCATTCTGCGTGCGTCGAAGCATAGCAGAAAACACATCGGACAACAGCCATGAAAATATACCTAGTGGGTGGTGCAATACGTGATCAATTATTACAACTTGAGGTCAAAGAACGCGACTGGGTTGTGGTAGGCGCAACCCCACAGACGTTGATGGACTTGGGTTATCAACCAGTTGGCAAAGACTTTCCCGTTTTTTTGCACCCAGAGACGCATGAGGAATATGCTCTAGCACGTACAGAAAAAAAAGTTGCCGTCGGCTACCAAGGCTTTCAATTCAACACCAGCCCTGATGTGACGTTAGAAGAAGATTTAAAACGTCGCGATTTAACCATCAATGCAATTGCACAAGCAGAAAATGGCGAGCTGATTGATCCGTATAACGGCCAAGCAGATCTTAAAGTGGGTTATTTACGTCATGTCTCCTCGGCATTCTCGGAAGATCCGGTCCGACTTCTTCGAGTCGCACGATTTGCCTGCAAACTGCCGAATTTTAAGCTTCACCCTGAGACGTTGCAGTTGCTCAAAACCATGGTTGATCATGGGGAGGTTGCAGCATTAACCGCAGAGCGCGTATGGAAAGAGTGGGAAAAAGCATTGCACTGCCCTGCACCGCAACGGTTTTTAGAAACTCTTGACCGCTGCAATGCCACCGCACAGTTATTTCCTGAATTAATTGCCTCGCGTTCAGATTTTGCCAGCTTCTGTCAGCAGCACCCTAACCCACAACAACGCTGGGCTTATTTGTGCAGCTCGCTATCAGAAGATGCAGTTAAAGCACTGGGTAAGCGCTACCGCATTCCCAAAGCCTATCATGCGCTAGCGGTTTTAGTATCGCGAACACAGCAAGACTATCTAGCGGTCGACTGTCGCCAAGCAGAGTCTTTGTTGAATATCATTAAATTGACTGATGCACTTCGCAAGCCCGATCAATTCAAACAATTCCTGGTGGTGTGCGACGCCATACATCACTGTGACAATCAAGCTCATTATGAAGATGCATTAATGCAATTACGACAAGTTAATACCCAGGCAATACAAAACAGCGGGGTTACAGGCCTTGAGTTCGCAAAAGCACTGCAGCAAGCCAGGCTCAATGCCTTGCGTGAATGGTTAGATTCTTAAATGCGACTACTATGGTTTTTTTGTATCCTACTGCCATTGTTTACCGGTGCAAATAACTCAGTGACATCAACGTTACAACCGGGTGACTTACTATTTATTGAGGACAACTGCGGCTCGATGTGTGATGCCATTGCCAATGCCACTGCAGAAAGTCCGCGACGACACCTCACACATGTGGCAATGGTGATCAATGACCCTAGCTGGTCCATCGAGGCTACACAGCACGGCGTAACCCTCACACCAATAATAGATTTAATTACTCGTGCACAACAACTGCAACCCGACTCACAGGTGTGGGTTGGACGGGTATTACACCAGTTTCAACCTTTAATTCCAGCAGCCCTTGCGTACGCACAACAACAAGTTGGCAAGCCCTACAATGCTGACTTTAGATTCAACAGCGAGCAACAGTTTTATTGCTCACAGCTGATCACACAAAGTTTTCGATATGCCAATCATCAGCAACCTCTCTTTAAAATCATCGACATGAACTTCAATGATCCGAACACCCATCAACCAATCGCTTTTTGGCAACAATACTTTAATAAACTGCATGAAACCATTCCACAAGGAAAACCTGGCTCCAACCCCAATGCCTTATTTCATGACCCAGCTTTAACCATCGTACAGCGCATTAGCTAGTGCTTGAAATTGCTTTTTGGCCGCATTTGATTTAGTGTTTGCGAATTTGTCAAAGACTTTAAACAGAACAAATCTTGCTAAGCTCTCTTACCATGAAGACCTCGTACTCAAAACACCACCTTTGGTTTATGTGGATATTGGCGGCCAGTTTCTTTTTGGCGGAGTACTTTGCTCGAGTCGCACCCAGCGTCATGGCACATGAGTTGATGCGCGATCTCCACGTGACTGCTTTTGCCTTGGGCTCTTTATCCGCATTCTTCTATTATGCGTATTTGATGATGCAGATTCCTGCCGGCGCTATGATGGATACGCTCAGCACCAAACGCTTGCTCTCTGTTATGGCGATTTTATGCGGCTTGTCGTGCTTCTTGTTTGCGGTCTCAAACAATATTTTCATAGCTGATCTCACCCGCGTCATCATGGGTTTTAGCGCGGCATTTGCATTTGTTGGTGCATTAAAAATTGCCAATACGTGGTTTCCCGCTTACAGGTTTGGCTTACTCGCCGGCGCAACTCAAGCTTTGGGGATGCTAGGTGCAGCTTTAGGTGAAGGCCCCGTTGCCTCACTGGTTGACCAGCTGGGCTGGCGCACCACTATGCACGGTATTGGTGGCATTTTATTATTGATAGGTTTATTAATGTGCATAACACTTCGTGACGCCAGTAATAGTAAAAGCAATCTTGCGGCCACTCGAGATCACATGCTTAACTCGCTACGAGGCATTGGTCAAGTTTTGAAACACCCTGCCACCTGGATTAATGGTTTATTTGCCGGTTGTTTGTACGCACCAACCGCTGCATTCGCTGAGTTATGGGGACCCTCATACATTCACACCGTCAACCATTTTTCACAGATCCATGCTGCTGAAGCCATCAGCATCATTTTCATTGGATGGGCAGTCGGTAGTCCACTTGCTGGCTGGTTGTCCGATCGAATTCAACGACGTAAACCCATCATGTGGGGATCTTCACTACTGAGCTTTCTTGGCATATCGGCGATTCTCTATCTGCCACACACACATTACGTATCGTTACTTTCACTGCTATTTTTCTATGGTTTCTGTAATGTTGCTGTAGCTACTGCCTATGCCGTTGCAGCTGAAATGCACCCACAATCATTAGCCGGTACTGCAATGGGCTTTACTAACATGGCCTCCGTTATTGTCGGAGCGAGCTTTCAACCCCTGATTGGCCGTCTACTCGATTTAGGCTGGCAAGGCACCATGTTGCACGGTGCACCGCTTTATAGCGCAGACAACTTTAAGTCCGCGATGACACTACTACCGTTGTGTGCATTTATCGCCTTAGTGTTATGTCTATTCATCCCAGAAAGCTTCCCGAAAACCTCGGACCGTTAAACACCGATCAATCGACTGATTCAATTCGATCCAATTGCTGGATTGCAAAAGATTCTATACGATAATTAATTGATGGAATTTATTCAGATTAGGATGTCTGCAAGGATGCATGCTTTAAGCAAATACCTCTCACAGCCTCAGGCTTACATTGATGAAATCGCTAAAATGCATGAGAAGTCGCGTCAGCGAGGGACATTATTTAGCGAGCAACAAGACGATATCAGCTTCTACACATTTAGCCTACAACGTAATAAGGTTGCCAGGTTACTTGCCAACGCCGTCGCGAATCAGACATTTCAATTTGATATTGCTGATGAACAATGGATTACGATTAGTGGCAGTAAAAAGAAATTAATGACGCGGCAAAATCTGATTGACCGCATTGTCCATGGTGCTATTTTTAGTTTTATTACCCAACATGCAGAATCCCACTACAGTGAATCATTAGGCAGCTACCGCTGCGGCCAATCCGTGTATACGGTTGCGGATCAAGTCCGGAAATATTTCCAACAGCAGCGCAAGCAAAACCGCAAGCAACAATTGGATCTCTATGTTTTACGCACCGACATCAGTCGTTATGCGAACACTGTACCACTAACGATCAATAGCCCTCTTTGGCCTTTAATTGACAAACTATTAACAAAAATTGATTCACGTCAGCCAGCATCCGATTACTTGAAGCAATTGATTGCTCACACCATTAATCCCGTCACACGCTGCCATCAATCAGGTAATATTCAGCAAAGAGAACAAGGCGTGCCTTATGGTACTAAAATGGCAGGTTTTATTTACAACTTTTATATTCATGAAATTGATCATACGCTTAATCAAATACCTGGAGCATTTTACCGCCGCTATTGTGACGATACCTTGATCATTCACTCCGACCATGCCGTGATTGATCAGGCTTACCAACTGTTCCAAACTGCGTTAAGTGATTTTGGACTTGCGCTCAATACAGCTAAAACCGAACGATTTTATATCACTTTAAACGGTAAGCCATGTCAGATTCGACCCGAATTTATACACAGTAATCAGATTGATTTTCTTGGTTTTTCCATTCAAGCCAATGGCACTTTAAGATTAAAGAAGAAACACATCCGGCGCTTTATGAAATCATTGCAACAACGCATTAAAGTCGCAGCCTATGCTGCACGCGATGATGACCTTGAGACGCGCGCACAGATTGTTTGTCAAGCAGTTCGCTTAGCATTCAGTCGCAATCAAATGATCAAGCTCCCCAAATATATCTCACTGATTGAGTTTCATGATGATCGTACTCAGCTCAAACAACTCGACCAACAAATTGGCTTATGGGTTTCACAAGCGGTCACTGGCATACTGGGAAAACCATCACTACGTAAGGTCTCCCACCAGCAACTGATTAACCGCTGGCAATTACCTTCATTGTGCCACTTAAGGAATAAAGGAGCCGGTCATTGATTTCAACCAAATTCAGTCGCTGGATAAGGCAACATCAAAAACGCAATCAAAAATTTTCTGTCTTGATGGAAGGCATCATAGGTCAACGAGGATACCGCTATCTATTTTACCGTTTAAAATACTTCGCGAATATTACTTGGATTAAAGTGGTTGCGCATTTAATTGAGTTTTATCTGGTCTATCATGTTCTTGGTAAGACCTCATTGGCCGCAGTTGCTATTTTACGCGGAGTCTTTCTCACCATTAAAGCCGGCTACTGGGGATTCCTGGAAATTTTAAGATCGAAGATACGGGCACAATTCGATGACAACACACGGATTGTCATACCGAAAATCATCCAAGCCTGGTTAATTTTAAGCGTTATCGTTGGCATGATTGCGTCTATCATTTACTTTTTATTACCATTGCCCAGCCACTCGCTGTTTATTACTTTATTTTCCATCGCACTTTGTGTGGAGCTCTGTATTCAGCTATTGGTGTTTACATTCCACTCCAGCACCTATGCACTACGACGGATTATGCGACCTGCGGCTTCTATCTACTCACTGTATGGAATCGAGCTGTTATTACTTATCATTGGTTGGCCAATCTTTCATATCTATAGCCTACCGATGGCATTAGTTATCACACGCTTCTTGAGTTTTTACCTGACTTACTTCTACACCAAACGCACTGGAGATCTATGGCTCACTGAAGAATCATCAACACCAATACAGATGAGCATCAAGCACTATTTTTCTGGCGCCCTGTCGTTAGAAGCCCTTATGGCTACGCTCTCAATGATCATCATGCACAGTGAGGGCGCGATTATTTTAATATTATTTGTCTTAAGTCTATCAAATCCGATACACGGTGATAGCAGCATGACTTTTTTCTTTTTAATTGCACCCATTATTCTATCCAGCTTTAGCTGGTCGCGATTGATGTATTTTGATTTTAAACGTTTAGAGTTTTTCCCCCTAACAGCATTGTGTCTACAATTTCTTAAACGTCTATTTCGTGCATCCTGGTTGATCGGATTGATATTCTGGTGCCTAACTGCTGTTGTTGCCTGGTTTATCTACCCACCTGGGAAACTCTTCTTAGCGATTTTATTTCCGTTTTTTTTACTGCGCTGTCCGATTGCTATTTTACAGATGCATGCATTTGCCATGCGACGTTATTGGGATGTGCTGATTTCTGGCAGTCTAATTCTGGCATCACTGCTGTTCATTAGCCAAGCTCAGCTTGCAATCCACCACACGTTCGCTGTTGTTATCGTTATGATGGTGCTCGCGCTAGTTTATCTCCTAGTCTACTCGACCAATGCCATTCACTACAAAACTCAGCATTATACGCCGAAAAACCTTTATCTTGGCTTACGGATCATGGAAAGGTTGAATCGTGAAAGGAAAGATATACAGTGCGCACAGCTTTACTTTAGTGACACCCTGTCGACGTTTGAGGTTTCACAAGTCATTCACAGGATCGCTAAAATTATCCGCAATCACGGTATTGTAATGCAAACGGATAAAAATCAGTGCCTTTGCGTGACATTCACCAATCACGGTGAATACCGCCAACAAATTCTCTTGCACTCAGCCGGTTGCTTGATCAATTACCAAACGATTGAACAACAACATCTATTTTCAAAAAAACCAATACCCAGTCAATTAAAGACGGTGACCATCAGAATGGACGGCAAGCAGCAAGACTTACCTCCAGGATTGGATTTCATCACTGTGCAACGCGCCTTACGCCAGTTACTGCAATCACCCTACGAAGTCGCGGTGACACCCCGCTGGTATTTGACCATGCAACTGAATGAGAGCGGTATTTATTGCCTGCACGGTTTATCCAGGCGCTATAGGAATTCGCATCGTATTCAGCAATGGCATCATTACTGGTTGGCGTATAATATTCAGCTGCTACTCAATGATACGATCTCACAGGACGCAAATCGCGCCATCTTTCAAATCGGCTTTCAAACTTGAATAAGGTGCTTCAAACTTGCGATAGCAGTTTTTAAAACCGCGCATAGAAGTAATGAGAAAGGCTAGAAAGTTAAAATGTCAACGATACATCAATAAATTCGCACAACCTATCAATATCAGGAACACTCTGCGCCAAATTTTTGCTATCACAATCAGTTAAGTTTAAATTATTTGATCCGTTATTTTTCATTAGGCCACCAGCACAAAGACTGTGAGCACAGTAATGACTCAAGATTGTGTTAATCGCTTTTAATTGCTCCTTAGCGGAAGGAAGTTCGGAAGCAAAGACTGACTTTACATCATCAATTAATTTGCTTTGAGATGCATCAAGAGTCTCGATATTCATCTTTTGAATTTCAGTAGCAATCTGATCCCTCACATTAGAAAATTTATCGGTCGCTCCCCCCCTTTCTTCCACGGCGGCCTGACTTACTTGTGAAGACTTGATTGCATCATCAATCAATACCTTCCATTGATCGATAGATGGTCTAATATCCGTGTAAGAATCGCGAGAGGTATCAAAAATATTCGGAGAATTTGGACCTGTCGAAGCATAAGGGCTAGAACGATCCGACGAAAAATCGGTAGAGTCTGCACCTTCTTTTCTTCTTTTGCTCGACGAAGTCTCACCTGAGGTATAGCCGTCATCTGACGATGATGCATTTGCAGGAGCTGTATTCTCCTTAGTCACTGGTTGCTTTATGTCAGCTGGCTCAAAAAATCTGTTGGATAAACTGCGCTTCATAAGATTTAACTGTTTCTATTGTGTATTCGATTTAATCAAAATTAATGTCTGGTAAGGAAATAACCAACCCAATCTCTTCATCTGTATCTGTACCTGTATCTGTTGCTTCATTGAATTCGTGTAATGTTTTAAATTGCCTAAGCTTACTAGATCCATGATGTTTCTCATCTAGCTGCGAGTTATTATTCTGTTGTGATTGACTGGCTTCAGAATATTTTTTTAATGACTCTGAACATGACATTTTTAATGCCTCTGAACATGACTTAAGTTGATCGATAGTCTTATAAATCGTGTGGGAAATCCAGTATTGATTAGAGTGGTTATCGAAATAAAAATTCTCCGCCAGCTTAGGTAATTGAGGATCATTATCTTGAGATGATGACGAATCCAGCGTGCTTTCAACTTTATCTTCCTTACCATCGTAACGCGGTGATGATGCCGGACTGTTTTCTGATCGTTCACTATCAGTGGTCCCATCAATGGACCCTTGTGAAGGTGATCTATTGGTACAAGTGGCATTTCCTTTATTGAAAAGGCCAGTAATATCTATAATCAGTCCGTTAAATTCCGATTGTTTTGCATTAAACTCACACAAGATCTTTGGATCAGCCAATCGGAGAGGACTGTTATCCCATGCATCACAATGCTCTTTACCAGACTCAATTGATTCTCTCATCCCGGCTTCATCTTCGTCGTAAGTCATTTCAAATGGAAGCTGTGAATCCGGACTGATGCGAGAATGGGACTCACCCCACTCACGAAGTAGCTGTCTTAATTTTAAAATTTGTTCTGCCTCATAATGGGTCAGTGAAGACTTTTCCCCACTTGAAGCAATCGCATTGACTAGTTGTAAAATATTTATAAAGAGATGATCAAAATGATTCTCATTTTGGTAGGAATGTCGCATAGAATATCGTCTTCTGTTAGATTAAGATCAATACGATGAATAGCGCGAGTCGGCCGTGATTACACAAAAACATCAATAAGCTCGCATCGTATTCAATTCAAATTAAGTTTTCTATTAAGGTATAATTAAGTAGCTCGCTGATGTCTTAAATTTGCGGTTTTTTAAGGTAATCCAACAGATTACCGAACTAATTTAAGATTTTTTTAATGTGGTTATATTTATTTTTTATAAAGGATCCATGGCAAATGGTAATTCTTCGCCATTTTCATTATCAGTAAGATTATTTACATCATCACTATCATAACTATTTCCATTAACAACATGTGAAAACATTGTATTGAGAGTATTGATACCATCGATATTGAAAGTATTGGAATCATTGATTGGGACAGTTGGGGACAGAGTGGTGCGGTCAGAGGACGGAGTGGTACAGCCAGATGATAATGAACCATGACTCGTACTAGGAGATAACGTAAGGCTATCAATGGAGCTGCCATTATTAGCCGAAGATGCAGATACTAATGATTCTAAATATTTAGCATCTTCACCTTGCAAATAGTCGTACAAAGCTTGATGCAACTGTTCCAATGGTTTTAATGGATCAATCGCTAGATCAATGAAACAATCAGAATCGTTTGACGGTTTATGTTGGCATACTTCAGCGTTGGCTTGTTGATTGAATAGCTTTAAAAAATCTTGATTGAATTTGTCCAAAGACAGGACGAAAATCCGTACTCGATTATCATCTGCAGCCAAAGTACCGTTTTGTAGCATCTCTCCAAGATCGTCATTAGTAATCGAGCCAACAATACCCTCAAGCTTTTTATATAATTGATCCAGATGAAAATGCGTATCGTTGAGGAAAAACTCAAATTGACATATGGATTTAGCCTCACCCAAGACATTGGATGTATCCTCACCTTCATTATCGTCAAGTTCAATAACTTTATCACCCGCATCATAAACAAAATTTTTCTGCTGTTTTAAAAGTTCTGGGTTATCAAACGATTCTTTTAACTTCCGCTTCAACACCGTAAGCATCCGTCCTATTTCTTCAATTTGTCGAGGATAAAAAATAATTTTCTCAGGGGATTCTCTAAACATGCGCATAACTGTTCTCTTAAAGTACCGTATTTAAATTAATTGCTTATTGATAGATTCTTATATGCGGATGATGTTAACGACTAAATGTTAAAAAAATATTAAAAATCGCTTAACAATTTCTTAAAGAAGATAAAAAAGTAGCCCTGATTGCACCAACATGTACGCGAACTAGAGCATCACCTTGTCTATTATCAGGTCTAAGGGACAATATATTTGCTCATTCAGGGTTGTTAATGTCAGATAGGTATTTTATGAAGCACATCAGTTTTCGCCTGCTATAATGTTTAAAATGTTTATACAGGAGACGCAGCATGAGCTTTGATTACATCAATTACAAAATCCAAGGTGATAAAAAAAATACGGAATTTTTTCATCATTACTTGCCCAAGATTTATGACTGGCGTGAGAGCACAGGATTGAATCAACTGGTTGGTCACGTTGGTGCTTTAGTGATTCAAGTTGACTGTGAGCAAGCTATTAATTACATCAAAGAATTATATTTGATGACGCCTTATCGATTTCTAGTCGGTTATGCGAACAGTACCCATAACATCTACATATTAAAAAATACTGACGACACACCACTGTATTTTATCTTGGAGCCCATGCGTTTTGATTACATTGACGAAAGTACGCGGATGAACTCACTGTATCCCGTGAGTGCAAAACACCCGAATGCGCGCTATATCGGTGAGATATTCCATTGCAGCGACCTAAATGAAACTGTCAAAATAATCGAGTCACACGATATTCGCTTTCACACCGCCAGTGAATCAGTCAATGCGCTGTTTGATGACTCGCAATTTAAATTTACCGTGCCCTCGCTTTACACCTGCAATCGCTTTGGTTACACCAACACATCGTTTGATGATTTAGCAGCATTGAACTTAGGTCAGAAGTTTGAGCTAGACGATGAAGATAAAGCGGCATTAGAGCAAGTGGATCAACTGTTTCATGAAGTCGGCTTTGAGAAATTATTACTCGGTGTTGACCACATGGCGACACGAGTTTTAAGCAGCTCCCGTGAATATGCCATTTTAGAACTAATGACCTGCTCGAATTATTATTTCTGGGGTGCTTACACCATCGAATCGATGAACTCATCAACCAATGTGAATCGCTGTCCCACTGTGGAAAATGATAGGCAATCGCCAGCAAAAGTCTTTACCGCCAACAACACGCCTTTTTTTGTCAATGCCTTTGAAGGGACTGAGATGCCCACGGAAGACTTTGTACGCAACTTAGGACCACGTATGCATCACATTGCCCAAGAAGTTAAAGACGGTGATCATGCCAGTGGTATGAAAAACGTCGACTATGTCGTGACAACAATGAAAGAGCATTGCATTCCATTTCTTGCGCATGTTGTCGGCGAATGCACTGACTCCCCAGATCTCAAGCAAATCTTCTCTAGACGTTCTAAATACTCGATGCTAATCACGGAATATATCGAACGTTGCCATCATTTCAACGGATTTTTTACCAAAAATAATGTGGCAGCACTGACTGAAGCTGCCGGTAAAGACGAAACCATTTCCGAACATGGGCATGTGTTTGACTAAACCGTATCAGTCAGCCTAACAACGATCAAGGCGATGGCGGTGAATAGACAGTCATCGCCTTTTTGACTATGATGCGGGTGTTATTTTTATAAGGAATTACTATGGCTGCTATATTCGGATTGATTGTTAGTTATCTCTTAGGTTCATTGTCATCAGCAGTCATTGTATCTCGCCTATTTGGTTTTCCCGACCCGCGCTCACAAGGCTCAGGTAACGCCGGCGCTACTAATGTTCTTCGTACCGCCGGTAAAAAACCCGCTATGTATGTCGTCATTGCTGATATCCTGAAAGGATTTATCGCCGTGATTATTGCACGCTTCATTGGCTTGCAAGGCGGTCTTCTTGGCTTAGTCGCACTTGCTGCTGTGATCGGTCATATTTTTCCTGTCTTTTTTAACTTCAAAGGTGGTAAAGGTGTTGCCACTGCTATCGGTGGTTTATTTGGCTTAAGCCTTATCACAGGGATTGGTGCAGCTGTCATCTGGTTGGTAGTCGCATATGTCACACGATATGCTTCGCTAGCATCGCTAATCGCACTAGCTGCAGGCGCAATCCTAACTTTACTATTTCATCATCCAGCATTCTTTTTTCCTGTATTATTGATGACGGGTTTGGTTGCCTGGAAACACAAAGAAAATATCGACCGACTCAAGAAAGGTACGGAATCTAAAATTAATCTTTAATAGGCGGCTTCAGATCACATAGCGGCCATCGTGCCACAGGTTGTAAGGCCAAGCCCTCGCGTTGACCTGCCATCAAACGCTGATAACCCGTGTATGCCACCATAGCAGCATTATCCGTGCAATATTCATGGCGGGGAAAAAACACTGCTACTTGATCAGTGGCTTGCAGCTCACCTAATTTTTGTCGTAAGTGCAAGTTGGCACTCACGCCACCCGCGACCACCAGTTGTTTTATACCCGTTTGCTGTAAAGCTCTACGTGACTTAATTGCCATTGTCTCAACAACTGCCTCTTCAAAAGCTCTGGCTATATCAGCACGTGTTTGTTGATTTTGTGGTGAGTTATACCAGGCTTGTGCCACACTTGTTTTCAATCCACTAAAACTGAAATCACAACCCGGTCGATTAGTCATGGGGCGAGGGAAATTAAATCTGGCAGATTCGCCATGAGTGGCCAATTGTGCCAAGGCTGGGCCACCGGGATAGGGTAATCCGAGTAGCTTAGCGGTTTTATCAAACGCCTCACCAACAGCATCATCCAGCGTTTCACCGAGTAATCGATAGCAACCCAGTGCTTGTACTTCCACCAACAAGGTATGCCCACCAGAGACAATCAAGGCAACAAATGGATACGTTGGCACTTGGTCTTCCAGCATCACCGCCATCAGATGCGCTTCAATGTGATGCACACCCAATGCAGGAATACCCCAACCAAAAGCTAAACTTTTGGCAACCGCAGCCCCTACCATTAAAGCCCCCATTAAACCAGGACCACGAGTGTATGCGACGCCTGAGATTTGCTTGGCTGAACATGCCGCTTGATCCAAACATTGTGTGATTAGTGGCATGATCATGCGCACGTGATCACGTGATGCCAATTCAGGTACCACACCACCATACTCGGCGTGCAAAGTAATCTGACTATAGATTTGATGTGACAACAAGCCACGTTGACCGTCATAGATTGCCACAGCGGTTTCATCACAGGAGGTTTCGATTGCAAGGATGGTCATGATGTTTGTCAGCGAATTGCACCAGCGAGCCGCCATGATACAATGGCGAGCTCAAATTACTAGTGCTATCACACAACAAGGATCAATCATGAGTCAACTCATCTTAATTCGTCACGGCCAATCGCTGTGGAATCAGGCCAATTTATTTACAGGCTGGGTTAATATCCCGCTATCCGAACAAGGTTACGAAGAAGCACAACGTGCCGGCCAGCAACTTAGCCAAGAACCGATCGATTTGATTTATACATCGACTTTATTGCGCGCACAACAAACTGCAACGCTGGTCATGCAAGCGCACCACTCTCAACGTATACCTACTCTTATTAACGCCGAAGCCACTGGTGATCACGCCAACTGGGATCAGATACGCTCTGAACCAACTGAGAAATTATGCATCCCCATGTACACCAGCTGGCAGCTTAATGAGCGCTATTACGGTGACTTGCAAGGCATGAACAAAGATGAAGCTCGAAGCACATACGGCGAAGAGCAAGTGCATATTTGGCGTCGTAGTTTCGACGTACCGCCACCGAATGGGGAGAGTCTTGAAATGACCGCTGCCCGAACAATCCCATACTTCAATCAAACCATCCTACCGCTGTTGCAACAGGGTAAAAATATCTTAATCAGCGCCCATGGCAATTCCTTAAGATCAATCGTCATGGAACTGGAACAACTTAGCCAAGAGCAAGTCCTTTCGCTAGAGATAGCAACCGGTGATCCGATAAAATTTGATTTCACTGACGGTGTGTTTAGTCGCAAATAATCTGGTGAAACACTCCATTTCAGTGCTCATTTGAATCTCAGGCAGGTACGATTAACCTGCCTGGTCAAGCGCCCGCGCAAGCCACAGAAGAATTACCAAGATTACACAGGCAAATAAACTCAGTAATGGAAAGGTTATAAAGCCTAGCCATTTGAAATGAATCACACTGCAATCACCACCAACCGTGCACATCTTAATGGGTGAGAACCCCGGTAGCATTTGCTCGAGGTACTGATATAGGGCGAACAACCCGCCAATAACCGGCAAAGCGATCGCATAAATGACCACTTGGGTTTCACCACGAAAGGCACCAATACCCAGCAATAAAACCAGTGGAAATAAGCAGATGCGTTGGTACCAACACAAATGACACACGGTCATGCCCAATACCTCTGAGCTGTATAAAGAAAACAGCACAGCTATTAAGGCAACCAGCCATGCGAGAAATAAAAACCACTGAGCAGATTGATGACGCTGTTGCAATGAAACTCCTTATGTTTTACCCAAGGAGTGAATCACTTCTTGAATGTGCTTTTTAGTGAGCGGACGAACCAAAACGCCATTGATATAAAGCGCTGGCGTTGACAGTGAACCACCCATGATAGTCATGCCATACTGGGTGTTGTTTATAATTTGCTGAACGGTGTCGGGATTAAACAAACAGCTGGAGAACTGCTCCTGATCAATTCCTTTGATTTGGTTAGCCCATTCCAATAATTTAGCCGTGTTTGCCCAGTTGGTCATTTCATCACCTTGCTTTTTGAACAACAGGTCTGAGAAAACAAAAAACTGTGACGGTTTTTGTTGGTAAATACAACGCGCAGCGACTGCTGCCTGCATAGAGTCAGGTAAAAATGAGACAGTAATCGCAGTATAATTCGCCTGTTTGGTATCAACGTAATTCTGCACAATCCAGGGTAATATTTGCAGATCAAACAAGCGACAATTCATGCACTTGAAATCTTCAAAGGAAATTATTTGTAGTGGTGCGTCTTTTGCGCCCAACATAGGCTGATTATCTGTTTTGATTGACACCACTGATTGCGCTGTCGAGCGGTGCGCAGACGATAACCAGTGTGGTTTAGTCAAAACGATAGCAATGGCTATCACAAAAATCATTACAATGACGAGCATGATGATTTTGATTGATTTATTTGGCATCAGAAATCCTTAAAAAGACTGTATGCATTGTATCGATAGCTCACCTGTATAATCAAGTCAGGACTTGATAGCAGGTAACGTTTTAGTCATTAAATTTCAGAAATTAACCCGTGTGAGTTACAGAATTTTTTTTAACTTATTACATCCCGACAAAAGATAACATGATACATTTTGACATTATTTATGCTGAAGGACGATGCAGTAGAACCCACTGTTGTATTCTAAAATAACAACAGAATGCTATTTTTTTACGCAAAAAAACTAATAATACTTTAATTTTTATTTTAGGGTTTATTAGATAACGTATGAATTGTGATTAAACTGAAGGAGTTAACTATGCGCGCTTCAAAACCCTCTCAATACCAAGCTTTAGAACAAAGTCCTGAGTACGTTCAGGCAAGAGAAGATCTTAAGCAAGCACTATTCCAATACAATAAGAAGAACAAAAATATCCAAGACGACTTTATTTCAAAGTATTTACACTTTATCAAACTAACTTTTCCAGACGTAGACATTAATGCAGAGTCGACAGTTACAGGTAGAACACCGCGTTTTTATGAGGGCAACCGCATTGATAGTATTTATTACGCCATGTGTAACGAACTACAACCGTGTTACCCAGACAACTACGACCAACATTTTCCAAACGCGGTCTTGTTCTCTATACCTGATATTTGTCGAGGGATTAATCAAAATACTCAAAGGTGGAAGAGCAGTGAAGCTGTGCCAAAAATGACTGACAGCACCAGCCCTCCAATCCGTATCAAATCTTCATTCAGCCATTCGATTGCTGATTTAGCCCTATTTTTTGTTCAACAGATTGCTAAAATGGAATACCAATCTCCATCAATAAGCCCTACCACGGTTTCCTCAACCAGTGAACAATTTTTACAAACTCAAACAAAAAAAAGTTCCTCCGCTCACAATCTAACAAATACCTGTAGCTATAAAATGGCGATTAGCCTCGTCGATATCGCGTTGAAACACGCACAATCACTGATTGATCATGAGGACCATGCTACTGTCAAACAAAAAGCTGAGGAAATACTAAGCGATGAAAATAATGTCGGCGTCTTCAACCAACTCATGAAACACCCGGAACTATTTCATGCTGCAGTCGTCTTTGCGCACATGAGCAAATATGGGCAAACGTTGGACCAAAGAGAGTATACCGATTACTACCGTGAAGTAATCAATGAAACCAGTCGATACGGTACTAATGATGGCGTAAAAGAAGCAATTAATATCTATTCGCCAACTCGGAGAATATTAAACTTCAAACCCGCTCAAGCGACTGAGTTATGTTACGACCAGAGCCTTATGTCATTGGGACTCCGGCCCGATTAAGCATCAAACCTAATTCGTGGTCTATCATGAGCTTTATTAGTTGGATAATAAAATATGAAGAAGATTTTGGTCTTTATATTGAGTCTGATATTAATGAAGCTCTTTATTTTGGTAAATCTACCGACTGTTAAGATAACTTTCTAACGCGTGTCGTTGTTCAGCACTCAATTGCAAGCCAAGCTTACTGCGACGCCATAAGATGTCATCTGCAGTCATTGCCCACTCATGGTTACACAAAAAATCAACTTCCTTGACATATAGATCAGCACCAAAGCATTGCCCTAAATCGGTCAATGCCTGACATCCCTCCAACAAGACACGAACCTCCATGCCATAACTATCCCAGTAGCGCTGCATCAACGTTTCAGGCAGCCAATTGAAGGTTTTCTGTAAGGATTCTAACGCCTGGGTTGCAGTCAAGCCCAGTAAATTACCACCCGGCAAATGTGCTGACTTAGTCCAAGCAGACTTCATGTCTGGAAAGTATGTAGTTAACAGCTCCAGTACCTCATCGGCCAACACCCGATGCGATGTAATTTTTCCACCTACAACATGGATAGCAGGGGCAGCCTCAGTCTCCTCATCGATCAGCAAATGATACTCTCGGGAAATCTTTGATGCAGACTCACCATCACCACCACTATATAAGGTCCTAACGCCACTGTAACTCCAAAGAATATCCTTTACCGTGAGCGATTGTTTTAGATACGCATTGACTTCACGGCATAAATAATCGCGCTCATCGTCGGACATTGCCGGTTGATGAAGATCACCGGAAAACACTTGATCCGTGGTTCCTACTAAAGTGTAGTCGTGATGGAAAGGCACTGTAAAAATTACACGACCATCGCTGCTTTGAAAAATATACGCATGATTACCATGATAGCAGCGAGGTACAACAAAGTGACTTCCCTGTACTAGTGTTACTTTTTTGACACAATGTGACTTCATAGTTTCCGTGGCCACGGATTGCACCCACGGACCACTCGCATTGACGATAACCTTTGCTTTGATGAGTGATGATTTTTCGTCATCACTCTCAAGCACCACTCGCCAATAATCTCGCTGTCGCTCTGCCGATCGACAACGCGTTCGAGGCATAATAACCGCACCGTATTGTTGTGCGTGACGTGCGGTTAATACAACTAAACGTGCATCATCAGCATAACAATCATGGTAACTAAACCCAGTTTTATAGTTGGATTTTAAAGGCATGCCATAAATTGATTCTTGTAACTTCAAACGCTTAGAGCGTGGCAGTGAACCACCAGAATCTAAAAAATCATACAATCGCAAACCCAAACGAACCATCCAAGCAGGCCGTAGAGAAGGCACATGAGGCAATATAAATTCTAACGGTTTAACTAGAAAAGGCGCTTTAGTCATCAGAACATCGCGCTCTTGCAATGCTTTTTTTACCGCACGGAACTCATATTGTTCCAGATAGCGCAAACCACCATGTATAAGCTTGGTACTCCAACTGGACGTGGCTGAGGCAAGATCACCTTGATCACAGAGGCAAACTGATAGACCTCGACCAGCAGCATCACAAGCAATCGCGACGCCATTGATACCACCACCAATGACTAAAAGATCGAATTCTTGACTGTCCATTCAACTCGCCTTGTTCATCGCCAACACTCAGTTAACAGTGCATAAGCCACTTTGTTGAGACAGTGGATTTTTCAGCACACCCATCGATTGCAAACGAGACATCCAGGCTTGGTACTCATCTCCATTAGCAAATAAAGTGAAACTTAACGGATAATGTGATTCATACACCGAACTTGGAAAAGACATCAAAGCCGCTATCAACGCATAACGATCAGTGCGGTCCTGCAAAAAGCTGCTTTTTACGAAAACAACAGGATTTGGAATCTCGCGCAGTTCAAAAAGAATACGCCCCTGCTTCGGCTGCGAAGCGGAGCTAGGCCACCATGTAGCTGCAGCTTTTACCTTATCTGACTTCAGTGCTTGCATTGCCGCATCGGAAGAAGCTAAAGCGAGCGGCTGAAAGCCGACTCCTAGTGCGCTTAAAACATAACGTGGAAGTATGCTGCCACTCATGGACAACGTATCTGCAAATGCCACTGTCTGGTTTTTTAGACTATAGAGCGATTCAATTTTTGGATCATAGCTCAATAACGCGAAATTATAGGTATCGGAAACCTGGTTTGAATCACGAGGACCACTCAGCGTTTTTAACAGTGGCTGATAATCAAGTTTGTTGGCTTGTATTGCGTACATCTCAGACAACGTGCCATAAAACAGATCGATTTTTCCGGTTTGTAAAGCAGTCAGCAAATCGCAACGACTCGTGTATCCACGAAAAATTAATTCAGCATTCGAATACTTTTTTAAGTAAGCTTGTACATTGGCGTCTGCAAAAAAACTTTTGCTTGAGGTATAACCAATCACAATTGGATCAGATGAATGGATTACTTTTACCTCTTGTGCCTGCGATACCGGCGATAGTAACAAACAGAAAGCTGTCGAAAATAGCATTAAAAAGCATAGAATCTTCTTGATCACAATATCGTCCTTGTTTTAAAAAGTTAGTATTTATACGAGCTTCAATGTAAACCTTGCAGGTATCAAATTCAAGGCGCTATCATGTCAAGAATTCATGCTGGTTTTTTCCAAAATAACTAACAAGATAAAGGATAACTATGACTACTTATCTCATGGCACTCGATCAAGGCACCACCAGCACTCGGGCAGTTATTTTTACCTCCCATGGAGAGCTGATTGCACAACATCAGCTACCAATTCAGCTAGCATATCCACAGAATGCTTGGATTGAGCAAGATTTAGAGGAAATCTGGCAAACCACGGTCGACTGCATTCAGCACGTCCTAGTTAAAGCAAATCTTCAAGCCACTGAAGTATCCGCACTGGGGATATCCAACCAGCGAGAAACAACTTGCGTTTGGCAACGAACAAGCGGCAAGCCGGTCTATCCTGCGATTGTTTGGCAAGATCGACGTACAGCTGCTGAATGCGACGCATTATCGCAACAAAGCAACACAGTCGAAACACTGCAAGAAAAAACTGGCCTGTTGCCTGATCCTTATTTTTCAGCCACCAAACTCGCATGGATTTTGGACAATGTTGCAGGCACAAGGGCAATGGCTGAATCAGAAGATTTAGCTTTTGGCACCATTGATAGCTTCTTATTATGGCGCTTAACTGGCGGCAAGATGCACCTCACCGATGCCACCAATGCCTCGCGCACACTCTTGTTCAATATCAACACCCAGCAATGGGACAGTGAGTTATTACGACTGTTTAACATACCCAAGGGAATATTACCTGAAGTATGTGACTCAGCTTATGCGTTTGGGGAGACAGAATCATCGTTATTTGGGTCACCAATACCAATTTGTGGCATTCTCGGTGACCAACAAGCAGCCACGGTAGGGCAATGCTGCTTTGAGCCTGGCATGATAAAAAGCACATACGGCACTGGCTGCTTCATGTTACTGAATACCGGCAAACAAAAAGTAGTCTCACAGCACCGCTTGCTGACAACGATTGCTTATCGAATCAATCAGCAACCGATTTATGCCCTAGAGGGTAGTATTTTTATGGCCGGTGCAACCGTGCAATGGCTCTGCGATATTTTGGGGTTGATTAAAGATGCGAAGGATACTCAAGCATTGGCTGAAAAAATTGATCATACCAATGGGGTCTATTTGGTGCCTGCGTTTACTGGACTTGGGGCACCCTATTGGGACCCAGACGCACGTGGCGCCCTGATCGGCTTAACCAGAGACAGTCGCATTGAACACATAGCTCGAGCAGCCCTAGAAGCCGTTTGCTACCAAAGCTATGATCTTATGCAAGCCATGCTATCAGACTATGATGGCGCCATTGGTACGCTACGTGTAGATGGCGGCATGTCTGCCAACGAATGGTTACTGCAATTTTTAAGTGACATCTTAAATACCAGCGTGCAGCGACCGCAATGCATTGAGTCCAGCGCCCTGGGTGCAGCATGGATTGCCGGTATGGGTGCAGGCATATACTCCTCTTTAGAGCAACTCACCAGCCATTGGGTAGAACAACACCAGTCATCGCCTAGCATGCCAACACAACAGCGCAGCCAACTGCTGCAAGGGTGGCAGAAAGCGATTAGCCGTGTGATTGACTAAACGGTATTAGACAGTAATTAGAGGATTTGTGATTGTATTATGATCAGTTCTATTAGCATTATCAGACTCACAACCCTGATCCGGTTCTCGCTTAACACCAAACAAGCAATAATTTGAGTTTTGTTGATACTGCTTGGACAAGCGCTCATCGCCAAAATAAGCCGATTGGATAAATGTTGTAGCAGTAGCCATTATCACAGCAAGCGCGCCTGACAGTGGCAGTACGTATGATTCACTGATTGGATTCGGGCTAAAGTCGTTGTACGTCCCAAGCGCCATAAACCCTAGTAGTGTCATCAATAAATGGGAAATCTCCAAAGTAAACTCTTCTTTTGGCACAATTGTTGATAGCCCATAAGAGGCGCATATGGCACCAATAATGTTTGCCATCAAATGGCTCGCCGCATCGTCCAACTCACTGTGCTCTAATGCTAGCGGTAAAGCAGTTAAACCAACGACGACAAAAGGCAAAAAGATCACCCCAAAAGGCATCAAGCGATTTGTTAGTTGCGGTGTAGCAGCCTGCTTGGCATATGCAGCTTCAGAAACAACCGTTGCTCCAACAACCGTTGACATGCAGCACCAACTCAAACCAGGTAGATACATTGGTGGTACTTTATCGGCTAACATCAGACTGGAAGTCACAAAAGTAATCACACCAGACATTAAGTCCCTATTCTTGACAAAAGACGCATAGCAAAGCGCCGCATTAGTCAACTTGGCAGATTCTGAGGTGTTTTGTGAGGATAATTTTTGGTATGGGACACCAGTCATGATGTGACTCTCGTATTGGTTTTTTACGTATTTTATACTTAATAGATAAATTAATTGTCAAATTAAGGTGAAGTTATTTGATGAAGGGCAAACCCTAAAACAGCAAAAATACATTCAAAAACAATTAGTTAAATACAATATATTCACGTTAATTCAAAATTAGCGAGATAGCACAAACCCATTACTGTATGCGAAAGAGAACCGACTAGAGCATACTCGATAACGCTTTTTTCAAAGTTGTGTGCTCATATTCAAAGCCGTGCGAGGGTAGTACTTTTGACACCACAGTCTGTCCTGACATCAAACATTCCACGCCCATCTGACCAAACATCGCCTTAATAGCAAACTCTGGTAGATTCAACAGACACGGTCGTGAGAGTTGTTGGGCTAATGTTCGTGAAAATGTAGCTTGCGAGACTGTTTCCGGTGCCACGATATTGATAGCGCCAGTGAGTGATGACTGAGCCATGATAAAGTGTAAGGCTCGAATCACATCGGATAAACTGACCCATGATAGTGGTTGTTGCCCACTTGCCAAAGTTGCACCAAGGCCTAAACGAAATGACGGCAATAATTTTTTGAGCATACCGCCACTTGAATCCAATACCACACCAAATCGACACTGTACTACTGACAACCCTGCTTGTTGCGCAGGTTGCAATGCGTGCTCCCAGGCCACACCAACCTGACATAAAAAATCAGTGGGTGGATTGGGGATTACTGAGGATTCATCAAAGTGAGTCGATTGCTGTAGCTGCAAAGAACCAGCAATGCCATAAATACCTATGGCGCTGGCATTAAGTAAACGTGGCGAATTATCACCCAGACGCAAACATGCAGCTACCAATTGCTCGGTGGTTTTAACGCGAGAATCGATAATCTGTTGCTTGCGCGAATCTGTCCATCTGGATTGAGCAATATTAGCCCCAGACAAATTCACGATAACATCATAACTGGCTAAAAAGTCATCGGTTAATGTCTGCCAGGTTAGACACTCACAGCTATTTCCAAAGCTACGTTTTAAGCGCTTAAAGGAACGGCCCAATACAGAGACCTGATGATCTTTCAGGCTAGCCACTAACGCCTTACCAATCATACCACTTGCACCACAAACCAACACTTTCATTACTTAAACTCCAAAATTCTCTTTAGACATAACTAAAATTAATAAAAAACAAATCAAGCGTTCTCTGTATCTTTTTAACCATTGCAGTCATAGTAGCATAAAGTCGATCGACTAGTTATTTAAGAAAACCCCATGAAGTTTATTATTCATCATATTGTGAGCACTACAGTTAATGACTGTTGACTCATTCAAGCTGTAATTGATAATCCCTTTGTGACATCAATACGGTTAGTAAGGACAATTATCATACTTAACGACAGAGTGACTGATACAGTTATCTGTGATGATCAATACAATATTGAAAAGCGATAAATATCGAGAAATCAGATCCTTGTTTGTACAAGATCATTCACAAGTAAACAGCTTTATTTTTTTTAGATGCGTTGTCTATTGAGATAATGGTAAATAGAAAAGCCTATCACAAGAATGATAAGCATTAGAACACCCATTTGCTCTCCATCTTGCTTTGCTGCAGTAAAACCAACTCCACCATTCAATAAGTTCAAACCTACAGAAATGAAAGACAAACCAGACCCGGCTAATGAAGCATTAATGCCCATCACCTGAATATAAATGTTTGTTGTAACCATCGGAAAACTG
The DNA here is from genome assembly GCA_902623005.1 of uncultured Coxiella sp. Lineage (GTDB taxonomy): Bacteria > Pseudomonadota > Gammaproteobacteria > Coxiellales > Coxiellaceae > UBA9148. The sequence continues at coordinate 25,335 of CACNSC010000016.1, forward strand.
ATCATAAATACCGCCATTAAACCCATAAAAATGAGTGGTGACGGAACAAAATAAAATATAACCACAAAACTAAAAATAGAGAAAAATGCAATAAACTGGCCCGTTAAAATACAACGACTTTGGCCATACCTATTTTTTACAATAGGAGTCAAAATATAACCTATTAGCAGTCCAGCTGTAGGAATAAATAAATAAGAGGCATAGACTTTTGCAGATAGACCAAAATCAGTGATGAAAATATGCGGAGAGAGCGTATAAAATATTGCATTAATTGAGCCAATAGTAACCATGGCGATTAAGTATTGATTGAATAATTTATTGGTGATAAAGAATTTAAAATTTTTAGCATAATCAACAAATCTGAACTTGACATAAGTAACGCTCGGCTTTGTTGGTAAAAAATAAACAAGCACCAAGGAGCACACTGATATAATCATCCATAGAACGAATATATATCGCCAATTATAATGTGCAAGATAGCCTGACAAAAGAGCGTTTAGAGGAATAAATACAGTACCAACAAAAGCAAGGATCGATAAAAGCTGAACAACATCAAGATCCAATTGAACCTTGCAGTACCTCACAATCAAAGTATAGTAGCTGGACACTCCTTGTATAAACACTCCTACTAAAAAAATGACCATACTTCCTGATAGAAAACAGGTCAGAAAACTCAAGAAGTATAAAAAGATTTGTATCAAAAGTGTTTTTTTTGCGCCGTAACTATCGGATAATGCACCAACGTAAATATATGCCACCGACGACCCCAAAAGGATTAAAGGATATGCCAATTGCGAGTCATATTTTGGCGCATTGAAGTAAGAACCAATGGCGGGTAAGGCAGGTAGAAAAAACGTACCTAAAGAATAGTTGGCTATCACAATAAAAGACAATGCAACATAGATATAAATTTTTTTGCTCAAAGTCATTAAAAAAATCCTTTTATAAAAAGATAATTGAAACTCTAAAGATTTGGCACAGTACTCACAATATTTAAAAATATTGACAGATGGTCTATAAGTCAAGACAACTATAAAAGTGATCTTGATAAAAATCATTTAATCATTGCTCGAAAATATAATATATTGCCAAAATTCCGAGCTGAATAAAAAAATAAATACTAGTATTGCTTGCAGATTGATAATTGCTAAATGGCTGTCATACAGTCCTCATATATTTAAGCCTGGCAATATGGGAATCATATTTCAATGATTAATTGTAAAAGAATAATATATTGATAGTAATGTTAATAAGCCGCTTTAGTTAAAATCCAACAGTAATCGTCTTTAAACTTATCCAAAACACAATGATAGATTCTAGATATTATTGTAATCATCATTAGTACTTGTTTTGAAAGCATTCCGTATAATTTATCAAGCTCATTATCTCAATATGATTCAAGAGAGACCTTGACATTAAGAACACTTCACAAATTCGGAATATAAAGCAGGCACGTTAAAAATATTCGGCAAGGGTATAGTTCCTGTGAAACTCACAATATTTTTATCCTCACTCAAAAAACTTATAATTATATAACACAACAGACATGGAATAGACCTATCTATTCCTATGGCGAATTCAACTCTGCCCAAGACGATAAGTATGATTTATTTCTTTCGATATAGGATGAAAAAGTTGATGTTGCAAGTCCCATATAATCATAATAATCCGAATCATAAATCTCGCAGTCACCTTGAGACCACAAATCAAAGGTCTCTAATTGTTGCTCAATACGCTTGGGGGTATAACCAGCCTCTAGCAATCGTCTTGTATAGCGCCTATGATCTTCTCTAATATAAACAATCGCCTTATTCAAATGATGACTGAGAATATTCACACATTCATTCATGGAATATGCACGACTTCCAGTAAGTTGAGCGATGATATTATGCATGGTTTGATCATTGATTGACTTCACCGCAAACTGAGCAATATTATCAACATCAATGAAGGTTACCGAACTATCATGAGAAACCGTTGCAATCAACTGTAATTGATCCGAAGAAATTATCCTCGGAAGATAAGTAAACCGTGACATAAAAAAGTTAGGCCTAATAATCGTATACGAACAACCCAACGACCTTATCATTGATTCAATAATTTTTTTTGATGATGAAAAAGCAGAGTCTTGACTCTCATTATAAAGAGCAGAAATATAGATAATATGGCCAATGTTACATTCTTTTGCTACAGCAAGTATCCTCTTCGCATTATCTACCTCGTCATCATTTCTTGGCAATGCTAGGTACAATACACTTGCCTCTTTCATGGAAGTGATTAACGCCTCATGATCAGCATACTCAAAGCAAGACACCCGATCAGAATAAGGCCCGACACGATCAATTTTTTCTGGATCTCTAACGACTGACTCAACAAAAAATGATTGGTAACTGGATAAGCGCTGTAAAAATGCTAGCGCTGTTTTTCCTGCCGCTCCCAATACTACTATTTTTCGCATTAATTTCTTACCCTCATCAAGTTATTTATACTATCACTAATAAAAGAGTAGAGCTTTTAAAAATTTGAATTTTATTTGACTCGCTGACCCTTGTGAATATCGATATCAGATGAATCCATGGTGTCCAGCAAATTATCAACCAGCTGCCTTAAATCATTTGCAACCTCACGTAAGACTCTTGCATCTGACGCCGCCTTCTCCGCGTCAAATTGACCTAAGCCATCTTGCTCAGATTTTTGTCGATCCACAGGGCTCCCTTGCTCGTCGTTGGATGTGGATCTTTATACGCCAATGATATTAAAGCAATCTTAAATATCGATTTTAAAATTAAAAAACAGATCGTCGATGTGAATTTAACTTTAATAACACCATAGTTGCACCCGCTCCTCCTTGTCGTGCCTGGGCACTATGAAATGCAATTACCGCTGGATTTGCTAATAACCAGCGACCTGTAAGATTTTTTAAAATTGCACTTTCGCCCCTTACTCGTCCTCCCTTGCCGTGAATAATTAAAACACAACGATGGTGAAGCTGTTGTTGGTGTGCAACAAACTCACTGAGCATTACTAGGGCCTCTTCTTGAGTTTTACCATGCAAATCCATTCGCCCCTCAATCTGAAATTGACTACGTTTTAACCGGCGACAATCATTGACCGATAAGGAACGAGGGATGTGTGACATAACAGCCTCAGCCTCAACAAATGGCATATTAGCTAATTCGCGCCAGACCGGTATTTTCAGATGATTAGCTAACTGATTCTGATCATGCTCTTGCCTAAGCTGCGACATATACTGACGGAATAGGTCACTTTCAATCTGCGTTAAATCATGTTTCTTTTTTGTCATAGGATTTATAACAAGGTGTTGTTACATTCGATAAATATCGATCAAAGGAATCTTGCATCAGCAGGCGAAGTTAATCAATACGATGTAACATGAGATATATCATCTTTTACGCCAGATACTGAGCTGCGACAATGAATGTTGAAATTTATTTTTAGTCTCTCTAATGACAAAAGGAACCTTCAAATCTGGCGATAACTGTTCAAAATTTACGCTCAAAAGACATTTTAAACTTTCCAGTGAAGACTTTTTATCACCGAGATGATCTACCTCACATAGCCATCGATGCTTTGGTGTGAAATTTTCATCCCACGTGAAAGGTGATGCTACAAGCAATAATCCCCCTTGATTAATACGCTGATGTATCTGTTGAAGAAAAGTGATTGGATCCGCGAGGCGGTCAATCAAATTTGCTGCAAATATTAAATCATAGTTCGTGTACTTAGGTTTTAAATTTGAGGCATCTTGTTGTCGGAAATTTACTTTTTTACCTTGAGGAATTGTTACGATGTCAGTTAAATATCTTTTTTGCTCGGAATAACAAACCCCCTCATCCTTTAAAAGATACCTAACCTCACCTTGTTCTTGCAATGCAATTCCAACATTAAGAAAGCGTGTGGACAAATCCAATGCGTCAACCTGATCATAATATTGCAGTAACTCAAACGAAGAACGCCCAACTGCACAGCCTAAATCTAAAGCCTTACCACTTGCATCATCACGGATATAACTGGCTAAAATATCAACCAATTTTTGCGGAAAATTATCAACCTCAAAATACTGATGGCCATAATGAAATTCACAATATTGAGCAAGTATCTCATCATCCATGTAATAGTCAGAAGTCTTGTACGCCTCCTGATCCGAAACTATATACCTAAAGCCCGCGTGTTGATAAAAATGTTTTCGAAATGCATACCGACTGGTTAGAGAGGTTAAATTACCACTAGAAACCCATGATCCACCCTTAATTAGCTGATGTTTATTGTCGAAAGTAGGCAGTGAAAAATCCTCATAAAGTGGATGTGGCTCAAAACTATCGTAAGGAAAAATGGCAGTCTCGTTCCATTGCCAGACATTACCGACTAGATCAAAGAAATCACCGTGCTGATTGATATCAACAGCACAGCTTGATGCACCTTGTTGTAAAGACCAATTAGCCTTAACTGTCTGTAAAGCCTCTTGGCTATCGAGTCCACTAACTTCCAACATACGACGATACTCAAATTCATCGGGTAAACGAATGTTTCGGCCTTGCTGCTGAGAAAGCCAATTACAATACGCAGATGCTTCGTGATAGCAAACTTCAACTGGATAGTTCAATGGCAGCTTGATTTCAGAAGTTAAATGCCGAAGAAAATATTGACCCTGTTTAAAAACCCAAAACTCTGGTAATTTTGCCTGTGTCTTGTCTTTCCAACGCTTCCCCTCTGCAGACCAAAACTCATCGCTATTGTAACCGCCCTGCTCTAAAAACTGCAGATATTCCTGATTTGTAACGAGGTACTTAGAAGCTTTGAAATCATCTACTTTATATTGCTTAGACCCATATTCATTATCCCACCCGTAATAACTATCTTTTTCCTTACCTAACGATATAACGCCGCCTGGAACAGAAATTAACGAGTTCTGAATAGGTTTTGAATTATTGGATTGACACGGTCTGTAGGAAAAATTCGAAATCACATCATCTAAATCAAGCTGTCTAATTAATACAGAAGAGGTTTCGATATGTATCTTTTCATGATGCATACACATTAAAATTACCCAATGATCGGAATCAAATGAATAATCTACCGGGTGATCTAATGAATCAATCACTTCATTAACAATCTTCTTAACGGCCTGACGATATTCCCTTACCTGACTCAAAGATGGCCAGATATGCGCCTCCGTGTATATTTCATCCCACTCCATCTCATCAACACCAATCGCAAATAGACTATCAAATTCTGCATTAATCCTTTGATCAATTATCTTTGCAGCATTTAACTTATTCATGTAAAAACTTGCTGTATGCGCATAATAGAAAATGAGAGGATGCCGAAGTGGCTGTGGCTTTTTATAAAATACCGACTCATTACGCAAACACTCAAAAAGCGACTCATAGATCTCCCAACTCTGATTGAAGTCTTCGCTTAATTGATTTTTCTCAGATACTATTATATTCATCAAATTATACCTTCAAAAAAAATGAAACCGACTCTCAATAAAATAACTAGGAATTTACAAAAAAACAAACGACAAGGGACTTGATGGAATATTGTCTTTTACAGCAGCTAGACCATTGTCAAACAAATTAAATTATCGAAAATCAGGCTTTTTGCAGAGAGATACTAGCCATTAAATAGTAAAAATTTTTTTAACGCCTTATACTCATTTCAATTGATATCTCTCTGACTCATATTTTTTTGCATAGGTTATTAACATGACATTCTCAATTGAAATCCTGGGATATCAAAAGCACCAAATGGGAAAGGCTGTAGATCTAACCCATGACTTCAGCATTGTCCAGTCGGAACATAGTATCATGGACTACCCCGAACTCGCGGATCATGCGCAGACATCAATCAAGAACCACGCAAAAAATCTTGCAAAATATCCCGATCCAAGAGGCTATTTACCATTAAGAGAACTGATCCAATCTAAAAAATTTCAACATACAGCAACGACTGATAATATTTGGATCACAAACGGGGCAGCAGGTGCGTTTATCTTGCTATGCGATATTCTACTAAAGCCTGGAGATACTGTCTTGGTCGAACAATATTGCTACCAAGGGTTTCTTAGAGAATTACGCAAAAGAAAAGCCAATATCATCCAAGTAGAGGCCGATCAAGATGGCCTCTCTCCCGAAGCTTTAGAACATACCTTTATCAAGTTAAAAAAAGAAAAGATAACGCCTAAATTTATACATTTGATGTCCAACTTTCAAAACCCAA
>CACNSC010000017.1 GCA_902623005.1 uncultured Coxiella sp.
GCGCAACGATATCGTCGATGGTTGCACGATAGGGTATGAAGTTTTTACTCTTATGAATAATATTGACCAGTTTTTCAGACAATTGTTGTCGACGTAGCTCTCCCATTTGCTCGACTGATGGTGCTGCAATCACTGGCAGTGGTTGCTTGAGCACTTGCTCAATGGCTTTTAATAAGTGATGCTCCCTTGGAGAAACAAACAAGAAAGCTTTACCTTGGCGACCAGCACGGCCGGTTCTACCGATACGGTGTATATAGGACTCGGGATCACAGGGAATATCGTAATTAAATACATGGGTAATGCGATCAACATCAATGCCTCGTGCAGCAACATCAGTGGCAACAATGATATCTAAAGAACCTTTTTTTAGACGTCCAAGTACTTTTTCACGCATGGATTGACTCATATCACCATTTAAAGCGGCTGCTGTATAACCGCGTGCTTGTAACTTCTCGGCGAGTTCTGCCGATAAGGTTTTAGTTCTCGCAAAAATAATCGCGCCATTGACCGGCTCAACCTCTAAAAACCGCGTTAAAACATCAAGTTTGTGCGTACGGGAAACTCTTACACAATATTGATCAATAGCACTAACCGAACTTTCTTGCGGCTTAATATGAACTTTTTTAGGCTGATTCAAATAACGCTTGGCAATATTCTGAATTGCTGTGGGCATAGTGGCTGAAAACAATGCCGTCTGATGCTCTTCTGGCACTTGCTCCAGGATCCATTCAACGTCCTCTTTAAAACCCATACGCAGCATTTCATCGGCTTCATCCAGGACCAATGTTTTCAAAACATCCATTTTTAGTGTGCCGCGACGCAGATGGTCCATAATTCGACCCGGCGTACCAACAATTACATGACTACCGCGTTTGAGTGCTTTTAATTGCACTTGGTAATCTTGCCCCCCGTATATGGGTGTGACGAAAAACTTGGACAAATGTTTGGAATAACTTTTAAACGCTTCTGCGACTTGGATTGCTAATTCTCGGGTCGGAGCAATCACCAACGCTTGCGGCTGACAAAGCTTAACGTCCATGTTTGCTAAGATCGGCAAGGCAAACGCTGCCGTTTTACCGGTTCCAGTTTGCGCTTGCGCCAAGACGTCATCACCTGACAACAACAAGGGAATACTATTAGATTGAACCGGCGTTGGTGTTTCGTAACCTAATGAAGACAGCGCGGATAATAAGCTCGACGGCAAACCCAGGTCTGCAAATGTGGGGATCGTTGACATAATATATTCTCTTTATTCAATGGATTATGCGAAGCACTGAGCATCGATGCATAACACCATCACAGCCCACCACCATCACTGTTGATTGTCAGCATTCCTTGCTTGAATTTCCCGAAATGGCACAGCACGCTTAATGTTAAGAAAAAACTGCAGGTCACTTTAGGCTGACGGAGTATACGGCGCTTAACAGCAAATGTCACTTTTTAAACAAAACTTTTTAACCCAAGGGCATGCGCGGTGAAACTAGACAGGATGAGTGACCAACCCCATAATGAATAATTTTTGGAGATCACCCAATGCATTCAGAGACTTACCTCACCACTCGCCGCGTCTCTATCATCAGCGGGTCAGTCAACTTACTACTTGCACTAGGCAAGGTATTGATCGGTTATATCGGCTACTCTCAAGCACTGATCACCGACGGTATTCACTCATTAACCGATGTCATCAGTGACGGCCTTGTCGTGTTTGCCGCCAAAGCCAGTATTCAAGCGCCCGATGAGGAACACCCCTATGGTCACCATCGCATCGAAACCATTGCCGTGATCGTGATTGCATTGATTCTTCTACTGGTTGGTTTGTCGTTTCTCTACCCTGCACTCAACCAATTGATCAGCGGATCGAGCTTCACCCAACCGAGTAAATTTGTCTTACTGATGGCTGCAATCTCCGCACTGACTAATGAGGTTTTATTCCACTATTGTTTACGACAAGGAAAAAAAATTGGCTCATCACTTTTAATCTCCAATGCTTGGCACAATCGTAGCGATGCACTGATCTCATTGATCGTAATTGTCAGCTTGATTGGCGGCTATATTGGGTGGCCATTTCTTGATGCCGTTGCAGCATCAATCATCTCACTGATCATTATCTATGTCGCAATCAAAATGCTATGGAAGAGCGTGAATGAACTAATAGATGCTGCCACAGATCCTGAAACCATAGAAACCATTCAACGCAACATTGAGCAAACTCCCGGCGTTATTGCCGTACACAATTTGAGAACACGCCATCATGGCCACCGTATTTTTGTTGACGTCCATGTACAGGTTGATGGATTAATCAGCGTATCTGAGGGTCACTACATTGCAGATACTGCTGAGCAGCGAATACGGGAAGCAGTACCCGCTATTCAAGACGTAGCAATTCATATCGATCCTGAGGATGATTCCATCGCACCCAATGTCCTGCATCATGCCAATCGCCGACAAATCGAAGAAGCTTTACCGCAACTGCTGCATGACATTAACCCATCACTGTCAATCCATCAGATTACCTTGCACTATCTGGAAGGAAAATTGAGCGCTGAGTTATTGCTGCACTCAGCAAAACCATTGCAAAGCGTCGAAGATAGCCAAGTCGATAAAATAGAGCAAAGCATGATTACCAACACGGCTTTGGATTACTGTCAGATTTACATCAAAGCCAACCAGGCATCCGCATGAAAAAGCAAGCAGCCACTTATTTATTCTATGATTTAGAAACCACGGGCATTAACCCGTGCTTCGATCAGGTTTTACAATTTGCTGCGATTCGAACTGACCTATCGCTAAATGAGATTGAACGTCATGAAATTCGTATAAAACTCAATGAAGATGTTATTCCATCACCGCACGCCATGATCACTCACCGAATCGACTGGCAAACGATGCAAACTGGCGATTCCGAGTACCAAGCTATGCAACAGATACATCAGCTGTTGAACACACCAGGTACCATCAGTGTCGGCTATAATACGCTAGGCTTTGATGATGAGTTTTTACGCTTTAGCTTCTACCGTAATTTACTATCACCCTACACGCATCAATACGCCAACCAATGTGGCCGTATGGACATACTACCTATTACAGCACTTTTCTATCTCTACAAACCCGACATTATCCAATGGCCCATCATTGAAGGCGTGAGACGTTTAAAATTAGAAGGCCTTAATGCCAGCAATCACTGGGTCGATGGTGTGAGTCACGATGCACTAGTTGATGTTGAAGTGACCATTGCATTAGCCAAAGAACTCTACCGAGAAAAAGCACTATGGGATTATGCAGTTGGCTTTTTTCAAAAAGCCACGGACTCTGCTCGCCTGCATCAATTAAGCACTGGCATAGCTAACAACAATACCCACTACCCGCAAGGCTTACTCACCAGCCTACGTTGCGGTTATGCCAAGCAATTGCAACAACCTGTCCTAGGCTTAGGGCAACACCGCCATTATAAAAACCAAACACTGTGGCTAGCCTTGGATCAGACTGAATTACAGCAAGCAACGTTGGATAACTTTACTGATAAAACTCGCGTCATGCGTAAAAAAATTGCTGAAGCACCGATCATTCTACCAACCAAACAACGCTTTCTTGATCGGCTAGACCCAGATCGCTTGCAAGTTATGCAAGCCAATCTTGCATGGCTTGATAGCCAACCAGACTTACTACAAGCAATATGCGACTATTACCTGGAGCAAACCTACCCCATAGTCCAACATATCGACTGCGATGCTGCCTTGTATCAAATTGGATTTCCTAGCCGCGAGGAAGAACAATTATTTCAGCAATTTCATCAAGTGCCAGCCGATAAAAAATGGCAAGTGGCACAACGTTTTCCAAATGCTATTAGACAACAGCAAGCTTTGCGAATTTTACAACGGCACTTTGATCAAGCTTTCACGAATACAGAGAATGATACAACTTTTTCCGATCACACTCTGGACTACCGCAGTACCAAGAAATACACGCGAAAAGATGCACTCGACGATATCGAGACTATTGATCAGAGCACGCTTGACGGTCAACAATGCAGACTACTGCATGAACTACAACAGCAGCTTTTAGTCTCCCAAACATCAACTCAAGTCAATGGATTCTAGCTAAAGTCATACCTAAAGATTTAAATCCACTGCGCTTGAAGCATAGAACGTGATCGAGTGATGAGACATCACTCTGGGTAATATTTCTTGATAGATGATTGCAAGATGCATTCAACAAAGGTCTGAATAATACGCGAAGTGAATTGGCGCTTAGCATAATAGAGGTTGAGTTGGGTTGGCGTAGTTTTATAGTCTCTTAGTACCGGCAGCAGAGTACCTGACTCAACCTGTGAGTGAACCATGGGCGATGGAATCAATAGCACGCCCTCACCCGCGCAAGCGGCAGCAATCGCCATTTCCCAATCGTTAAAAATCAATTGAGCTGTTAAATGCAGACGTGATCCATGCATCTGCCAGACTGGCTTCGACTGATCTCGTCGCTTCCAAGCAATAACACGCTGATCCTTGAGTGCAACCAAACTGCTCGGTATACCATGACGCTCAATGTACTCGGGTGAGGCATAAAGCTGCGACATCGTTGTGCCGATCGGTCTTGCAATCAATCCCTCGGTATCAGCAATCAGGTGATTGGGTCCGATCACTACATCAATCTGGTCTCGTAAACAATCGACTTGTGATTGCACCTGAAAATAATGCAAATCCACTGCGGGATTTTGCTTGATAAATGTCAGGATTGTTGGCTGTAACAGTCGCGATAAATAGACACTGACGGCGACTGATAACTTTCCCGATAATGACTGCTGATCAGCCTGCACTAACTCACAAACCGAGTACCAATGTTCAACCAGAGGCTGCATCTCTCGATAATACGACTCGCCAGCACGTGTCAATGACAGTCGGCGCGTGGTACGTATCAGAAGCTGAGTTTTGAGTTCTTGCTCAAGTAAGTTAATTCGACGAGTAACAACCGATGGCGCAACATCCAACTGCTTAGCCGCCTGTACAAATGAGCCACAATCAACCACGGCAATGAAGGTTTCAGTTAAATCAAAAGCATGCATATTATTCGATATTTGAGAATAGACTCTTACATATAATAGATATTGTTATATAAAAAACAACAATTATACTGTTTTTTTTTAAACCACCCTTAAGGAGAGGCATCACCATGCAAACCCAAACAACCTTAAACGAGAGCTCTATGACCGAAAACAGATTATTGTTTGATCAATATAAATCAGAGTTTGAAGAGAACAATGATTATTTTAGGGACTTGGGCCAGCAACAGTTTTATCTAAACCTTATTCACGGCGAACTTTTTATCACTACTGCAGCCAAACCCACACATACAGAAAATAACGATTGCCTAGCAATTAATAAAGACTTTAAAGAAAAACTGATCAAGCAAGGAATTCCTTTACGAACAGCAAACCCAAGCCACGTTATTGCCCTTCAAGTTGCCCCCACCTTTGGTATCATCATGCCACTCATATCAAACAAAGCGATTGCATTTATTCTGATAACAGCACTCTGCTTAATCGCAAATTGCGCGATATCTTCACGGTATTCACGCCACATCTACCCAAATAGCCTGCACATTGATCATGCGAAAAATACGATGATCGGACTGTTTTTAGGGATTGTTACCTTCGGATCCTTATTAGATGCCCCGTTTTATTGGCGCTCATTGGCGGTTGCCACAATGGTAACGGGTTGGTGCTGGCTCAGCTCCCAGCTAGCCCCCCTGATAAATTGGATGGAAAATCGCACGACTCCCCTAATGAAGCCCGCAGCTCAATGGTGGCTGAGTATTGGATTGCAGCAGTTTGCCAGTATTTTTTTAGTGATGTGCAGTCTCTATGGCGTCAGTCAATACCCAGAGATGGGCCTAACACTGAGCTGTGCAGTAAAAACGCTGTCTGCCTCAACTGTTATTACGTTGACCGACGTTGTTGTCAAGCGACTGAAATCATGTCAACTTTTTACCAACCGACTTCGCATAGATCCAATTCAAAACCCAACAATAAATGAGTCTACTGGGCCTCAAGTGCCTTAAACAACCATCGATCCACAGTAGCTTTTCTTTTCTACTTTTAAAAAAATCACTAACAGTTTGATCTCTCGCTGAAATCAGTACCTGTTCTTATCACAAACCACTGCAGCCAATTATCATCTGGCACCGCTCATTGAGACAAGGATGACAGTCACTAGGCTTTTTGCTCAGTTGCCATCATGCGTCGGAGCAGTGGCGTCAAAACAAATACCACGAGCGCGCAAACCAACGCAGCCCATCCCAAGCCATGAAAGACATCGGCAAATCGAGGATTGCTAATCAGTGGGTTGGTGGTTTCTGTTTCACCGATTGCCAAGTTGGAGAAGAAGCTGGCCAGTACGGCTGCAACTCCTGAGTTAAACAAAACTAAGCCCATCATAACACTCTGCAAAGCGACAGGAATCAAGCGACCCACCATGGAGTAGCCAATCGGGCTTATCAGTAACTCAGCTAGAGCCAATAAGACATAGGTTGAGAATAACCATGAAAAATCCACAAGACCGGTTTCACTGGCCCAAGCAATCCCTAATGGCAACAGCAGTAGACCAATCGATGAAATTAACAATCCAAAACCATACTGCAAGGGCAGGATATTCGAGCGAGAACGCTTACGATACCACTTAAAAAAAGCAGCCAACACCGGACCAAATAGAATGATCGTGACGTTGTTGATATCCGAAATCCAACCTTGAGTGATCACATGGCCCATGACATGACGATCAACATTATCCTCAGCAAATAATGTTAAACCCATCGGTGTAAGTTGAAAAATAATCCAAAAAATTTGCGCGGCTACCAGTAGCAAGAGAAAAACCAGGATTTTGTTGCGACTGGCTGCCTCAAAAGTAAATGCTCGATGAATGGTATAGATCACCATGGCACAGGCACCAATCAAAATTAACGCTCCACTAACTCTAGGAAACTGCAATAACAAAAAAAGTACGGGCAATAAGACACACACAATCCCAATGCCCTTGACGAAACGACGATACAATTCATCGCGTCTCACTTTAGCAATAATGGAATCACGATCATGCAAACACCTCCAATTGCAAAACAAAATAGCTAAAGTAATGAGATTTGAACCGGCAGTAACTAAATACAAAGTTTGATAATCACCAGAAACTTGAAAAAAACCCGCAAGACTATTACCCAACAAAAAACCAACATTCATGCCACTGTAATTCCACAGAAATGCCGTTTCTCGTCGCGAGTCAGTTGGGCTGAATAATTGTGAAACGAGCATGTTGATGCAGGTCACCATGGTGCCAGTACCAACCAACATTGCCGCCATACCAATGTATAGGGTGGTCAATGACTGCATGGACAAAAATAAAGCCGCAATCAACTGGAATATTACGCCGATTGCAATCAGTGCGCGGTAACTAAAAAACCGTCCAGCAATGAAGCCAGCAAATAGATGTAAGGCGAAGTTATAGGCAAAATAGACGCCGGTAATACTATCGGCCTGCTTACCTGACAGACCAATCTTGTGCCTCATGTACAGCACCAGCGTGGCATACATAACGGCAAAACTCATGGTTGAAAATATCTGAATCAGAAAAATACAAGGAATGCCGCGAGGCATGTTGAACCAACTGTACTCACTGGAGATCGGGCTTGTATTCATGGCAATTCCTTTGAAGAGTCATAATGGAAATCAGCATCGTGCTGATTTTAAGATACAACTGAAACACTATTGATGGATAACATCTGCGATAAACGACGCCAATGCTGGGCGCAACTCAGGATCTTTTAGTGCGTAGTTAACCGTTGCCTTCATCATTCCTAACCGACTACCACAGTCGTAACGCACACCTGAAAAAGGATGCACATACACTTTTTTCGAAGCAAGCATAGCTGCAATGGCATCGGTCAACTGTAACTCACCAGCAACACCAACATTGGTTTTTTCTAAAAATGAGAAAATTTCTGGTGTAAAAATATAACGACCCACAACCGCTAAATTAGATGGTGCATGCTCAGGTTTTGGTTTTTCCACAATGGCTTGAACTTGAGCATTATTGAGTAATGAGACAATTCCGTACTTATCCGTATCTTGCTGAGCCACTTGCTCAACTGCCAGAACGCTCGCTTGATGTTGCTCATAGACCTCAACCATCTCCGTCAAACAGGAACGCACTGGGTTATCGATGATATCGTCTGCTAATAACACTGCAAAAGGTTGATCGCCAACAACTGATTTAGCACGCAGTACGGCATCACCCAAGCCTAATGGAGCTGGCTGCCTGACGTAAACAAAATTAATTCCGTCAGGCACAATGCGACGAACGCGCGAAAGTACTTCTAACTTTCCTGCAGCCTCTAATCGACTTTCTAACTCGTAATTACTATCGAAATAATCTTCAATAGCACGTTTAGTTTGGCTGGTAACAAATACAAGCTGCTCAATTCCGGCCTCCACCGCTTCTTCAACGACGTACTGAATAATTGGCTTATCAACGATCGGTAACATTTCCTTTGGTGAGGCTTTAGTCGCGGGTAAAAAACGCGTTCCAAGGCCACCCACTGGAAAGACCGCAGTTTTAATTTTCTTAGTCATAATACTTCCTGCTAATTTGGTGCTAATTGTTTGAGCAGTGCTTGTGTCGAACTGTCATAATCCTGCGTAACTGACTGCTGTGACAAATCTCGCAAGAGCGTATTTGCAATCACCTTACCCCTTTGCACACCCCATTGATCAAAGGCGTTGATTCCCCAAATAACGCTCTGAATATACACAACATGCTCATAAAGCGCCACCAATGCCCCTAAATTATAGGCATCTAGACACTCCATGAGCAACATATTGCTAGGAACATTGCCAGCTATGGTATGGTGACTGTCGACATCGTGCAGCCCTTCCATTAGCACCTGACTCTGTGCCAAAGCATGCGCCATAAGCTCCTGATTGATGGTGCCATCGACACTCTTTTTGGGCAAAATAAAATCAACCGGTATCAGGTGCGTACCTTGCATAAGCAGCTGATGGAAACTATGTTGACTGTTAGTACCACACTGCCCCCAAATCACAGCACCAGTAGCGAAGTCAATGTGCTCGCCAAATTGCGTCACGGACTTACCCTGACTTTCCATGAACAGTTGCTGTAGATAGCTAGGAAAAGCATCGAGAAAATTCGAGTAAGGTACTACCAATCGACTGCTTGCATCCAAAAAGTTCTGATACCAAACACCAAGCAGTGCCATAATGACCGGCATATTCGAGGACATCGGAGCTGTGAAAGCATGATGATCCATCGCACGACCACCAGCAAGAAACTGTTTAAATACCTCCATACCTAGAACAATAGCGACCGACAAACTCACACATGACCACACTGAAAAGCGACCGCCAACCCAATCCCAAATCGGTAAGACATGCTCTGCAACAAAACCATGATCCATCGCTTTGTTCGGCGAGGCAGTAACAGCAAACCATTGTCGACGAATAGCATCGAAATTATCAAACCCTTGCATCATCCAGGCTTTGACGATCTCAGCATTAATTAACGTTTCTTGTGTGGTGAAAGACTTAGATACCACAACGACGAGTGTCGTGCTCGGGTCAAGTTGTTTGAGTTTGTAATTGACGTAAGACCTGTCACAAGTCGATAAAAAGTGCAGATTTAATTGACTACTTGCCTGTGGAGCCAATGCTTGGTGCAGCATCATCGGTCCTAAGTCAGAGCCCCCGATACCGATGTTAATCACATCAGTAATTTTATCGCCATTAAAGCCACACAACTCACCTGAATTGACTGCTGAAACCACAGCCTCCATCTGATCGAGTGCGGCAGAAACCGCCTCGAACTCAGGCTGCAGTTGAGGTGCTACATTCTTTTCATCGGCCCTCAACAAGGTATGTAATGCCGGACGCTTTTCAGACACATTCACCATTTCGCCAGTGCTAAGCTGACTCAGTGCCTCAGGTACCTGTTGGATTTTTGCTAACTCCAATAACTGATCCATAACATTGGAGTCGATACGATTTTTAGAATAATCCAAGTGAAGACCGGCAGCCTCTACATTAAGCTTAGAAGCGCGCAATGGATCGACCAAAAATAAGGCCTGCATGGTTATTGCTTGCATCTCAGCAGATAGCTCTTGTAGCGAATGCCAAATCGGTTTGTTGCTAACGATAGTCATGATTATTTGGAACTCTTGATTTCTAGTTGACGTGTTTTTTTATTGTAGACATTGAACATCTATTCAAAGCTCGGTAGGTTAGCATGAATATTACTAATTCAAAAACCGAGAGAGCATTCATGATAAAAAATATTTTGATGATTTGTACTGGGAATATTTGTCGCAGTCCAATGGCCGAGTATTACTTGAAACAGCAACTTGCAATGTCCTCTCAATCGTTGGATATTAAAGTTCATTCCGCAGGTGTTGGTGCAGTGATTGATCACCCGGCAACAGACGAAGCACAAACTGTTTTGAAAAAATACAACATCGAATGTTTAGAGCATCGTGGTCGACAAATAAATAAACAGATTATTGAAGAGAGCGATTTAATTCTTGCAGCTGAGAAAGGACACAAATACAATGTGTTACAAAGTTTTCCTACCGCATGCGGAAAGATTCATCGCATTTGTGAAAACACGGACATACCAGATCCATTTAGACGCCCGATGAGGTCGTTTGAGAATGCTCTGGAAATGATAATACAAGGATTGAACTCGTGGAATCAAAAATTCAATTGGTACTAAAAAGTACTGTCTTCTCTATAATCGCCTTAACCTTATCTGCATGCAGCACCCCAGGAACCTACTTTTCCATGACCTCTGCCACTGCGCCTGTTTCCACACAAACACAAACCTACGAGCCGGTTGTTTATCACATCGATGCAAAACTCTATGCTCAGAGTATTCACTCACCAGATAGCGTACAACAAGACTGGTGGTACCAGGATACATATGACTACACTGTAGGCCCTTCGGACATCCTTAATGTTATAGTTTGGGATCATCCTGAATTATCAACGCCAACTCTAGTTGCACAAACCGCCACTCATGTTGCAGGGCTCACCCAAATTGGCGCAACCCAGTCCACAGACACACTCTCAGGCACACTGGTTAACAGCCAGGGAATAATATTTTTCCCTTACGCCGGCAATATCAAAGTCACCGGGATGACTGTTGATCAAATCCGAAAAGTCCTATCAAAAAAACTCAGTCAGTATATCAAGTCACCACAGGTCAGTGTACGAGTGGTGGGCTTTAGGAGTAAGACTGTCCATGTCATTGGTGCAGTCAATAATCCCGGCATTGTACCTTTGACTGACAAATCAGTTGGAATTCTAGACACCATTGCAGCCAGTGGTGGCATTAACCCAATTACTGCCAACGTTGGTCAGATATTTGTTGTTCGTGGCTCGCAATATCAGCCCACTATCTTTGTGCTCAACGCTCAAAGGCCAAACCAACTCTTGCTCGCAGAAAAATTTCGATTATACCCAGGCGACATCATTTACGTGCCGACTGCACATATCTCAAACTGGAATCAAACCATCAACCAGCTATTGCCGAGTATTTCTCTGGCAGCGTATTCAAAAGCATTAAGTGACTAGGGTCAGTATTATGGAACAAAAACAACCTCAACAATTCAGTCTATCGAACATCACACCTGATGAAATCGATCTTAAAGAACTTGCTATGATTCTTTTGAGTCACTGGAAGCTCCTTATCGCCGGAACGTTAGCTGGTCTTTTGTTCGGTATACTGATCTGTCTCAGAATTACGCCGAGCTATCAGTCTACTGCTCTACTCCAAGTCAACGACCAAGAATCCAGTCAAAGTGTTTTAAGCTCTCTAGCTGGTGGCTCTATGATGCATAAGGCATCAGCCACTCAGGTACAAAATGCACTGATGCACTCTCGCTACGTGCTTGGTCCTGTGACTGAAAAACTGCAGCTCAATATCGATATCACCCCACACTACTTCCCGATCCTGGGTAAAGCAATCGCACACAGTCATGGCAGCGAAAAACTCAATAAACCATTTCTAGGCCTCTCACAATTTGCCTGGGGTGGCGAAAAGTTAACGATAAGCCAGTTATCCATGCCAATAGCTAATCCACTATTAGAGCTTTCGCTGAAGGCAAACTCTGATGAAAGTTATGATCTATTCGACAAAGCCAATCAGCATTTAATCCTATCGGCTAAACCTGGTGAAAAAGTTGTTATCCATGATCCGGAGTATCAGGGTTTGAGTATCCAGATTGACGCTTTGAGAGCAAACAAAGGAACTGAGTTTTTCATCACTAAAACACCAACATCAGTATACTCCGATAAATTATCAGAAAAGCTTAGTGTAGTGGACCAAGGTAGCAAATATGCTAACTCTTCATCCGCGGAAACAGGCGTTATTCAGACCGACCTGACTTGGGGTAACAGCGAAAAAGCTCAGCTTATTCTCAACCAGATTATCGAGACCACCAAAAATAAAGACATAGAAAAAAAATCTCAACAAGCCGAACAATCCTTAAAATTTATCAGCTCACAACTTCCTAAAATCAGATTTGACCTTAACCAGTCAGAAAAACAGCTGAATGATTATCGTTCACAAAGCAATATTCTTGATATTAGTGCCGAATCAAAAATTATGCTAACCCAGCTAGTCGAAAGTCAAAATGCTCTTGAAGCACTTAAATTAGAAAAAACCCAACTGCAACAAAGCTTCACTAACAAACACCCTATCATCAAAGCAATCAATGATAAAATCATAAAACAACAACAAACGTTAAGCACACTAGAGGGGGAAGCCAAGCAACTGCCACACTCAGACCAAAAAGCACTGTCATTAATGCGAGAAGTGAAGGTGAAAGAAGAGCTTTACTCGAGTCTACTTTCTAAGATTCAGGAGCTTAATGTTATGCAAGCGGGTACGACAGGTGATGTTAGGATCTTAAATCACGCCACTTTACCCCTGAAAGCTCTTCCGTCTCATCGTTCTTTCATCCTTTTATCGTCAATCTTTGCCGGCGGTATGCTCGTGGGTATTTTTCTAATTGGAAACCATCTACTATTCAATAATGAATTAGATCCTGAAAGTGTAGAGGAATTAACAAACATATCAGTTGCGGCAGTTGTCCCTCACAGTCGAGAGCAAATGCTCTCGATAAAAGAGGCAAAAAAACTCAACAGAAAATACCCATTACTTTCACAAATTCATTCGTCTGACCCCTCTATTGAGAGCCTGCGTAGTCTTAAAACTTCACTACAACTACACCTAGCACAAGCTCGTAACAACGTCATCACGATCCTCGGTCCAAGCCCCTCGATCGGAAAGTCCTTTGTCAGCCTTAACTTTGCCACTGTACTCGCTGAAGCTGGACAAAGAATATTGGTTGTTGATACTGATATACGCAAAGGTCGCAGCCATAATTTTACCGAAGGTGGGCGTGGTATTGGTTTAGCGGAATTCCTCAAAGGCGATGCACCAGTTGATAAGATAATTCGTCCATTTTATAAAAACTGCGACATCATCACATGCGGCGAGTATCCAGATAACCCTACCGAGCTACTATCTAGCCAAAAATTTAGTCAGCTTATCAATGCCGTCAAATCACAATATAATCTTGTCGTATTGGATACCGCACCTATCATGGCCGTAACGGACGGTTTGATCGTAGCCAAACAGTCAGGTACCAATTATTTGATGGTAGGCCTTGGTAAAAATAACGCTAAAGAAATTGTTGCAACCATCAAGCGCTGCCAACAAAACCAAATTGCTGTTAATGCACTTATTTGCAATTATTTTTCTCAACGAGCACAAACACATGCTTATTCTAAATACAGCTACTACGCATACTCCTACGGTGACAAAAAATAGCCAATAATAATTGCTTTTTTTATCAAAATCATTATATTCAATTTGAGATAAAAAAGTAGACATTAAGAGACCATTAATTGGCATGCCAACTGCCATAAAATTGTTGTAAATCATATAAATACACCTATCATAAGTTCTCCTTTTCATTCTATCCATTGTTTGATTTAAGGCTCAAAACCTTGAGGGTTTCATTCACCATGACAAAAGGCAATAGCGGTATTTCTTACGAAGAAGTCAATCAAAATGAAAACCGCCAAGAAGTACAAGACAAGCAACGAGAATCCATAAGCAGTGATTCTGCAAGTTCTAGGCTCTACGATTTCATAAACGAAGATGAAACTGACAACCTCCACTCTGACAGCAAGAGTGCAGGAATCAACACGTCACCGACCAACTCGTTGCCTCAATTCACTAGTAACTACCAGCTTCTGATGAGCGCTTTAAAGTTCTTACCGCCTGTTTTAGCATCTGCCAAATCAGGCTTACCGCTTTATCACCTGACAAGAGATATAACCCAAAAATACTCGGCACTGAGCTCGATCAGCTCGCCCTACTTCGCAGGATTTGTTGCTCTACTAGGCTCAACAACAACCTCAGCCTTCTATATGGAGCAATTTGAAGTTTTTTGTAAAAATGCATCGGATAGATTATCACGCATGTCGTCACTGTCCTCACAATCACTGAATTTCACTTCGTCTGCTCCTGATGAAATCTCAGAGCGCAGCAGTCCGGTAAGCTCACATAGCAGCTCAGGCTCATTCGAGACAAACCCGCACTATCAAAGACCATCACCCGCTAAAATTTATTGTTTTCTTTTTGGAATGTTTTATTGCTGCGCCTCAGCTGCCATGGTCTGGAATTATTCAAAACTCGATGAGATTGCTGATGATTTTTCAAGTCCATACAATCAAACAACGATCCAACTCATTACAGGGGCACTTGCTGTTGCTACAGCAATTGTCAATTTTGCAATTGGCTACGAAAAAACAGCTGCTGTCAGTAGGCTGCGTAGTGTGTACTCCGATTTCTTCAAACTCAATATAGCATATTGGTTTAAACCGATTGATGAATACAAAGGTCTGACTGATCAAGTTCGAATACTCAATGCTTTGGAGTTACTGTCTAGAAAATTTGGCAAGATCAGTCTAAGCACATCAAATGATTTTCAAACTAACAGCGTCTATGAGATCTTGTTGAGTGGGAGCAAGCAACCTGTCGAGATAGAGACTATTCTCAGTGCGATCGAGGAAAAAATGAGCACGGTCGTTAACCCACCTGTCATGCAGGTGTTTCCAAATCAACGAATACCCCTTTGCTTCCAAATCAACGATCACCTTGGTATCACACTTAACTCCTTCAAAAACACGATCAACTTTTTTGCTGGTATTCTCTCAGTCTTAGCAGTGATGCAAAACTTCTTCTCTGTCTTAGATTTTCTTAATGAGAATGATGATTGGCAAGCTGTTAACGTTGTTATTTCCCTGCTTTGCAGTGTTGGGCCATTGTGCTTGAACCTAACCTGGGATGCAGGCAGTAAGCTAGAACCCAGTTTCGCTGGCTGTCTGGGCATTCAACCTATCTACTCATCAACAAAACCTACTCATCAAAATCAGCTAATCAAGTCCCTTGCTTGGGTTTTAACCTTATTACAATCATGCCAAGGTTATTACTACTCTAACGAAAGTCTTCAAAAACAATCCTGGGCGAATAGCAATCAAGCCATTATTCCTGTCATTGCGTTCAGTGGCGCGTTTTATATGCTCGTTACAAAAATTGATAGTGCCATCAGCAAATTTCACGTCTGGATTGAAAAAGCAAGATGTTGCTCGAACCGAGTTGAAGAGAGCGCTCTAAGCGCCAAGCTAATTGATTGTGATGGGAGAAAAGACAAAAAAACTATCGAGTTTAGCCAAGCCTTATTGAAACTGCTTGCAGATCAACATGCGAAATTTGATCCAGCAAACCAGGGACCATTAAACGATATACAAGGACATAATATTGACTGTAGTCATCTCAGACAGCTCTTGTTTTCTACTGAAACATCAACTGCAAATCATAATGGCAACTACGATAATACCTACCCTAATCAAAATCCATGTTAAATCTTCAGAGTGCTATTAACAGCCAATCAGAATTAACCATTACGCAATGACGCTAACAATTCCCTAATAATAACTAACATGGCTGCATTCTCGACCCTGATAGGCCATATCAATTATTTTATTAACATTCAATACCTTAAACAATTAATTGTCTATTGATCGATAATGCTTTCGACAGTACTGAAATTCTATTACTGCTTTATGCTTACCATTTACAGATCATTACTGTATTTTTCCAGCTAACGATTAGACATCTTGCGCAAACAAGCTTAGTATCGTCGACAGTTTAACTGTATGCGACAAGATTTCACGCTAGTCTCTGCAGACTGGCCCGATATCAAACATCAATCCCGAGTTTTTTATACTGCAAGACTTGAGATAGGCAAAAAACGGTGACTGCTTACTACCAAGCACCGCCACAATGGGAGACAAGGCATGGAAACAAAATACGAAATTGCTAAAGACTGGTTACCACGATACACAGGTATGCCGTTAGAAAAATTCGGCCATCAGATTCTTCTCACGAATTTCAGTCATTACGTCAATTTATTTTCAGATCGCTTCGATGTACCAATATACGGTCAAGATAAACCTATGCAAGCATGCACCAATGACGATGGCATTACCCTAATTAACTTTGGTATTGGTAGCCCAAATGCTGCAACAATTATGGATTTGCTGTCTGCGATCAAGCCAAAGGGTGCTTTGCTATTAGGTAAGTGTGGCGGAATGAAAAAATCCACTGAGATTGGTAACTTTATCCTACCAATCGCGGCGATTAGAGGAGAAGGCACTAGCCAAGATTATTTACCACCTGAGGTACCAGCATTACCCTCCTTCAAACTACATAAACTGGTCTCTGAAAAGATTATTGAAAAAAATTATGAGTACCGTACCGGCGTGGTCTATACAACCAATCGACGTGTTTGGGAGCATGATTCTGAGTTCCACAGCAAACTCAAAAGCACAACATCCTTAGCCGTAGATATGGAAACAGCTACTATCTTTATCGTTGGACATCACAATGAGATTGCTCGAGGTGCCTTGCTGCTAGTGTCTGATCTCCCTTTTATCGGCATTAAAGGCATAAAAACCAGCCAATCTGACAAGCAAGTTACACAAAAATTTTGCGAAGACCACTTAGAGATTGGCATTAATACCATGATTGATATTAATCACAAAGCAGAGAAGATTAAGCATTTTCACTATTAGACAAATGAAGGTGCTTTATTGATCGCCATTTAATGTCAGAGTGACTTGATACACCTTGCCTTTGCGATAATAGGTCACTTTAATTTTAGATCCGACCGTCTTTTTCTCTAAGATATGGTGATACTCCAGTGCATTGTTAATGCGATACCCATCCAACCCAACAATGACATCACCTAACTTTAGAGAACCATTTCGATTTCGCGTCAAGCCTTGTAAACCAGCTTTCTGTGCTGCAGAGCCTTTTTGTACTGATTGAATGACAACACCCGGAATAGTGACAGATGCTGAATATTCATCACTCAAAGGTATAACGCCCATCGTTGGTCGAACGACTTTTCCATATCGAATGATCTGTTTAACCGTCCTGCTTACCGTATCGACAGGAATAGCAAAAGCAATGCCTGAAGAGCTTTTTGTGCTGGACACAATCATGGTATTCATTCCAATCAAGTGACCCTGACTATCCAACAATGGTCCGCCAGAGTTCCCAGGATTCACAGAAGCGTCAGTTTGAATCAAGCCCTGATCAGACCAGCGACCAGACTGACTAATATAACGATTAGTTGCAGAGATAATCCCGGTTGTCATACTTTTATCTAAGCCATAGGGGTTACCAATCGCTATCGCTAACTGACCCACTTGTAATGCTGACGATCGCGCTAGCTTGATAGAATCGTGTTGTAACTTCGAAGGTAATTGCTTTGTCGACACCAGTCTTAAGACAGCGATATCGTTTCGCTTATCAAAGCCGATTAATTTAGCATTGATAACAATTTTTTTGGAAAATTTAACGTTAAAATTTTTACCTTTTTCAATGACATGATAGTTAGTAACAATGTAACCCTTATTATTCCATAAAAAACCTGAGCCTCGATAACGCGATGCACTACGACCAGTTCGAATCAACGATGAAGAAGGATTCGCGTTAATATTAACGACGAACGGTGAGATATTTTTAAAAACAGCAATCATGTCTGCCTCTATGGGCAAATACCGCTGGCTAGCAAAAACTGATGGCGGACATAATGAAAAAGCAACCAGCATTACCATTAAGACAGGTAATAGCAAACCTGATAGCAAGCAGTGATATGAATGACAAACACGATTTTTTTGCATAAACGACACAAGTTCACTCCAACAAAAACCAAAGCTTAAATCTGTGTTACAGAATAACCGATGATTAATGATGAAACTAGCCTTATGCCGTTAAATGCTCGGCGTCTCTTAGAC
Organism: uncultured Coxiella sp.; assembly: GCA_902623005.1. GTDB lineage: Bacteria > Pseudomonadota > Gammaproteobacteria > Coxiellales > Coxiellaceae > UBA9148. Next base: position 18,431 of record CACNSC010000017.1, read on the forward strand.
AAGACAACCTTAATCAGAAAAAAAACTTTTAACGCTGTCAAACCAGTTCTTAGTTTTTGGATTATGTCGCTTAGCATCTGAGGATAACATGCTATCAAATTGCTTTAGCAGATCGATCTGCTCGCTAGTTAAATTAACCGGAGTCTCTAAGACAACTCGGCATAACATATCACCAATACCACTTCCACGTAGGCCTTTTATACCCTTGCCACGCATACGAAATATTTTTCCTGACTGCGTCTCAGCAGGTACAGTTAACTTAACAGCTCCTTTCAGCGTCGGAACATTAACCTCACCACCAGTTGCCGCGGTTACAAAGCTCATCGGAATTTCACAATATAAATCGTTACCTTGACGCTTGAATACACTGTGTTGCTTAACCGATACTTGAACGAAGAGATCACCCGCTGGCGCACCATTTAATCCTGCCTCACCTTCACCAGATAACCTGATACGATCACCGTTATCAACACCGGCAGGCACCTTAACAGATAACGTTTTACGTTTATGAACCCGACCTTTGCCTCCGCAGTCCCCACAAGGATCTTTAATCACCTGGCCTGTACCGCCACAGTTACGACATGGCTGTTGCACTGCGATAAAACCATGTTGCATTTGCACTTGACCAGAACCATGACAAACTGAACAAGTGACAGGCTTGCTTCCTTTTTTAGCGCCGCTACCGCCACACGTATCACAACCTACCCAGGTTGGAACGATAATTTCACGCACAACACCGTTAACAGCCTCTTCCAACGTCAACTCAAGTTCATAAGCGAGATCAGCACCTTGTTGAGCTTGTTGACTACGCCCGCCGCCTGATGAGCGGCCACCACCAAAAATGTCACCGAAAATATCACCGAAGATGTCACCCATATCACCAAAGCCACCGAATCCTCCAGCACCTGCACCTCCACCACGGGAAGGATCAACACCAGCATGGCCAAATTGATCATAGGCTTGGCGCTTACTGTCATCCGACAAGATAGCATAGGCTTCTTGCACTTCTTTAAATTTAGCACTGGCAGAATCATCCCCTTGATTACGATCAGGGTGATACTTCATTGCAGCACGGCGATAAGCTTTTTTGATTTCAGCAGCATCTGCACCACGGGCAATACCGAGCACATCGTAATAATCACGCTTAGACATGGACTAACCTTAATTGATTCAATAAATATTCCATAACAACAATGCCCACATAAAGATGTAGGCATTGCTTGATCACTCTTAGTGCACACGACACGATTTTCAAAATGTCATGTCATCTTTAGACGACTAATCTTTCTGTTTTTCGTCTTTAACTTCTTCAAATTCAGCATCGACAACATCATCGCTGGACTGATTTGTTTCTGCTTGAGCAGTATCAGCGCCTTCTGCCTGTTGCCCGTCTGCAGACGCACCGCTCTTCGCATAAACACGCTCCGCCATTTTTGAAGATGCATCAGTCAATACCTTAGTTTTCGCTTCGATATCGTCTTTATCATCACCAGTAAGTGCTGATTTAAGATCTTCAATGGCTTTTTCGATAGATTCTTTTTCCTGAGCGTCAATGTCATCGCCCAATTCTTGCATTGATTTAGTGGTTGAGTGGATAAGACTATCGGCTTGGTTACGCACTGCAACTAATTCTTGGAATTTCTTATCCGCGTCTTTGTTGCTTTCAGCATCACGTACCATGGCTTCGATTTCTTCATCAGAAAGACCACTGGACGCTTTAATCACAATCGACTGTTCCTTACCAGTTGCTTTGTCTTTGGCAGAAACATGCAAGATACCGTTGGCATCAATATCGAATGTGACTTCAATCTGCGGCACACCACGAGCAGCCGGTGGAATATCTGATAGATCAAAGCGACCTAATGACTTATTCGCTGATGCCATATCGCGCTCACCTTGTAACACATGAACCGTAACCGCCGTTTGATTATCATCTGCGGTAGAGAAGACTTGTGATGTTTTGGTTGGAATCGTCGTGTTTTTCTCGATTAACTTTGTCATCACACCACCCATTGTCTCAATTCCCAGAGACAGCGGTGTTACATCTAATAGTAAAACGTCTTTAACATCGCCGGAGAGTACTGCACCTTGAATCGCTGCGCCCATCGCAACCGCTTCATCAGGGTTCACATCAAAACGAGGCTCACTGCCAAAATAGTCCTTCACCGCATCTTGTACTTTAGGCATACGAGTTTGACCACCCACTAAGATAACGTCATCAATATCTGAAACCTTTAATCCAGCATCTTGGATCGCTGTTTTACAAGGCTCAATAGTTCCTGTTACTAGATCTTCAACCAAAGATTCGAGCTTGGCACGCGTCACTTTAATATTAAGATGCTTAGGGCCACTGGCATCAGCAGTAATGTAAGGGAGATTAACATCGGTTTGCTGTGATGATGACAACTCAATTTTAGCTTTTTCAGCGGCCTCTTTTAAACGTTGAAGCGCTAGGGGGTCATTGTGAAGATCAACTCCAGAATCTTTCTTAAATTCGTCGGCTAAGTACTCAATCAGACGAAGATCAAAATCTTCACCACCAAGGAATGTATTACCGTTGGTTGCAAGTACTTCAAACTGATGTTCACCATCGACATCAGCAATTTCGATAATTGAAATATCAAACGTACCACCACCTAAGTCGTAAACCGCGATCTTACGATCACCTTTTTTCTGATCCAAGCCATAGGCCAATGCGGCCGCTGTTGGTTCGTTGATAATACGCTTTACTTCCAACCCGGCAATTTTACCGGCGTCTTTGGTTGCTTGACGTTGCGAGTCGTTAAAATAGGCAGGAACAGTAATGACAGCCTCGGTTACTTCTTGACCCAAGTAGTTTTCTGCCGTGTCCTTCATTTTACGAAGAATCTCAGCCGATACTTGCGGTGGTGCCATGCGATCATTATTTGCCTCGACCCAAGCATCGCCGTTATCTGCTTTAACGATCTTGTAGGGAACCATCTTGACGTCTTTTTGTACGACTTGATCATCGAAGCGACGGCCAATTAGACGCTTAATAGCATATAGCGTGTTGTCAGGGTTGGTCACTGCTTGGCGCTTTGCCGGTGCGCCTACTAAAATTTCACCGTCTTTTGTGTAAGCAATGATCGATGGTGTGGTTCTTGCACCCTCGGCATTTTCAATGACGCGCCGTTCACCACCTTCCATGATGGCAACACATGAATTTGTTGTTCCTAAATCGATACCGATAACTTTACCCATAACGTTCTCCAGATTGTAACTTGTTGTTAATAATGAAAAAAATATAAAAATTGTATTTATTGTCAGTGTTCTATGGTTATTAGATGGGGGTACTCATTTATATTTCAAGACAAAAGTAGAAATAATTCATCCAGCAAACTTAAACTAATGGTCAATATCCTACATAGATATGAGAGTGACTCTTACATTCAAACCCTGGCTCGCAGTCTAAATTGAAATTCACGGATGGCCACTCGCCACAAGGACGTGGTACCACTACCTCAGCTACCCGTATTGCTAAGACAACCTAACCCAATGATAAGATTACCTTTATCGATTGGGCTCTCAGGTAAAATAACAACGAACTTATACAGTTATCCAACTATCAGCACCCACCATCCTCTTCACTTGTAGGCTATGCCGGTGCCGCGCTCCTTTCGAACAACTTATGATCTAATTTGCTGACTAAAACCCCAACCAACCAACAAAAACAAATCAAGCCTCATAAGGTATTCCGGGAATTATCCCGTCAATACAAAAAATTTTTCAAAAGCATTCCCATAAGATAACAACCTGACTCAAGTTAAAAGCATATTTTTGGTGGATTGAATCAACCATGTTGCATATCCAATCAATGACAGTAGCGAGGGCAATGCCTACAAATGCCGGGTTACTCATGGCAAATCATTTGATTATGAGCACTGATAATCAAACATGACTGCTGAGTTTTACTACTTTACTGAAAACAAGCGTATTGAAATTAACTTGCAACAATAACCATCGCAGCTCTGACCACACGTCCGTTGAGCTGATACCCTTTTTCCAATACCTGAATAACTGTATTAGACTCAGACTCTGGATCAGGCTGAAGACTGATCGCTTCATGCAAACTGGGATCGAAGCCATCGCCCTTAGTCGGGTCGATCACTTCCATACCAAATCCAGCCAATGCTTTTTCAAGCAATTCACGTGTCATCTCCATACCCGTAATCATTGGTGCTAACGTTTCATTTTCGTGATCTAGACCACTGATCCCTCGATTTAAACTATCCATCACAGGCAACAGTTCTTTAAGCAGCTTTTCATTGGCGAATTTATGAGCATTGGAAACATCACGCTCAGAACGACGTCTTAAGTTTTCCATATCCGCTTCGGTTCTAATAGCAATATCCTTGTACTTAGCAATTTCACGCTCAAGCGCAATACGCTCGGCGTCAAAAGCGCCCAATACCGCCTCAGCAGAAAAATCAACAGTGGGTTCAGAAACAGGCTCTTCCGATACATGATCGACTGAATCATCAGAGGTACTGTTTTCTTCTACAGCGTCTTCAACAACGTGGTCCGCTTGATCTTCACGCTCCTGCTGCTCGGCAAACTGTTGCCATTTATTGCCTATGTTTTCAGATTCGCTGGGGTCTTTACTCATTGATGGTCTCCACTAAAAAAACGACACCGTTTACGTTAGTTGGTACTATAGCTATTATCAATCATTATTCAAGCCTGGGAATCAACACACCATGATTGGTTTTTTTGCTAAAAAAATTATCAGCCAGGGTTTAGTACCTTTTAACCTCGGTCTTGCCGGTTTAACCTTAGGCTGTTTTTTTATCTTTAAACGAAATTATCCTGTTGGCTCTTACTGTGTATTGGGAGCTATCGCTCTGATCTATATTTTCAGTACCCCCTTCGTTGCCAATCATTTGCTCACGCGCTTAGAGACACAATACTCTGAAATCCAATTTAATAATCTACCCGATGCGCGCTTTATTGTTGTGTTAGGTGGCGGACTTTCAAGAACATTTCAACCACAAGATCAATTTAAATTAAGCTCTGCAAGTCTTCAGCGATTAACTCAAGCCGTGGAACTATATGAAGAACAGAAATACAGAGGTAAATCTGCAACGATGATATTATCCGGTGGCAATGCGTATAATCCAAAACACCTAGAGGCAAACTATTTCGCGATTGAAGCAATACGACTAGGCGTTGATCCACAGGATATTGTTATCGAAAATCAGTCTCTTGATACAGCCGATCAGGCCATTAAAATTTCCAAACTAATTTCTCACCAACCCACCTATCTTGTAACCAGTGCCAGTCACATGCCACGCTCTATGGCCCTTTTTCAACACCAAGGTATGAAACCTATCGCTGTACCGTGTAACTTCCTAGCTACCCGAGTCAGATGGTGGGCGAACTGGCTGCCTCAATCTAACATGTTAGGAAATAGTCAAGCCGCATTGCACGAATACTTTGGACTATTGTGGAGCAAGTGGTGTGGTTTAATATAAATCAGCACTGTAACCATCAAGATCAAACCAATACGACCCTATCTGCTTATTCGAAAAAATGATATTGTCTAGATGAAAAATTAAATTCCATCGGGGACATTAATGTCAAAACAGGGATTCAAACATATTTTTTTAATGGGAAGTTCACGGCTAAAAGGTGTGCCTGAAACACTGGTTGCACTGACTCAACACTTAGCAAAACACACTGTGTCACTTACCATTGAACAATCAACTGCAACCCTTTTTGATAGCAGTAGTTTCTCAACGGCAAGCACATCGCACCTTCCAAAAGAAATTGACTTAATAGTTGTGATTGGTGGCGATGGCAGCATGATCAATGCGGCGCATACGGCACTGGCACATCAAATACCCGTGCTGGGTATTAATCGTGGAAGACTTGGTTTTCTTACCGATATCTCACCCGATTCATTAGATAGCATTACTGAAATCTTAGCCGGCGATCACGATACTGAGCAACGTTTCTTCTTGGAAGCAACGCTTACTAGTGCAGACGAAGAAATAACAGTTTTAGCATTGAATGAAATCGTACTTAAACCTAGCAGTGCGACACACATGCTAGAACTTGAAACTCGCGTCAACGATACCTTGCTTTATCATCAATATGCAGATGGTATGATTTGTGCGACACCTACTGGCTCCACTGCCTATGCGTTATCTGGTGGCGGTCCTATTATTCAGCCGGGTATTGATGCGATGGTGTTGGTACCTATATTCTCACACACTTTAAGCAGTAGACCGATCGTGGTACCAGGATCAAATACAATTAGCTTTCACATTGCATCAGATGACGACACCAAACCCTTTGTGTTTTATGACGGTATCACTCGTCATTTTATTACCCCTGGCACAGCCGTTAAGGTACGCAAACATCAACACACGTTACAACTCGTGCATCCCAATAACTATTGCTACTACGAAAGCTTACGCACTAAATTGGGATGGCAGAAGCAAGCCAGTCGGAGATAACTATGTTAGAACATCTTGATATCAAGAACTTTCTCGTTGTCGAATCATTATCACTGGAATGTGATCCAGGTTTCCTTGCCATCACCGGCGAGACTGGCGCTGGTAAATCCGTTTGGGTGGATGCCCTTTGCTTGGCACTGGGTCAGCGAGTTGAAGGTAACCCCATTCGTCAAGATTGTGATCGTGCTACGATCACCGCAAGCTTTGACATCTCAACAAACCGTGCTGCCAAAGAATGGTTACAACAACAAGCGATTGATCATGATG
>CACNSC010000018.1 GCA_902623005.1 uncultured Coxiella sp.
GCTCGAACTGCCTTGTCGGGTGAGGTTGATAACCATTACCTGTTACGCTATGGCAGTTTATTTGCAGCTTCATTCTTACAAGGAATGGGCCAGTCATATCAGAGCTTCCAAAGCAATTCGGGCACAATCTATATCGGTGATTCTTATAATGAGGATGCACCAAACGCGACACAGGTGGCATTACAAGGGTTAGGCCAGGTAGGTCAGAGTGCGGGTACCGAAATGAAACCGATCTTTAACAAAGCACCAACGATAAAAATCGGATCAGGTACGGGCATGGGTCTGTTATTAACGAAAGATTTAACAGTGCCTTACGGAGATAATTTGGATCAACCCAGTTTAGCTGATGCTGCCTCAGGTTCATCAAAAGATGCTAAGTCGAGTGATAAGAAATAATTAATAGCTAATAAATTTAATCGTATAAACAGTTTTGGAGTAATACAATGAGTAAAGATAAGTACATAAAAGACGATGAAGAATATCAATTCCCTAATGACGATGAGTTTATTGGTGAAACCGATAGCGAACATGAGTCTGATTATGATGAAGACTATAATAGTGAAACAGATACCTCATCTGAAAGTGATTTAAATTCTACAGATGATGACTCTAAATTGAATCAGGTATTGTCTCGCGTTAAGTCAGTCGTATCGGATGTGGCAACACGCTTTCCAATACTGAAAAACAAAAAAGTCATGATTACTGCGGGTTTTATTGCAGGATCAATTATTGTGATTAACGTGATGACACCATCACACAAGGTTGACACTTCTGCAATGACACAGGCTTCATCTACTAAAGTAGCTTCGCCAGTACAGCAGCAAGCGCCGGTTAATCAGCAAAAAATTGATTCATTGAGCTCTCAGCAATCTGCAGCTAAGCAAGATGTTGATCAATTAAAAACGAAAGTTTCGCAATTAAGTTCATCACTGAGCTCTGTGCAGCAAAGTCAACGCGTCACCAATCAAACTATGCAGCAACTGTCGCAGCAAATGCAGCAGTTATCAACTCAGTTGAACGCTTTGTCAAAAACTCAACAAGCAATGTTGCATCCAAAAGATGAAAATGGAGTGCCGAAGGCTAAGCCGATTACTTATCATCTAAAGGCTGTGGAGTCGGGTCGTGCTTGGATTGTTGGTTCAGATAATCAATCGAAATCTGTGATCGTTGGAAATACTATCGATAAAAATTATGGAAAAGTGGTTTCTATTGATGCCGATCAAGGCTTGGTATACACCAGTTCAAAACAGGTGATTCAATTCGGTCCAAACGATCAATAATAATTATTAAAAAAGTATAGGTAACTATCATGACCATGACATACACCGTAGCTAATGCTGAAACGATTACATCAAACCTATATGTAGTTAGTTATATCATGCAGGACGTTAGTATTTTCTTCGGACTAATGTTATGCATGTTGGGCTTCTTTCAATTCAAACGCTACGGTGAGTCACGCACCATGATGTCAGCTCAGCATAGTATTGCCGAGCCGCTTGTGACTATTGTTGCCGGTTGTATGTTGATGTCATTCGTGCCGATGATCCGATTGTTTAATAATATGTTTTTAGGAACATCGGATCTGATGTCTTATGTCGGTAGTAGTGGCGGCTCTGATTATGACACGGTTGAAATGATCATGACATTTATTCGATTGATTGGTATCGGTGCCTTTATGAACGGCTTTATCAAACTATCACGCACAGGTCGTCAAAATACGCAGCAAGGATCAGCAGGAAAAGCATTTATGTACATCATCGGTGGTGTGGCTTGTACTAATTGTGTGTTCTTCATCGATCTAATTTGCAACATACTTGATCTACCTTACTGGAGTGCATAAGCCAGCATTTATCTACGGGTCATTGTGTAACACTAATTTTACGTTTGGCATGGTCTGAACCACTGAAAATGGATGCGTGCTGAAGATTATCGATAACGTTTTGAGAGATTAAGGAAACCTTAAGTGTATAAAAAAAAGTTCATTTTTTGTGCAACATTTAATATAGCCTTAAGGTTGGGTTGGTATAGTAACACCATACCCTTACAGGGCGTAACGGTGTAAGTGCTTTGTAAAACTAAAATTACTGAGGAGTAAATAAAAAATGAAAACTATGTTGAAAAAAAGCGGTAAGGTTTTTTTGAAGGCTTTACCAATATTGGTTGGTATCGGTTTAATTGTTGGTGTGAGTTACGCCGATGGTTCTGATATCACAATCCAATCTATATCTGATAACATGAAAAATACGATTGGGTTTACAGCGAGTATTATATCTAACGTAGCTTTGATTGTTGGTATCGCATTAATCTGTGCGTCATTCTTCAAATTGAAGCAACACAAGGATCAGCCCACACAGGTCCCTGTCAGTAACGGTGTAACCTTGTTAGTTATTGGTGCTGCATTGACTATCTTCCCAGTGTTATTACCGACTGCCAACAAAGCAGCATTTGGTACAGATGTTAACACCGGTACGGTTAACGCTGGACAAATGTCTAGTTTGATTGGAACGACTGGTGCAAGTTAAGCTACACTAGTTTGATATCTGTTGCTGATCGGGGGAGAGATATGACAATGCAAGATTCATACCTGGAGCTTTCTCTTTCAGCCAGCCAAAAGAATTGGCAACTCTATATGACAAGAAAGGCAGACTCTGCCTTTCTTGCTTTTCAAAAGAAAATACTTCACCGAGATCAACACACCTGCCAATACTGTGGTTTTCAATCACGTGTCGGTATGGATGTGGTTAATCATGATCATAACTATGCTAACAACAAACAAAGTAATTTAGTCACAGCATGTCCTTTCTGTGCGCAGTGTCATTTTATGCAATCGGTCGGCATCAGTGACGATACCGGCGGTGTCTTAGTATATTTACCGGAGTTCACACAGAGTGAGCTTAATGCAACCTGTCATCATCTGTTCGCTGCCATGGCACTCAAAACAGCGACATCAAGCGATGCTAAAAATATTTACCGCAGTTTGCGATTGCGATCTCAAGTCATTGAAAAGGAGATTGGAAGTGGCATGAGTAATCCAGCATTTTACGGTCAAGTCTTGTTAGATGCTAATCAAGATGCTTCGGCGAAAATTCACCAAGTGATGCGTGAAAAAGCACGCTTGCTGCCGAGTTTAAAAGCCTTTTCTGCTCTGATTGACCAATGGTCGCAAGAAAGTGTCAGTCTATTGGCAAATTATTAGACCCTGATTACCGGTTATCCCTCATTTTATGTCATAATAACGTAACTTATTGTTATCTATAGAGAAGGCGCATGTTTAAAGTTTTATTGAGTTGGTTGGGCACCATCTTTAAGCAGTCAACCATGTCGTATTGTGAGATCCAAACTGCGGATAGTGAAACAACCTTAGTTGCCAACGATGGTGCGCTTTTGAGTGTGATCAAATTATCAGGAGTGACTTCTCTCATTGGTAGAGAAGAGTTTGATGATATTCAAAATGGACTACAACAGTCATTACAAACCACAATGTCACAGCCTGGGCATACAATCCAGGTATTTTTTACTTATAATAAAGATAATATTGGAGATGAAATATCCAATATTTTAGGCTTCGCAAAAGATACAGCTTCGGCCTTAGAATTAGACTTCGACGATGTTTTCTCAGAAAGGGTGAGTAATCTTTCCCGATATTGTGCTGATGAAGAATGTTACTTAGTGCTCTGGACCCAAGTGAGCGCGCTAACTAAGGAACAAATAAAGCGATCAAATAAAGAAAAAGCCAAAGAAATTAAGAAAAATAAAGTACCTTCATTTCTGCTGACGCAAAATATCATGGCGACCGTTACCGATTTACGTGAAAATCATGATGCGTTTGTCAATTCTGTCAATAGCGATCTCGAGGTCAATAGCATTGTGAGTGAAGTATTAAGCTCACATCAAGCAGTACACACCATGCGTAAAATCGCTGATCCTGAGTTTACTGATAATGATTGGGAGGCAGTTCTGCCTGGTGATAAAATCACAATGAAGGAGTATAAGAATGCTCGTGGTGATATTGGTGACCTCACGTGGCCATCGTTACCGAAGCAAATTTTACCTCGCGATGCCGATATTCTTGATCTCAGAACAGTGCAAATCGGTGATCGAATTTATTCCTCGGTTTATATCGATTTGTTCCCCAAGCAAGTGCAAACTTTCGTGCGTCTTTTCTCAAGAACGCTACAGTCTCGAATTCCATGGCGCATTTCTTTTTTAATTGACAGTAACGGTATCGGTCTAAGTAAATTAAGGTCTACACTGGCTGCTGTATTAACTTTTTCTTCACAGCAAAATCGACTGATATCGGATTCTTTAAATTTATTGTCTTACATCAATCTAAATTCAGATGATGCAATCGTTAGAATTCGTGTCTCTGCTGCAACATGGGCGCCTGAGGGTGATATTCGTCTATTGAGGTCTCGTGCTTCAATCCTTGCAAAAGCTCTTGAAGGCTGGGGTTCGTGCGATGTTTCGGAATATTGTGGTGATGCTTATGAGGGTGCCGTGTCGTCAATGATGGGTGTTTCATCAAAAAGTGTTGCGGTGCCAAGTATCGCACCGCTTTCTGAAGTGTTACACATGCTACCATTGTTTCGACCTTCGTCTCCTTGGTCATCAGGTGCTGTTTTGTTCCGGTCACCGGATGGTAAGCCATGGCCTTATCATCCAGGATCAAGGCAACAAACTACGTTTATTGATATTTTCTATGCGCGCCCAGGTTCTGGTAAGTCGGTGTTATCGAATTCGATTAACTTAGCTGTCTGTCTATCTCCAGGATTGGTTAGGCTGCCAAGAATTGCTATCGTCGACATTGGTCCATCCAGTAGTGGTTTAATTTCTTTATTACAAGACGCTTTGCCGCTCAAACAGAAACACTTAGTTGCTCACCATCGTTTGCGTATGTTACCAGACTATGCAATTAACCCCTTTGATACGCAGTTGGGCTGTCGACATCCTGCTCCCCAAGAGCGCAGTTTCCTAGTCAATTTCTTGTCGTTGTTAGCAACACCGATTGGTGAAGATAAGACTTATGATGGTGTTGCTAACATGTCTGGCTTAATCATTGATGAACTGTATAAGCAGCATGCAGATGATGCTAAGCCAAATACCTATGCTGACGGGTTAGAAGATCAAGTTGATGGTGTTCTCGAGGAAATTGGTTTTGTCTGTGATGATGCAACCACTTGGTGGGAGGTCACGGATGCGTTATTTATAGCTGGTTTTTACCAACAAGCAATGATGGCGCAACGTCATGCGATGCCTGTATTGTCTGATGTGGCGGCAATTTGTCGATTACCAGCGATTGAAGATTTATACGGTAAGATTATTGCCCCAACAGGCGAGCCTTTGATTCATGCATTTTCACGTATGATTTCCAGTGCGGTGCGTGAGTATGTGATTATTTCACAACCCACACGTTTTGATTTAGGGGATGCACGTGTTGTTGCACTTGATTTGGATGAGGTGGCACGCAGTGGTGGTGACGCAGCAAATCGTCAAACTGCTGTAATGTACATGTTAGCCCGTTATGTATTGGCCAGACATTACTATTTGGTCGAGGAAAATGTTTCTGAGATGCCAGAGGCATACCGTAGCTATCATCAAAGACGTATCTCTGAAATTCGTGAGGACCCCAAACGTATCGTTTATGATGAATTTCACCGCACATCAAACGCTCAAGCTGTGCGCGATCAATTGATTGTTGATATGCGCGAGGGTCGTAAGTGGAAAGTTCAGGTAGCTCTATTGTCACAATCCTTGGATGATTTTGATGCTGTAATGATTGAATTTGCAACATCGATTTTTATTATGGAGGCAGGCCCAGAGCAGGCGATTAAGCGCACAGCAAGTGTGTTTGGGCTCTCTCAAACCGCGCAACGGGCACTTAAAAATCGTGTGCATGGACCAAGAGAAGAAGGTTCGACGTTTTTAGCACAATTCGCCACAAAAACAGGCATGAATACTCAACTACTTACCTCTACCTTAGGCCCAGTTGAGTTATGGGCACTCAACACCACTGCTGATGATGTTCAAATTCGAAATTTACTGTACAAGCGAATTGGCGCTAAATCAGCTAGACAATTGCTAGCCAAGCACTTTCCAACAGGCACTGCCGTCAAGCGAGTTGAAACTTTATTGGCCGAGAAAAAATCATCCGGTGGTTTTATTGATGATGAAGTTCGTAGCAGTACAGTGCAAAAAATCGTTGATGATTTAATAGAGGCTTATCGTCAGTCTCAGTCAGGGTAATGATGATCGATTAAAAGCGCTCTGGATTTAACTATCGCGGATGAATCAGATTAATCAGATCACGAAGCTGATGAAGAATCTCCTGATTGTCTCTAACTAATTGTCTAGAGAAATCATTTATTCGCACGAAACTCTGTTCTGAGCTATTAAAAGGGCTGGGGCTATCAGCTGGACGTTGAAAGTTTAGTCTAATTATAGCAACCAGTGGTGAGTCAGTTTGTTCGTAGGTTAACCGTAGTAGTTGTTGAACAAGTATTGATTGACTCTGATAGCTCAAGTGAAATGCAGGAACAACAGCTTGAAAGAATCCATTGGGTACAATCGTTTTATCGATAAAGTTATAGTTCAAGTAAGGGTTATCGGATCCTGTACCTAAAGATAATAAGATTATCTTTTTATTAGGAAACAATTGATGTGCACTTTGGTATATATTCAAAGCTGGATTGTTATCGGTAAATGCTGCATCGATTAGATTATAATGGTCTGTATTGGTTAGATTATTCAATGAATAACTTGAATACACAAAAGGTGCAGCAGTTGCTGCCATAAGTGTATCAACAAGGTTAAAATTCTGATTTTTATTTTTCACTGCTGATGAGGAATTGAATTCAATAACGTGGTTTTCATCCAAGGAATATGCATAAATCAGTGTGATGATATGATTAAGCGCCGCTAGTGTTGTGTTACTCCCAAAGATTTGGTCTAGGGCTTGTCTTCTTTTTCTATTATCTAACCTTGGTCCAATTGTACCATTTAATGTTTTTATACGGTGCCACAGTGAATTTTTGAAAACTGTCTGCATGGTCGTTTGATAGTCAATCTGACTGAGTTTGGTCGAACTTTTATTGATGCTGTCATCAGGAAGTGCAATCTTACTCGCAATCAGTGCGCCAATTGAGGTGCCACCAACAACTGAAAATATCTGATTCGACATTAATCCCGTTATCTGCTCAATGTTAGTTAGAATGCTCAGTGGTACTGCACCATAAACTGCTCCACCATCAATGCTTAAGATGATGATGGTATTTTTTAATTGAGCTTTTGATGCATGTTCAAAAAAATTATGCTTTATCAAGGCGTATGAGAGTGGTGTTGATTTTAGATGGTCTATATTTATTTCTGGCGCTGATGCATAGGAAGGGATAATGCAGGTATATGTAATAATGAATCCCAAAATAATAGATTTAATTACCGCTGTCAGATATCGAGTCCGAGTTTCCAAATACCTTTGAGTGAGGTTATGGGTCAATGCAAAAGACCACACCATATAACGGCTACAAGAATCTTGTTTCATTATCTTCCTTTAAATTCAGACCCCTAAAATCTCAACCGGTTGAGTTTAATAGCAAATCAATGTCCATCAATCATTTCGATGACATTGATAAATTGATCAATGATGTTTTGGTTTTTGCTCACCATTTTATCTGCATATTGTTTGATAATGACAAAGTTTTTTGGGTCGCCATCAAGTGGTGAAGGTGCATCTGTCGGTTTAGTGATATTCAAGCGAAAGACAGCAACAAGCGGAGAATTAGATCGATTAAAATAATTTTTAATATATTGTTGATTAACTAGGGATTGACTTGTAATACTCAAGTCAAAGGCAGGGAAGAAAGCCCTAAATAGACCACGACTTAGCTTTTGTTTTTTTATCAGGCTATCATCAAGACTATTAAAGTCTGCACCTGTGCCCAATGAGAGTAAGACGATATGACGATTTGGGAACATTTTTTGAGTCTTTAAAATGGTATTGAATCCAGGGTTATTGAGCGTGAGACCAGCGTCGATACTGTCAGTTTCAAAAGATTTTGTTATATCTTGAAGTGATACTGGTTGCCAAAAAAAAGGTGTTGCTGTTGATGCCATGAGAGTATCGACTAAATTAAAATCATATTGATCTGACAGTGCTGCCTCTCTAGAGTTAAGATCAATTATATTATTATAATTAATTGAATAGATGTAGATGATAGCAATACTGTTGCTGAGTTGAGACAGTTTGGTGCTATCGCCAAATATTCTAACTAATGATTGATATTTCCCTTGATTATTAAACTTTGGTGCTGTGAGGCCCTGAAGTGAAATGACTTTATACCACCACGAGGATGAATAAACTTGTTGCATGGTATCATTATACAGGTCAAGAATATTTTTAGCTGACAAGTTGCCTGTCTGTTTTTCTGATTGATAGCTCAATCCAGCAATAATAATACTGCCGGTTGATGTGCCTGCCATGATATCAAACAACTCACTCGCTGGTTTTTTCAATCGTTCTTCTAACTTGATTAATACCTCGAGTGGTATAATACCGAAAGTTCCCCCGCCATCGATTGTGAGTACGACAAGAGTATCGCTGAGTTGTTTCTGGCTGGCATTCTTAAAGAAATTCTCGTTAATGAGTGCGTAAGATTCGGCTGGCTTAGAAATGTGATTGATTATGCTTTGATTGCCTTGTTGGCGGTCTTGAGACCGCTTAACCGTCGTTGCTAAATCAATCGACTTATGTAAGGAGAGATTGTGTGCGCTACTCTTATCGTTTGAGACAGCATTGGATGCCAGTAAGTTTACGCTTATCAGCATAAACACTGCCGCTAGCGATAAAGTAAGATACTTGAGTCGTGTCGATCTATTTAAGTGCTGTGTGAAAATAACCATGCCCCATCCTTGGGTATTTAAACGATAATATTAGATGAATCACAGCATCTGCTCAAGACCAGTCAGACTGTACTTATTCTTGAGTGGCTTTTTCAGTTTTAGCGTGTGCTACTCGTACACCTAGCTCGTGCAATTGTGCAAAATCAACGGCTGATGGTGCATTGGTGAGTGGACATTGACCGCTTTGTGTTTTTGGAAAAGCGATTACATCACGAATCGAGTCGGTGTTGGTTAGTAACATGGCCAATCGATCTAAGCCAAATGCCATGCCACCGTGTGGTGGACAACCGTATTGCAGTGCTTGTAGTAGGTGAGAGAACTTTGCCTCTGCTTCCTCCGGACTGATTTGTAGTAGCTCAAACACCGCGGACTGCATGGCACTATTATGAATACGAATGGAGCCACCACCAACTTCATTTCCATTAATCACCATGTCGTAAGCGCGTGACAAACAATTGAAAGGATTGTCTTGCATGGACGCAATGTCATAGCTTTGTGGCGCAGTGAATGGATGGTGCAGTGATTGACACTCACCTTTATCATTTGGCTCAAACATCGGAAAGTCGACGACCCACAGTGGGCGCCAAGTTTGCTGCAGTAGTTCAAGATCAAGTGCGAGTTGATCACGCAGTGCGCCCAACGCGTCATTGACCACTTTAGTTGAATCAGCACCAAAAAATATTATGTCGCCGGTTGATGCCTGTGTGCGTTTAATGATTTCTAATGCGATATCCTCGGGTAAAAACTTGAGAATAGGTGATTGTAAGCCTACAACACCTTGAGTAGCGTCGTTGACTTTAATATAGGCTAAACCTTTGGCGCCAAATTTTGCGATGCTCTGGGTATAGCCATCAATTTGTTTACGACTTATGCTGGCACCACCCGGTACTCGAATGGCGGCCACCCGTCCTTGAGGGTTTTGAGCTGGTGTTTGAAATACTTTGAACTCGACTTCTTGTAACAGATCACTTAATTCGACGAGTTCAAGCGGGTTTCTTAAGTCAGGTCTATCACTGCCATAACGGTGCATGGCATCGGCATAGGTCAGTCGCGGGAAAGGATTGGGTAGGTCGCAGTCAATCAGTATTTTGAAGACTTGTCGAATCATATCTTCCATGAGGTTCATGATGTCGTCTTCGTTAATGAATGACATTTCTAAGTCTAGTTGAGTAAATTCAGGTTGACGGTCAGCACGTAGATCTTCATCGCGGAAGCAGCGAACAATCTGGAAATAACGCTCCATACCAGCAACCATTAACAATTGTTTGAAAATTTGTGGTGATTGCGGTAGCGCATAGAAGTTACCCGGTTGGTGTCGACTTGGCACTAAATAATCACGAGCACCCTCTGGCGTTGCACTGGTTAAGCAGGGCGTTTCCACTTCCACAAAATTTCCTTCATGCAAGAAATTACGAATGATGTGGTTTAGTTGAGCCCGGCATTGCAAGCGTCGATTCATTTCAGGGCGTCTTAGGTCGAGATAACGATATTTAAGTCGAGTTTCTTCGGCAGTCTGAGCCTTATCGTCTAGCAGCAAGGGCAACGGCGCTGATGTATTAAGGATAACTAACTCATGGGCAACGACTTCGACTTGCCCGGATGGTAATTGTTGATTGGTAGTTCCTTCTGGTCTTGCTCTGACTTGGCCGGTAACTTGTATAACAAACTCGTTGCGTACAGTTTGAGCTGTGGAGAGAGAAGTAAGATTATCGGGATCGCAAACCACCTGTACTATTTGTCCATGATCGCGTAAATCGAGGAAGATAAGTCCTCCCAAGTCACGGCGGGTTTGTACCCAGCCACACAAGGTGACGCTTTGATCGATGAGGGTTTGATTAATATCATTACTGTTATGTGTGCGCATGGGGATGGACTCAAGATGAAAAAAGAGTGTGCATATTACCGATTGTCATGGGTGGAGGCAATATGAGCAAAAAAAAACCGCTGAAATCAACTTTCAGCGGCAGTATTTAGTTGGCTTTTTCTTGATAAAGTGAAGTTCATGTGACCTTGTCGTAGTCTGAGACTTTTAACCAAACGGTTCTATGCGACTTATTTCTTGATGTGGGCACGTGATCACTAATGACTGCCTTAGTACTTTTGCCCTTGAAGGTGATACTCCCTGTGTGGTGTGAGCTAGTACTGTATATGCAAGTAAGAGCTTTGTTATCTAGTTTGCAATCGCGAGTGATCCAAAAGCCTAATTCATTTTCTTTTGTCACATAAAAACCAACCACAGAGATTTCATCACCTTTGAGACCGAATTTCATTGCATTCGTATTTTTTTTGTTGATGTAAGTGTTTCGGGTGATTTTTTTATATTTTTCTAAGCTTGAAAATGGAGATTGGTCATCGATTTTTTGCGATAAATCCCTAGCCGCAAGGGATGTAGCTGAGAATATAAGGCTGCAAGAGACTACGGCGAAGGTTAGTAGTTTTAATTTCATTAACATATCCCTATGTTATCTAATAACGAGAATAATCATGTCTCTAAACCATTATGCTGTCAATCATCACTGGGTTTTGTCGCGTCTTTTGAGCTATTATCTTGGGTTGATGTCGGTGTCGATTTTTCATCCGTTTGTTTGGTATTTGGTGTTGATTGATCTTTTTTTTGCGGTGGGTTTTTAAAATCTGTAACGTACCAGCCGCCACCCTTAAGATGAAAATTACCGGCAGAAAGCATCTTTACAGGAGATGCCGCCTGACAGTTCGGGCAGCTTCTTGGACCAGCCTGGTCGCGCCCGTGTAGCACCTCGAAAACATGTTCACATTTTAAGCATCGATAATCGTACAGCGGCATGATGATCTCCTAATTAAAATTGCATCGCGGGCATTGTAATCAAATATATTGAAATGTACAGGCACTTGGGTTTTACCGACATCTCATGGCAATATTAGCAGTCTCATTGGGAAGTCTTAGGTCTTAGTCGATATGTGTTAAATTTAAAATTAACAAGAATATCTTCAGTCATCTCATATGGATGATGCGTATAATCTGTTGAATAAAGCTTCATAATGCCGTGATATTTTCAAATCATTGGTCGAATTTATAAAGTAGACCTAATTGGCCATTGTGTGGGATGATCACAAAATTGCGTGTTACGAGAAGATCTATGTTTGCTGAATTATCCGCTTCCTTGCAGCAATTTGTTAATGTATTAAAGTCCCATGGCCCGACGGTCTTAAGTTGGGTGGTGGTTGCCTGGCTGATTCATGTTGTTAATTGTTGCTGCCAGTTTAGGTTGAACATCTTGGGTATATACCCGCGTCGCATTTTTGGCCTGTGTGGCATCATATGTGCACCTTTCTTGCATGGCAGTTGGAGCCATTTGATGATTAACACCATCATGTTTATTGTGATGGCGATGATGTTATTGACGCAAGGGATGTCAGTGTTTGTTGGTGTCACTGGATGTATTATTGTAATTAGTGGCTTGTTGGTTTGGCTATTTGCACGACCCACATTGCACATCGGGGCGAGCTCGCTGGTTATGGGTTATTGGGGGTATCTGCTAGTGATGGCATACCACCAGCCAACAGTGCTCAATATCGCGGTATTAATTATCTGTTTATACTATTTTGGTGGCATGGCAATGAACCTTATTCCTACAGATCGTCGTGTATCTTGGGAGGGTCATTTATTTGGATTTTTAAGCGGTTTAACCATTAGTCTGGTTTATCCGTGGTTGCATCTGGCTTTCAAATGAAACTATTTTAGTCCTGTCATACCTGGTATTTATACAAGATTGAATAATGAGATATTGAAACCAGTCGTTGTATTCATGCTAGTCATGGTCTGGACGAACCAAGCTAATGTCATCAGGACAGTAGGCGGTGACTTGCTGATTTTGTTGAATAATCAAGTGACCATTTTGATCGATACCTTGAGCATGGCCGCTGTGCTGATTATTTCGCAGCCTAAAATGGATAGGGCGCTGAAATAATAGATCACGTTGTTGCCATTTTGGCAAAAAACTCTCTAAACCGCGTGTTTGAAATTCAAGCAGACAAACTTGCCAGTGATGAATTAAGTATTGCGCTAGTTCTTCAAAATCAATTTGGACACTCATGTTGTGTTCATTTGCAATGGTGTTCAATGAGGTTGCTGATTGTTGATCAAGCTCAGGTAGCGCGTTGGCAGTAACATTAATCCCGCAACCAACGATAACATACGTTGAGGCTTTTTTGCTGGGCTCAGATTCTAATAATAATCCAGCGAGCTTCTTATTTTGGTAGTAGATATCATTCGGCCATTTGATCGAAAGTGTTTTTGGTAAATCGACGATAGACTCTATCGCTTGGCAAGTACTAATTGCAAGTGCGCAGTTTAAGCCTTGTAACCTAGTCAGACTCAAGTCGGTATGATCGCCGTACGATAGGTACAGGTGGTGATCTTTTGGGGAGTACCACGAGTTACCACGGCGTCCGCGACCATGTGTTTGTTGACGAGCAAGGCATGCAGTACGTGCCGGTTGTTGAAGTTGGTGAATTTCATCTTGAGTCGATGAGGTGCTGGCAATGCGAAAAAAGTCGGTTTGTTCTAGCAGTTGAGACTGTGGCATGTTTAACCTTGTACCAAGTTAGGTATGAAAATGTACACAGCCATGATCTGCTTGGCAATGAGATTTGATCATCGGGATGTAAATAATTCATTTTTAATCTATGTTTTTAAGGGGTGGATTATTGTATTTGAAGACTTTTGTAATTTTTTGATATAAGTCTACTCATGAGAAGAGGCAATATCCCATGACAACCGTAATTTTTATTGACGCAAGTAACGGCCGTCCAATTATATTCAATTGCATCGATTTTATTCAGCAAATGTATGAGGTGATTGATGCATTCATAACTGATTTCGATAGCAGCAATCAACCTCGGTTTGCTTTGTTTAGTAAAGGTTCAGCGGGGCGAGAATTGCTGCGATCCCTATCTCAGCAGTGTCAGCCGGTTAAGCTTGAAGGGCTAATCGATCATGGCAATATTGCACGTATCATGTCACAACTTGCGGAAATTTTTCGGGTATCATCAAAAGACCTACCGCTTCTTGAATTCTGTAAAAAAGTCACAAAAATGAGTAAGGTAGTCTATGACCAGATTAACCATTCAGAATTTTTTGACGGCTTATCACAGCAATTGCAATCAAGGCATGTTTACTTCAAGCCGAGAAGTTAATGAGTGTAGTTTGCGAATTATTATGTTGATGGCACATCGCAACTTTGCGCTGCGATGTGCCAATGATATTATTCATCCCACTTGAGAGCACCACCCGTTTGATATTCAATCACACGAGTTTCGAAAAAGTTCTTTTCCTTGCGAAGATCCATCATTTCACTCATCCATGGAAATGGATTTTCAACACCAGGGTATTGTTCCTCTAACCCGATCTGAGCCAGTCTGCGATTAGCAATGTATTGTAAGTAATCTCTGAATAAATCTGCATTCAGACCAAGTACACCACGCGGCATCGTATCTTTAGCATATGCGTATTCAATGTCAACGCCTTCTCTCACCATGTTGATGACTTCGTTTTGAAAATCATCATTCCAAAGGTGAGGGTTTTCTAGTTTAATTTGATTGATTACATCAATACCAAAATTAACGTGCATGGATTCATCTCGCAAAATATATTGGAATTGCTCTGAAGTCCCTGTCATTTTTCCTTGCCGCCCCATGGCCAGGATCTGTGTAAAGCCAACATAGAAAAATAATCCTTCAGTAATCACATAAAAGCCAATCAAATTTCGTAACAATGCTTGATCAGTTTCAGGGGTGCCTGTGTTGAAGTTGGGGTCGGCCAGTTGGTCTGTGTGTTTGATCGAGAATGCAGCTTTATCTGCAACAGATTTAACTTCACGGTACATGTTGAAGACTTCAGCTTCATCAAGACCAAGGCTTTCAATAATATGTTGATACGAGTGCGTATGCAGAGCTTCTTCAAACGCTTGTCTCAATAGAAATTGTCGGCATTCTGGGTTAGTAATTAGACGATAGACACCGAGTACAATGTTATTAGCAACCAGTGAGTCGGCTGTTGCAAAGTAACCTAAGCTGCGTTTGATGATCATGCGTTCGTCATCACTGAGTTTGTCTGATTTCCATAAGGCAATATCAGCGGCCATATTGACTTCGTTAGGCATCCAGTGATTCGCACATCCTGAAAGGTATTTATTCCAGGCCCAATCGTATTTAAAAGGCACTAGTTGGTTCAGATCAGCGCGGCAGTTAATAATTTTTTTATCATCAACTTTGATGCGTGCCTCTGTGCTCGTTTCGGCTAATTCTAATGCTTTATTGTCTTGAGATGTATCCGCAGGCGCTAAAGATTCTTCAAGCTTTGATGATTCTTGTTGATCATCATCTTCAAAGTCATCCCAGTCCATTAATTTATTACTTTTCATTTTTCTCTCCTTTTCTATATCTTACTGGCATGCCTCGCAATCAGGATCACTGATTGAGCAGGCTTTTGGTCCAGATTGAACAGCGTTCAATTGACCATCTTGAATAGTGGCTTTCTCAGTATTGGTGGCGCCGACGCTACGTAAATAGTAGGTTGTTTTGAGCCCCTTCAACCATGCCATGGTATACATTGTAGCGAGTTTTTTGCCGGAGGGTTGTGCTAAATAAAGATTGAGGGATTGTGCTTGATCAATCCACTTTTGTCGTCGTGAGGCAGATTCGATTAACCATTTTGGTGTGACTTCAAAAGCGGTTGAATACAGTGACTTTATTTCATCAGGCACTCTATCTATCTGTTTAACACTACCGTTATAATATTTGAGATCGTGTATCATTGCTGAATCCCAGAGATTAAGTTCTGCTAGGTCCTTGTAGAGATAGGGGTTAATGACAGTGAATTCTCCTGACAGATTAGATTTCACAAAAAGATTTTCATAAGTTGGCTCAATGGATTGGGTTACGCCACAAATATTCGAAATGGTTGCTGTTGGTGCAATGGCCATTACATTTGAGTTTCGCATGCCGTGTTTTTTAACTTGCTCGCGCAATGAATCCCATTTTAGTCGTTGAGTTGTGTCTTGATCGAGGTATTGCCCACGACTTTCTTTTAAGATTTGTATTGAGTCAATCGGTAAAATCCCTTGGCTCCAGAATGACCCTTGATAGGACTGGTAGGTGCCGCGTTCTTGTGCCAGCTGACAAGAGGCTTTAATGGCGTAGTAGCTGATTAACTCCATACTTTTATCGGCAAACTCAATTGCCTCATTAGAAGCGTAAGGAATGCGCATTTTATAAAGTGCATCTTGGAACCCCATTAGCCCGAGACCGACAGGTCGGTGTTTGAGGTTGGAATTTTTTGCTTGAGCAACGCTGTAATAGTTTATATCAATCACGTTATCCAACATGCGCACTGCAGTATTGATAGTTTTTTCTAATTTCTCGACATCAATTTCACCATCAATGACATGTTGTGCTAGGTTGATGCTGCCTAAGTTACAAACCGCAATTTCATCTTTTGAGGTATTTAGTGTGATCTCAGTGCATAGGTTTGAACTGTGGACGACGCCTGCATGTTGTTGTGGTGATCGTAAGTTACAAGGATCTTTGAATGTTATCCACGGATGACCGGTTTCAAATAGCATGGTTAGCATTTTTCGCCATAAAACGCTGGCCTCAACGGTTTTACTCTGGATTTCACCCAAGTTAGCTTTATTTTCATATTCCAGGTACGCAATAGTAAAATCAGGACCGTATAAGTCATGTAAATCGGGGGCATCATTGGGTGAAAACAAAGTCCAATTTGCACCATCAATCACCCGTTGCATGAATAGATCAGGAATCCAGTTTACGGTGTTCATGTCGTGCGTACGTCTACGATCATCACCTGTGTTTTTACGTAGCTCTAAAAATTCTTCAATATCCAAATGCCAAGTCTCTAAATAAGCAGCAACGGCACCTTTACGTTTACCGCCCTGATTTACTGCAATAGCTGTTGCATCAGCAACGTTAAGGAATGGAACAACACCCAGCGATTGGCCATTTGTTCCCTTAATATGAGAACCCAACGCTCTAACCGGTGTCCAATCATTACCTAATCCGCCCGAAAATTTTGATAAAAGTGCGTTGTCTTTGATAGCACCATAGATACCATCAAGATCGTCCGGAACAGTGGTCAGGAAGCAACTGGATAGCTGCGGGTGATTAGTTCCTGAGTTGAATAAGGTTGGTGTTGAGGTCATATAATCGAATGATGACAGTAAACGATAGAACTCAACCGCTTTCTGATTCCTTTGTTCTCCCTCTTGGTGGGCGAGACCCATGGCAACCCGCATGAAAAGTACTTGCGGCAATTCAATTCGAGTTTGCTGGTGGTGGATAAGATAACGATCGTACAATGTTTGTAGACCCAGGTAGGTAAATTGGTTGTCTCGACAGGGCTCAAGGTGCTGTGCCAGAAAATCCAGGTCAAAATCGTTTAATTGAGGGTCAAGCAATTCTTGCTCAATGCCAAGATGAATGAAACGCTTGAAAGCTTCTTGATAAACCGTTTGGTTGTAGGAAGATTGAATCGGTGTATTTAGACCTAAACCCTGTATGGCCTCTTTGAAAAGGCTTTGGAGCAATAAATTTGCAGTCACGAATGAGTAGTCTGGATTGGTTTCAATCAGTGTGCGTGCACTTAGAATGACTGTTTTAAAAACATTCTCAATACTGATGCCGTCAAATAAGTTACGTTTTGCTTCGTTAACAATCGGTTCTGGATCGACGTTGTTACATTGATTACAAGCGTGTTGCACCGTCGCAGTTAACCACTCCAGTGTGATCTCTATGGATTGATTGTCATCGATTTGTACGTAGAAAGCCGTATTCTCCACAGTGTGATCGGGTTGGTTTAGTTTTCTTTCTTGGTGACGTTGTTCGCGGTAAAGCACGTAGGATCTAGCAACTTGGTGTTCGCCTTCGCGCATCAGAATGATTTCAACAAAATCTTGAATCTGCTCGATTTCGACAACTTGGCCAAAGCTATGTCTTTGCTCAGTCATTTGTTTGATTTGCTCGGTATATTTCTCCAGCTGATGTTGCAGTTGCTCTGAGTGTTTGGCCCGATTGGGGTCATGAGCTAGAAATGCTTTCTTCAAAGCAGTCATGATTTTATGATGATTGAATTCCACAATATCGCCACACCTTTTTTTGACATAAATTCTTCCGGGAATCAGTGTAGTAGGAATAGAATTATTGACTGTTGCTGCAGAGGGATTGGCTATTGCTGTAGAGTGATTGTTAACCACCGGTTCCTTGGTTTCAGTTAGTTTCATAATTACAATATCTCTTTTTTTGGTGAGTAGTGTTGGACATCACAAAAACACAACATCTAGTATTTGCTAGTCTCTAAAACACAAGATAGTGTGTTTAAAATGGATTAGCAAGTGGATAACTGGGTATAAGCTGTGGAAAACTTGTTGAGTAGTCATTTTTCTTAACATGCCCATTGATCTGTTGTTTGTTGAGGATGTCGCGAATCTTATGTGAACTGAGTTGGATTTTTCACCTAAAGTCATTGCTAGGATAGATCTGATTATGAAACAATAAGTTATCGGATAAATTTCAAAAGCATGTGAGTATTGTACATGGTGTTGTCCTCATGTCTCAGAGGTTATGAATGATTGATCAAGATGGGTATCGTGAAAACGTAGGTATTGTGATTGTTGATGAGGTGGGTCAAGTACTTTTGGCGAAGCGCTATCGAAAGAAAAATGCTTGGCAATTTCCTCAAGGCGGAATCAAAGACAATGAGGAGCCAGAGCAAGCTATGTACAGAGAGTTAGCTGAGGAGCTGGGTATATTGTCTCATATGGTAGAGATTTTGGCTGTATCTAAACATTGGTATTCTTACCGTTTGCCGATTGGTTACTGGCGATTAGAATCTGAGCCGTTGGTCGTGGGTCAAAAACAGAAGTGGTTTCTTTTAAGACCAAGTGGTCCTGATTTTAAACTAGATTTGAATTACTCGTCTAAACCTGAATTTGATGCTTGGGAATGGGTAGCTTATCGAGAACCAATCAAACGCATTATTGATTTTAAACGAAAAGTCTACCAATCCGTTTTGGATGAGTTTGAAGCCATTACCAAGCGACTTTAAATGATAGTGGGTGTTTAGATGATACTTCAACGATTTCAGCAGTTATTATCGGAGTTATCCATTGCTCATCACCCAGAGCCGGTTTTGAAATTAATTTTATCTCAGCTTGCTAAGGATTTTTCTATTGATTTAGCAGCGCTGTTCATGATCAGTCAAAATACAGGTGATTATGAATTAATCACACATCATGGTGTTAATACGGATAAGTTAAAAAAAAAGATTATTTTTAAGCGTCTTGAAGGATTAATTGGCTTAGTTGAAGAGCGTGAAGAGTCAGTAACTATTGAGAGCATGAATGATCACGAGTTGAGTGCGAAAACATATCAGCTGCACCTGGAAACTCTCGAATCTTTCATGGGAATTCCAATTTTCTCTCGGGGTGAGTTAGTCGCTATTATTGTCTTGATGAATAGGCCGGGAAAAATTTTTACCGAACATCTCGAGGCACAGATATCTACGATTTGTTTGCAACTGGGAGATGCTATCAATCGTTGCCGATCAATGATCGAGCGCTCAAGCGGTAGTCGTCGAAAAAAGCAATTTGTCCTTGAAGGTATTTCAGGTGGTTTTGGAGTGGCTATCGGAAAGGCTGTCGTGGTTTATCCACCTGCCGATCTAGAATCAGTGCCAGATAAAACAATCAGTGATGTGCAGCAAGAAATCGATGTCTTCGAAACCGCCTTGCAAGCAGCAAGA
>CACNSC010000019.1 GCA_902623005.1 uncultured Coxiella sp.
GGTGATTGTGCAGAGGTGATGGGGCAGTGGCGTCCGCATATCATGCCGATCATGCATTGCTCAAAGGCGCTGTCACAAACTTTAGTTGGCGAAAAAACCCCGGTGCACTACCCCGTAATGCCTGTCATTGTTAAAACCCCATTGTGCCCGATTATTGCAATGATTCCTGCGGAGACAATCTCAGACGATTGGAGTGTGGATGGTGAGGGGCAACATCTTCGTGCGCGATTATTTGATGAGCTAGGTCAGCTTAAAGGTTTTGTTTTAATGGGTGACCGTATTGATGAAAAAGCACAATGTATCAAAGATTGTGTAGTGTGAGGAAGAATGATGACTTTATACACGGCTGCAGTGACGTTAATTTTGGTGATGGACCCCTTGGGTAATATTCCGGTTTTTTTATCCGTGCTTCGTCGCTATGATGCCGCATCACAAACAAAGATTATCATTCGTGAAACCTCAATCGCACTGGCCGTGTTATTGGTATTTTTATTTTTTGGTCAATACATCATGCACGGATTACAATTGACTGCTTCTGCATTGAGTATTGCTGGCGGAGTGATTCTTTTTTTAATTGCTATTCGAATGATTTTTCCTCATGCGCCGTCAGAACAGCAAGATGAAGAGGAACCATTCATCGTACCGTTAGCTATTCCGCTGACAGCTGGGCCTTCAGCTTTAGCCATGGTGCTACTGTTTGTCGCTCAGCAACCGTCATTGATATGGACTTGGGCATTATCAATCGTTATTGCATCGGTGGTGTTCTTGGTTATCGTCTTAAGTGGGAATTATTTGATGCGGTTTTTGGGTTCTAGAGGCTTGATCGCAATTGAGCGTCTAATGGGAATGATCTTAACAACGGTTGCTGTGCAGATGTTTTTATCAGGGTTGAGTGAGTATCTGCATACGACATAATTGAAGTTGGTGTAGCCAATGAGACTTTTTTGATTAAGTATTGCGCAAAGGTTTCTATTTCGTTTTAGAACAGGTATTTTACGTTTTGATTTTTTATGGGAGTAGTTATGAGATTTTCGATGTATCAAATAAAAAGTATTACGGCAGGTTTCGTTACCTGTCTAGCTCTCTCTGCACCCGTGGTATTTTCGGGTGGGTTTCAATTATGGGAAGAGGACTTAACTGGTTTTGGTGATGTTCATGCGGGTGATGCAGCAAGCACAGAGAGTGCGGGTGCGCAATTCTATAACCCTGCAGTTATGTCTGCGTTTACAGAGACAGCATTTTCTGTTGGTGCAGTGGGCGTCATCTTGGATACACAAGTTGAACCGGGATCAGCAGTTGGTGGTGGCACTATTGATGAGCCTGTTTCTGGCGATACACAAAATGCCGCGCCGAATTTCTCTGTTGTTGTCCCATTATCAGAACAGTGGGCCATTGGGTTTTCCGAGTCATCGCCGTTTGGTTTATCAAGCGATTACTCTAGAGGGGTGCCATCAGATAGTCGCGAAACTATAACTACTTATGCAACAGATACGACGATTGAGACAATAAATCTTAATCCTAATTTGTCGTATCGCTTGTCGCCTCACTGGTCGTTAGGCGCTGGTGTTGATGTAATGTATGCCACAGCAAATTATGACAGTAGCCTGCTTACGAATCAGTTAGATGATTGGGGTTATGGGTACAATCTGGGAATTTACTACGCACCTTCTGAAATTTGGCATTTTGGTTTAAGCTATCGTTCAAAAATAGACCTGACACTGAGTGGTGACAGTACCGCCGATGGTCTTCCTACAACACAGGCTAGCGCAGATCTGCCAATGCCAGCAACAACGTACTTTAGTGCGACGCAAAAAGTTTCAAAAAAATGGAATTTACTTTATAGCATTTTTTATAGTCAATGGGACGTGATCGATACGCTGAGTTTAGAAGATTCTGTGGTTGGTGATATTGATGTGCCGCAAAATTATAAAAATACTTGGTTTTTCTCATTGGGTACCACGTATCAGATGACTGATCGTTGGTTGTTTAGAGGCGGTGTTGGCTATGATCAAACGCCTACTCGAGACGGTAACCGAGATGCTAGAATGCCTGATTCTGATCGTTACCTGATTGGTGTTGGGGCCGGATTAAAAGCCAGTAGGCGAGTTGCAATTGATGTGGGTTATCAGCACGTCTTCATGCATGATGCTGATTTAGATGAAACCATACAACTTGATGGCAGTGATTTTATGCAAATGACCGGTACGTCGTCGTCTTCGGCAGATTTGTTTGGGATACAGTTTTCATACCGTCTCGCATAAGTTTAGTAACGATTCGCATCTGACTTGACCACAGATACCATTAAGGTGTCTGTGGTCAAGGTAACTGATTTTTTTATTGAGTAGAATTAAGAGTTAACTCACCGGCTAGATTGCCCTGGCTGGAATATTGTGCAACGAACTGAGCAGGATTACTGATGTCAGTCAGGTTGACTGTGTCACCTTTAACATGCAGTGTTCCTGTAGCAAAGTTACCTTTGCAATGATCTTGGTCGTAGATTTTTACAGTGCATTTTTCTCCGCACGCTATTTTTAAGTTATTCGTTGTCATTTTGCAGGTTGAGCTACTATTTGCCGGTGTTTCTCCGTCTACTGATGGCTTTTCACTTTCGCAATTCTCAGTGAGTTGAATCGCAGGTGAGTCACTGCAGTTACTGCTTGAGCCAACCGATAAGGTTGAAATCGAGTTTAAGTTATTTATCGTTGTAAGTGTGTATGTTGAGCTCGCCATTGCAGTGCTAGCTAGACAACTTAATCCAACAGCAGCAGTCAAATTAAATAATTTATTAGTCATAAATAATCCTCGATATCTTGTATTGAAAATAAGTTGCGCAATATATCATAAAATGAGGGAAAATGTTATTTGACCGGCATGATCGGTTTATTTTTGAACAATACGGTTTTTTTGTACTCGTTCTTATTCCTAAAAGCGTTCATTTGTGTTTTTATTAATCTATTTTTGACGAAAGCACTATCAGGGAGTTGAAATGCAGCGTCTTTTAAGGTTCTTTTTAGGCGGTAATAGCTTGGTTCTGGCTATAATATATACAGTTGGCCACATTGGTATCGCGATGACGACAACTTATTTAATTACCGGTACCACGCTGGAATTAGCCGCTGCGAATGCCTTAGTTGAGCCTTGCATTAACGGCGTATGGTTTTATGTGTTGCATACAATCTGGCGACGATTGCGCCAAGATGAATTTTCTGCCGAGTAATTTCAAGCATCTGCATTTGCATCGTTGGGCCTTTTCGCTACACTGCTTACCTTTCTAATAAGCTGATTAAAACGAGATGAAACACGTCGAGATTTTTACTGACGGTGGTTGTCAAGGCAATCCAGGCCCGGGTGGTTGGGGTGTGGTACTGCGCTATGCCACCAGTGAGAAATACCTATCGGGCGCTGAAAGAGATACCACTAATAATCGGATGGAATTGCAAGCCGTGATTGAGGGCCTCAGAGCTTTAAAATACCCCTGTAACGTCGATATCACAACAGATTCTCAGTACGTGCGTAAAGGTATCACCGAGTGGATCCAACAATGGAAGTTACGACAGTGGAAAACTGCCAGTAAAAAGCCCGTGAAGAATAAAGACTTATGGCAAGAGTTGGACGAGGAGGCTGCGCGTCATCAGGTGAGATGGCATTGGGTCAAAGGGCACAGCGGCCATCGTGAGAACGAACTGGCTGATCAGCTAGCCACAGAGGCAATTAATTCATTAACTAACGAGTGATATCATGGTAAGACAAATCTTCTTGGATACGGAAACAACCGGTATTTCGCCTCAGCAAGGTCATAGAATCATTGAGGTTGGTTGTCTTGAGGCTGTTGATCGAAAAATCACAGAGAATCATTTTCATTATTACATCAACCCCAATCGAGCAATTGATGAAGGTGCACAACGAGTGCACGGTATCACGAGTGAGTTCTTACAAGATAAGCCAACTTTTGATGTAATCGCACAAGATTTTATTGATTACGTTCGTGGTGCTGAAATCGTCATTCATAATGCGCCATTTGATGTTGGGTTTTTAAACGCTGAATTACAACGCGTGATCCCCGGTTATGCTGGGTTAGATAGTCTCTGTCAAATCACGGATACCTTAGTAATGGCGAGGAAAAAGCATCCGGGACAAAAGAACAGTTTAGATGCGCTGTGTCGACGTTATGATATTGACAACACCCACCGCGAGTTACATGGCGCATTGCTCGATGCAAAGTTATTAGCTTCGATGTATTTTAGAATGACAGGTGGACAAGCCGCTTTGTTTGTTGATCAAGCAAATCATTCTACTACTGCATCAGAAAAAGTTACTGCTGACAAAGTTAATACTGATAGTAAGCAACGGTCACTGCACGTGAATCCGCTATCTAGCCAAGATCAACAGGCGCATCAAGACTATTGTTCTGTGATGAAAGAAAGCAGTGATTGTTTATGGCCTAGTATGAAGTAAGTGTCTAGTGAAATTTGAATTTTTTATAAGATTGTGTTCTCATCAAGCAAGGGATTTTTAAAGGGATTTATCTATGCGCTCCTTCATCAAAGGTAGTCTTCATTTAGGCATTGTAGCCGCAGTTTGTTTTTTGACTACATCTTGCTCAACTCAGCCTGAGGCACTTGATACCTCTGAGCCCCAAGCCATTCAGAAACTGGCTTTTAAGGGAATCTCCTTGATGGAAAAAAAACATTATGAACAAGCCCGTAAAGTTTTTGCCGAAGGGTTGCGTAATGATCCTACCAGTTGCTCTTTAAATACACTCAACGCCTTGTCTTATCAAATGCAAGGAAGAGAAAACAACCTTGCATTGTTAGGTAAGGCCGTTGCTGGTTACAAGATCGCTTCTAAATTTTGTCCGAATGATCCGTGGCCATACTACTATACTGGTCTAGCATCACTTCAAACCAAGCGTTATCTCGCCGCTGACAAAAACTTCAAGCAGGCGGCTGAATTACTCAAAGGAAATGCTGATAAACACACATTGACCTTATTGTATCGTGCATACTTACTCAGTGCTTACCGAAGTGGGCAGGTTAGTGATGGTAAAGAAGCCTTACAGGAGCTAGAGAAGTTAGACCCATCTAGTCCTTTGATCAAGCCATTAAAAAAGCTCTATGCATCCTTAAGTAAAGAAAAAATTGCTCAACTTGAGAGTAAGACTCCTGGTAAAAAGGAAGCTGAGAGCAATCCTCACAAGCAACTATTCATTGATGTTGTTTTAATTCTATCGCGTGAAATATCAACTCAAAAGCGCGGTATTAATCTCATGGATGGTCTAACACTTACCACTAGTGGGGGTACTCAAGGTAGTAAAACTGATAGTGATGCCAGCACAAATACATTTTCATGGGATTCTCAATTAAACTCGGTTACGTATGATTTAGATATATTTAATAATATTTCTGAGCAAGATCAAATTTTAGCTAGACCCACAGTCATGGCGCAAGATGGTGAACAGGCAAAATATTTTGTAGGTAATGATTTGTATTTAGGACTGTCTGGTTCTGATTATTCCAGTTTTGAAGAGATACCACTCGGCTTAACATTGAATGTAACACCAACATTTAATGACGATGGGACAATACAGTTACAGGCGGATGTTGAGAGAGAGATGTTGACAGCAACTGATGAAGAGGCTGCAGGTTTTGATTCTTCGACTGAGTCTGTTAAGCAAAGTAGTTCATCAACAGTTACGTTAGCGTATGACCAAACAGCGGTATTTGGTACTTTATCAGAGGCAACCGAGGGCGAATCACGTAATAGAACACCACTTCTCGGACGTGCGCCATTACTTAGCCATCTATTTAATCGTAAAGAGCGTGAGCAGACTAGTACGCAGTTGATTATACTCATGACTCCACGGCGTTATATCAGTTTCGATTCAAAAATGATTGCGCCCGGAACACGTGCCTTGAGAAATTATTACCTTGGCCTTGTCAGCCCGGCAACGAATTTAATTCAGGTTGTAAAATGGTTAAGAATTCTGGATATCTATTACAGACCAGAGCGCTTAGCTCCTCTGCTTTACTCCAAAGAAACCTATGATAAAGCACTAACTACTGAGTATGAAATTGAGGACGGCAACCCAAGAACGCTACAAGACTTACTTCAGACCGGTGAAAGGTTCTCTGCAACGTATCGTCGGCGAGGCTCGATGGATTAATTCTGTGGATTAGCTTTCTCGATAGTGTTATGCCAAATTAAAATTTGAGCGTAAAAGAGATTTATCCAGTAGATTTAGAAATTCTCAGGGCAACGAAAGGCAGATAGAATGTTTGGTAAATACGGGTTTTGTTTGCTTTTCGCAATTAAACCAAATTCTGTTAGGTAATGCTCTGTTTTAAACTCTAAGAAGAACTGATTACTATCCGATGTGGTTTTGATCTCACCTTGACTAACTAGTCTTAACCACGGCCAGAATCCTGATGTATTAATAGCATCCTCACCACTTTTACCGTTTATTCTAAAGCTTGCTGTTTGCTTATCTTTATTGACGACATTGATTTTATAAACTTCAGTACTCGTCGGTTTAATCTCGAAAGTTTTATCTCCGATACTGAGATTAATGTTTGTGATATTGTCGGAATGTTTTTTTAGTACGATTGCCGATTCTTGAGAAGGCAGGTCATTGTTGTTGGTATAAAACATTTGTTGAATAACTGAGGCTCGAATAATCATATCCAATGCGTGCTGTGACTTACTTAGGGTATGGCCATCAATTTTTTTCCATGTCCAATAATACCCACTAGCATTGACAAATGGTGATAAGTATTGATTGAAGAAATCATCAATGGCACCTTTAGGCCCGAAAAATTTATTAAAATGACCGGCAGTTATATCTGTTGACGCATTGGAAAATATTGGAAATTTATCTTTTATCGTTGAGGTGTAGAGTGGGTATATTTTTTGACGCCACTGTTGATTAATATATCTTTTTGAATCCGTTAACATGCATCCCCAGTAATTTTCGACAACGAGGTCAAGAGCGGGTCGTAAGAGTTCGGGAGCTGACTGAATCTCAGTTTTAAGACTTAATAGACTGGGTTCTTGCTTTTTCTCATGAATACTCCGTGTAGAATATTGAAATGCAGCAAGATCGGGCTGCTTTGCACTAAGTATAGAGTCGATGACAGTGTGCATAGTTAAAAGAGAGTTTCGCCATCGCTGTGCGTTATCCTTAGAGTCATTTTTTAATTCAGTAATATTAAGTTGTGATTTATTTGCATTGATTTGAATCGTATTAATTGTATTGTAGAAATCAGATTTAAAATTACTGAGTTGCTGGTTCAGGTTATTTAAATTTTCGAGTGAAGTAGGCACCTTGAACTTTAGATTTATCAATAAGGACCGCCAGGCTTGCTGATAATTGGATAGATATATCGATTGAATTTCTTTGATCAGAAGTGAAATATTTTGGGTATTAAGACTAGAAATATCGGTTTTAATGATGTCATTTTGACTTTGAAGTAGGTCGAGCAACTGTTTTTCGGTAAGCTCATTAATGCGTTTTTTTTGCTGGGTAGAGTAAAAACCATTTAATGATAAACTCTCTTTCGTTAGGATGGAGGACTCAGTGTTAGCTATTGTAATATCATGATTCAATGCAGTCGATGCTAATTTAAGTAATGCCAGCTGACTTAGAGGGTACTTCGATAATCTAAGTTGTATTTTTTTAACTAGAGATGTATTTGTTGGCCATGTTTGAAAATTATTTTTTAATAGAAGACTGAGTTGTTGTGATGCGAGTGATACCGCTTTTGCATCCAGTCCTGACGTGTCTTCAGAGAAGTATCCAAATTAAGTGGAAAGTCGATCGCATTACCTATGATTGTCCCCGCTGCCTGTTGGGTATTTGCATCAGCAATGGCATTGGCAATCTCTTGCACTGATAACTTGAGTGTTTTGAGTTTCTGTGGATCCACGGTAATCACCATGCTATAGGGCGCTGCGCCATGCACTCGCACGTCACCCACCCCCTCGATTTGTGATAGTTGATCTTCAATGTTACGAGTCACAAAGTCTTGAAGATTTTGTAGCTCTAAATTGGGGTCATATACCGCAAGGCGCATTAATGCGGTTGAACGGTAGCCCTCTTTAACTATCGGAGTGTTTGGAAGGTTATCAGGAAGACGTTTGAGGGACATATCAACTCGAGTTCTGACATCGTTCATCACCTCGTCATAATCAGCGTGATCATTCAAAGTTAGGGAGATTGAGCTACCACCTTTGATACTGGTTGATTCAATATAATCAACACCAGCAACAGCACTCACCGTATCTTCCAATGGTGTCGTAATATTTTGCTCCATATAAAGCGCACTGGCACCGTCCCACCCCGTCGAGATATTAATACTCGTACTAGAAAAATTTGGCAGGTAATTAACACTCAAGCGCGTGAAGGCCAACACACCCAAAATAATCAACACCAGACTGATCACGCATGATAGCACCGGACGTCGAATACAAATCTCAGATAAATTCATCCGCCGCACTCTTGGGTTGAGGTCACATTAACGGCGGAGCCTTGATGCAATTGCGTCATCCCTTTAGTAACTATCAAGTCATTCATAGTTAAACCGGATGTGACTTCAACATCATCGCCATACTGATCACCAATCTTAATATTGACTTGTTGCGCCGTATTATCCTTCACCCGGTAAATCAAATAACTCCCTATATCGGTCTGTATACTTAACCGTGGAATTAAAAGGGCGTGCTGTTTTTTTCCAATGTATTGGGTGATCATCACATCCTGGCCAGGATAAAATTGGTGTTTTTGATTATCTAACATCGCCGTGACGGCAATGGTTTGCGTATCGGTATCGATTGCTCGAGCAACAAAAGTCACTAAGGCCTCTGCCTGTGTGGTACTTTGATAGTTTTTGATTTCGACTTTTTGCTTAACGGCTAAGGAATGAGCGTAGCGTGCTGGAATTGAATAAACAGCACGCAAATGATCAGTATTGACTAGAGTTGTTAGCTTGGAATTAGTGGATACATAATCACCGACACTTACGGTAACTTGACCGACGAAACCATCGAAGGGCGCTTTAATAGCAGTATTATCCAAATCAATTTGTCGCTGCTTAACCGTGTTTACAGCAAGGTCGTAACTTTGTTGCAAGTCTTCTAATTCTTGTTTTGAGATACCATCACTCGCAATCAAGCTTTTTCCACGTTGTAATTGCTTCTTCGCAACCACGGCTGAAATTTTAGCGGCTGCCAACTCTGTACGTTGATTGCTATTATCCAACTGCACTATGGTTGTACCTTGCTTAATGAAAGCCCCCTCCTGTACCGGTATGTGGGTGATGTAGCCACCGACCTTGGGCGTCAACTCAGTAAATTGAGAAGCATACAACCGTGCCGAACTACTAATGGTTAAGTTCACGGCCTTCGGACAAATGCGCGATAATGCGACGTTAATGGGCATCGCATGATTGGGATGGTGTTGCTTTGATGGTCCCTGATTAGAAGTCTGCTGCGAATCACTGCAAGCCGATAACAACAGCGTGAAAACCATAACAAAACAGCGTGCAAGCAATCGATTGACCATAAAATGACCTAATTGTCATGAAATAATGCGATGATGATAGCACAGAAACGTGAGTGTTTAAGAACAGTAGAAAAAGATTTGTGCAATTGAGATTAAGTCCAGCGCTCATGATTGGTTGAGACTTAGCATCGCTGGTAATGCCGTGTTTAATCATCACGGACTTAGAGATTGGGTGGGTATCTGCCTTACAAAAAAGTTACTATGCCACTTTAGAAAGAACCTGGTCCAGAACCAACCAAAAGACTACATGCTTTCACTGGGCTCTCTTATCTCTGTTACAACGATTACTCTCTAAGGCCATCAATTAGATTAATGATCACTGACAACCTCAAAATGCTTATAACTGGGTCAGTGACAACTCTTGAACAATCACCCTAGCCAAGGCCTCAATACCAATTCGGATTTTAACCTTGGACTCGAGACTAAAACTTAATCGAAGGGTATGGCTATCACTGCGGTTCTGGTAAAAAATTTGTCCCGGTGAACACATCACTTGCTCTTCATCTAGTAATCGCTGGCAGATGCGAGTCGCATTAAGCTGCTCTGGCACTGTCACCCAAACAAACATACCGCCTTGGGGAATGGTCCAATGGCATTGTTCAGGCATGTAATCCTGCAACGCTTGACACATTGCCTGACACTTACCGTGATAAACGGCTCTTAGCCGTGCTAGATGCGCATTAAAAAACGCTCTATCCGACAACAATGCAGCAACCACTTGCTGCACGATTGGTGATGTGCATAAATCCATAGATTGTTTGATGTTGGATAAATGAGTAATCGTCTGCTCATCCGCAATAATCCAACCAATGCGATAGCCCGGCACCATGATCTTCGATACGGTACCCACTTGTATCACCGCACCCTGCTCAATCGAGTCTTGGTAGGCAGCTATCGGTGAGTATGGCTTGTCACCATAGAACAAAGCATCGTATGTCGTATCCTCAATAATAGATACACCGTGTTTTGATGCCGCCTGAAAAATTTCTTGTCGATTGTCTGCTGCTAAACTGTACCCTGTCGGGTTTTGATAACTTGGATTAAGGTACACCCAAGCAGCACCTTGCTCCAAATGATGCGTCACTTGATGGATATCCAAGCCTTGCTCATTTAAGTCAACAGTTTTGATCGATTGCTGATGCAGTTGAGTCACATTTAAAAATGCCGGATAAGTTGGTTCGGCACACACCACAGGCTGATGAAACCCTGAATAATACCGGCAAATAATGTCTAAACCTTGTTGCACACCTTGTGTAATCAATATGTTCTTGTGATCAATTGACAAACTCTTAGGTAGCAACGAGTTAATGAGTGCGGTCTTAAGGTCTGCATCTCCATCAGCCGTGCTGTACTGTAACGCTTTTTTAATTGCGGCGTCGTCACTGAATAAATGCTGTTGGACAGCTTGAATTTGCTGAATTGGAAATAAATCAGGATCCGGAATACCACCAGCAAAAGCAATGTGATCAGGCGCATCGGCTGACTGCAAGATCGCCTTCATACCCACTTGGTTAGTAGCCATTGTCTATACCACTGCTTAATGAAGCGTTATTGTATTGAGGTTTACCCTGCCACTAAGCAATCGGTAACGTAACACCAACCTGTCCCTGATATTTACCCGAGCGATCGGCGTACGAGGTTGCACAGACCTCATCTGACTCTAAGAAAAGCACTTGCGCAACGCCTTCGTTGGCATAGATTTTTGCAGGCAGATTAGTCGTGTTAGAGAATTCGAGTGTAACATGACCTTCCCATTCCGGTTCCAGTGGTGTCACGTTAACAATAATGCCACAGCGTGCGTAGGTCGACTTACCTAAACAAATTGTTAATACGTTGCGGGGAATTTTAAAATATTCAACCGTACGAGCCAGAGCAAATGAATTGGGCGGTATGATACAAACATCTGAAGTTAGATCAACAAAGCTATTTTCATCAAAGGCTTTTGGATCAACAATCGCTGAGTTAATGTTAGTAAATACCTTAAACTCATTTGAACAGCGAACATCGTAACCATAGCTTGAGGTACCGTAAGAAATGACTTTATGACCATCAAGACTGCGCACCTGCTCGGCTTCAAAAGGTGCAATCATCGATTGCTCGGTTGCCATGCGTTGAATCCAGCGATCTGATTTAATAGTCATGTTTTCTCTCCTGTGGATGGTGTCGCATCAGCTTCTACCGATACGTTAAAATGATGATCGTAATTTAGCGGTAATGCTGCAACTTCGATTGATAATGCCATGGCAATGGCTTGGTAGCGTTGAGCGAGGTCGGACTGTGGTTGTGCACAGACGACTGGAGTACCTGCATCTGCTGCTTCACGCACTTGCAATGACAACGGCATTTTGCCTAGCAGTGGTACGTCAGCATCCTCAGCCATAGCAACAGCACCACCCTCACCAAACAACGCTGACTCATGACCGCATTGCGTGCAGATGTGGGTACTCATGTTTTCAATCACACCTAGCACAGCAATAGATACTTTAATGAACATTTGCATGGCCTTTCGTGCGTCCAACAATGCAACATCCTGAGGCGTAGAGACGATGACAGCACCTGCAAGCCTGACCACTTTAGACAGCGTGAGCTGTACATCACCAGTGCCAGGTGGCATATCGATAATTAGAAAATCCAGGTCAGGCCAACGGGTTTGTTGCAATAATTGGGTCAGCACTTTGCTGACCATTGGACCACGCCACACCATCGGTTGATCGGGTCCAACCAAATAACCCATCGACATGCTATATACGCCGTGTGCCTTGACTGGCTCAAGGCGCGATTCCTCGGATTCAGGGCTATCATTCACGCCTAACATAGTCGGCTGATTAGGACCATAAATATCCGCATCCAATACACCAACACGGCAACCCTGTTGCGCCAAAGCACAAGCGAGATTGACAGAAGTTGTCGATTTACCCACACCACCTTTACCTGAGGCAACCGCGATGACATTTTTTACGCCCGTTAAGGATGGTTTATCGGTTGATGAGCCGTGTGAACGAATTCGAACGTGCCAGGTGATTTCATGGATGATTAAATTGTCTACAGATAGGCAGCACTGGCGAATCCATTGTTCTAAGGTGACTTTACTGTTATCGGTTAATGCGACATTGATTTGAATAGCAAGATCTAGACCACCACTTGACGGCTCGACAGTGTAACGCGCATGTTGATTGAGTAAGACCTCCGTCCCAGGGATCTTGACTGCTTCTAAACAGGCTTGGATAACCGCAACATTGTTTGACAAAATAACACCTCTTACGTGATCGGATCAGGAGTATAGCACGCTGGTAGGAAAGCCCCAATATCAGCGCTGGCATATGATCGCGCCCTATTCAAATTGTGCGGAACCTTGTATAGTGGCTGCAAAAAATCACCCCACCCAGAGTCTCTCATGCCAGCTGTCACACCACGTACCATACTGACTACCATAGCTTTACCTTACGCTAACGGCCCTATTCACTTAGGTCACTTGATCGAAGCAACTCAGGCTGATATCTGGGTCAGGTTCCAGCGTATGCGCGGCCACGATTGCGTCTTCCTGTCTGGCAGTGATGCTCATGGTACTGCCATTATGCTATCCGCTGAGCAGCAGAACCGTACCCCTGAGGCTGCCATCGAGCAAATTCACCAAGAACACACAGCGATATTTGAGCGCTTTCAAATTTCTTTTGATCAGTTCTACACCACTCATTCCGATGAAAATCGACAATTGTGCCAATCCATTTTCCAACGCTTAGAACAACGGGGTGATATCACAACGCGATCAATCAATCAGGCATTTGATCCTGAAAAAAATCTTTTTCTGGCTGATCGATTTATTCGCGGCACTTGCCCGCGTTGTAAAGCACCTGACCAATACGGTGACAATTGTGAAGCCTGCGGCGCAACCTACAGCCCAGCAGAATTAATTGATGCCCGCTCAACCCTATCGGGTGCAACCCCGGTCATGAAATCCTCGGAGCACTTATTCTTTAAATTAGAGAACCATCGCCAGACACTCGACCAATGGATCAATGACTCACATCTACAAGCACCGGTCGCCAAGAAATTACGTGAGTGGTTTAACGAGCCACTACGTGACTGGGACATCTCACGCGACGCACCTTATTTTGGTATTGAAATCCCCAATCACCCGAATAAATACTTTTATGTTTGGATGGACGCCCCGATTGGTTACTTGGCCTGCTTGCAGCACCTTTGCCAATCACGACAAGATCTCAACTTTGATGATTTTTGGCAACCCGAGAGTGATGCAGAGATTCATCATTTCATTGGTAAAGATATCATTTACTTTCATGCACTCTTTTGGCCAGCCATTTTAGAGGGTGCGGGACTTAAACTTCCCAATGAAGTCTTTGCCCATGGCTTCCTAACCATCAACGGCCAAAAAATGTCAAAATCCAGAGGAACTTTCATTACCGGCCAACACTATCTTGATCACATTGACCCAGCGTTTTTTCGTTATTTCGCCGCAAGTAAACTCTCCAACCAAGTTGAAGACATTGATTTGCATTTGGATGATTTCATGCAACGTAACAATTCTGATCTGATTGGAAAATACATTAACTTAGCCAGTCGTAATGCCGGCTTCATTCACAAACTGTTCGATGGCAAGTTGGCTGATCACCAGCATGATGTTGAGCTGTACAACCACTTTATCCTCGCTGGCGATACCATTGCAGAGCTTTACGAGCAACGGCAATTCAGCCGCTGCATGAGAGAAATTATGCAGCTTGCCGACAAAGCCAACCAATATATCGATCATCACAAACCATGGAGTCTCGCCAAAGACCCTGAACAACATACAACAGTGCAAGCCATCTGTACGCAAGGTCTCAATTTATTTCGTATACTAACCGCTTATCTCAAACCGGTCCTGCCGCAAATTGCAGCCGATGTTGAAAGCTTCCTCAACTGTACCGCCCTGGATTGGACTAATATTCAGACACCATTACTCGATCACGAAATCAATCGATTTAAACCACTGTTACAACGCATCACAATAGAAGCCATGCAACAATTCATGGGAGTGGAAGCATGACCAGGTCGCTCATCGACCAAATTGACCAACTGCTTCCACAAACGCAGTGCCGTGATTGTGAATTTGATGACTGTCGCAGCTACGCCACTGCTGTTGTTGATGAGCAGGCTGCACCCAACAAGTGCCTGCCCGGTGGTGAATCAACCCTGGATAACATTGCAACAACTCTGGGTATCGACCCAGAACCTTTTCGCGAAGCAATTCGAGTCAATACAAAACCCATCAAAGTAGCAAAAGTTCGTGAAGATGAGTGCATTGGCTGCACCAAATGCATTCAGGCATGCCCGATAGATGCCATCATTGGTACTGCCAAACACATGCACACCATTATCAGCGATGTTTGTAACGGCTGCGGTTTATGCGTTCCTCCCTGCCCGGTTGATTGCATTGATTGGCAGCCATCGGCGCAGCGATCGCGAGACGATATTTTTGCGATGGCAAACCAATCACGATCACGCTATCAATTATCACAACAACGCCGACAACGAAATCAAGACAGGGATCAAGCCAAACACCAACAAGCCAAATTACAACAACAATCCAATAAAGATACGCTTGCTGCAAGAAAACGAGCCATTGCTGAAGCCATGCAGCGTAGCCGTCTGAATAAATCGTCATTATGAATGCTGAAAAACGTCGCCAAATTTTTCAACGCTGGGCAAGACTCAACCCAAACCCAACGACAGAATTGGTTTATCACTCACACTTTGAACTATTAATAGCGGTTATCTTGTCAGCACAAGCAACAGACATCAGCGTTAACAAAGCGACAGGTCCGTTATTCCAACAAGCCAATACACCGGAACAAATCGTTAAGCTGGGTATTACATCACTGAAACGGGCAATCCAATCGATTGGACTTTACAACACCAAAGCAGAAAACATCATCAAAACCTGCCAACTACTGATCGACCAACACAACTCTCAAGTCCCCGACAACAGAGCAGCGCTTGAAGCTCTACCAGGTGTTGGAAGAAAAACTGCGAACGTAGTGCTTAATACAGCATTCGGACACCCGACAATGGCTGTGGACACGCATATTTTCCGAGTGGCAAATCGAATTCCATTAGCACCGGGGAAAACTGTATTGGCTGTGGAGAAAAAGTTACTCAAAAACATACCGAAAGCATTTCTACAGCATGCACACCATTGGCTAATACTTCATGGTCGATATGTTTGTACAGCCAGAAAACCATTGTGTCCCAGCTGCCCAATCGCAGATTTATGCGAGTACCGAAAAAAAACTCAAAAAATTAGCTAAAGCCATAGACGAATACAAACAACCAGTGTCATGATAACTTAACATTTAATCAGTGATACTTTCAGGAAGAAATTCATGCCACACATCAAATCCATAGCTGTATTTTTTAGTCTCTTGTCGCTGATAACTGTTTCGCCCGGCCTACACGCCAAACCTCAGAACGATCTTTTATAACAAAAATTTTTACCAATGCTCCAAACTATACTCTGAAGAAGAAATAGAAAGCTATTTACTAGGCAAGGGCCTAGGCCAACAAACCGCCACACAGGCGATAGAGTTTTCCAAGAATCAAATAGGTCTTTCTCCTGTCGTTTTAGGCCACAATAGAACCATCATGTTATACACTGATAAAAAGGGAATGAGAGCATGCTCGTCGGGAATGTCTGCACAAGAGTACTCAATAAAGGCAAAACAACATGGCTTTTCAAATCCAGACATACAAAAGAAATTAAAAAGCGCTAAAGAATCTCCTAATACGCTGATTATCAACCAGTCTACTGTATAATCAATAACCAGCTATCTGCGATGGATTATATTATGCCAGATACTGAGCAAACAGTTAGCGCTGACATATAGACTTCTGCACATACAATGTATAGTATTTTGCACTCTACAAGTAGCAGTGAATCCCTCATGTCCGCCTCTGCCAGATTAAACTCGCGTGACGATGGCATCCTAGATTGCTTTCGA
>CACNSC010000020.1 GCA_902623005.1 uncultured Coxiella sp.
TCAGAAACTACAAAACCGATCATCACGCAAACTTGGTATGGATGGTTTAAAGAAAAA
Source organism: uncultured Coxiella sp. (assembly GCA_902623005.1). Classification (GTDB taxonomy): domain Bacteria; phylum Pseudomonadota; class Gammaproteobacteria; order Coxiellales; family Coxiellaceae; genus UBA9148. The sequence continues at coordinate 58 of CACNSC010000020.1, forward strand.
CTTTGTGGAAACTCGGAAAATCCAATCAGCAATATACGGCAATCGACGACCGTCTAATCATTACTGCTTTGATTGAATCTGCATTGGGAATAACTTACGCTTGATCAACTTGGCCGTCTCACCTGCAAGCAAACAACAACCAAAGCTATAAAATATCATTGCAACAGGCAGAAGCAATAATCGTCTAAGCGACTTAGGCATTAAACGCTGTTGCTTGTACGGTGTTTTATGTAACTTTTTATCGACTAATGCGGTTAAAGCTGCTTGCCACTGAGTCGGCTTGGCAAACAAGCGATCGCGAAGTTGTTGCTGTGCTTGCTTCATGTGGTGCAATTCATCATGACTTGGTAACTTGATATCTTTAGTCCAATCCAACAGATAGGCACCATCAAATTGTACTGATAGATTACCTCGCTCCCAATAACCAAGAAACTTAACTGCGGCATACGGCGTTCCTTGTAAAAAGGCCTCAGTAATTTGATTGTAGCCTCCCTTACCAACAACCAAACTGTATTGATGCAAATCTTTTAATTGGCCCTTTGGTTCGAGAGTAAATTGTGTCAGCACCTCACTGGGTATGTGCTTAATATAATCTGGCACGGTAGTTTGATTGTTTTTCCAAACCACGCGATAACCTTGCTCAAGGCACTGCAAAGCAAGCGCGAATAATTGCTGTTCGAATCGAACGGTGTGTCCACTTTTTCCAGGAATAAATAAGATGACTGGTTGTTGATCAAGCGTTGTTGCCGGTAATTGACGATAATCGGATTTAAAATACATCGGACCAAGATTATGGATCTGAGAGGTGATTGGCAACATCGTTTTTGCATGCTGGTAAGAAGCCGTATCCGCAGCAAAAAAGGTATCCCAGAAATCTCCCCACCACACACAACGATTACTGCGACCAAAATCTTGAGCCAAGTTAACCCTAATGGCATTCGAGCCACTTCTCATAATCAGTTGATGCGATGTTGGCACAACTGAAAATATAACATCGGCTTGTTGAACCTTATTTAATAATTCAGAGAATAACCGTTTTGGATAAATAAAATCGAGATAGAAGTGCGTAATCACATTATAAAATGACTTTATAAAACGACTACCAACTACTAATGGATGAATTTTAAATAGCCACGAAGGTAGCTCAGAGGCTTTTTGATAGCCAAAATTAAGTTGTTGATGCAGAGCATAGCGTATCGACAACCGTCTTGGCTTAATATGATCTTCATAACGTTCAACCAAAAAATCACTGATGTTGATGATAGTTACAGCAGTATCACTAAGAGCAGAGAGATGCGACGCTAATTTATTCGCTAGCGCGTTATGCCCATGGCCGTAGTTAGCAGTTAATATCAGTGCTTGCGTGATTGCCGGCTGAGTCATTGTTTGATTACTGGTTAAGAATTTGATTTGACACTATCACCGTGAAAAATGAATAGCAACGCTGGCTATCAATAAAAATAGCGCAACGCATTGAAACTTTTAATATGCGTGCGCTACAAAGGTTTTCACTGAGATTATAATTTATCCATCAAACTGCTTTACGCCAATGTGTTTGCGTGTCATCCACCCAAGATAATGCACGAATTTCGAAAACAGTCTTCTCTAATTCGTCTTGCGCTTGAATAGCTGAACTCAGCTCAACTTCGTAATCCCAATGACCGCTAGAAGACCATACTTTTTCGACAGCCGCCCAACCTTTAATAGCCTGCCAATCTGTCGCATTAAGACTACCATTACATTTAACTGAAACTAATGCACTCCATGTTGCCATAATCATTGTCCTTAATTGTTATTTGAGAGATTAAAATTATAACAAAAAATGGATCAGCTCAATCCAAACGTTAAGCATCAAATATCCCTTTAGATGTTATTTACAGCAGGGTTCGGATCTGTGGTGGTGATGGCCATGTCGCAAATATCACTTGTGTCCTTGAGTACATCTGATTGCCTCGGCAAAAAATTTTGCCTGATCAATGGACAAAGACTTGAGAACATCGACAAACCAAATGCCAGATAGTCACTCATCAATGCAAGACTGCCATCTGTAGAGGGATCGCTGCCATAGGCACGTTTGCGAGACACACCCTCTATGATGAGCACCAGCATCGGTAAATTCAGGCCACAAACTATTGTACACTGCAACCCATCATCGGGATTTTTACGACTCAACTGATAAGTCGATGCCGCCATTGTCATTGCGGCTAATTCGTCGACTGCGTTCCACGCATAACCCGTGACGAGCTTGAGCACAGGGTTATCGTTATCAGCAAACAGAAACAGCGGTGTGGCCACACAATAATAGAGGTGCGCAAACAAAAGGGCTGAGTCTTGGAATGTTTCCAGCCAATGCGTGCGATCACGCTGATATGTCATAGCACTATCAAAACATCGGCAACCGACAGAAATTAGCATCAAGGCTCTAACAGCCGGCACATCTCCTGGCACAGCCACAGGATCATCAACCACGCTGTGTTGGCACATCACGGCAGCAACACCAGCAAATAACCATAGAATCGTCGGTATCAATCGCTCCGCTATTGGATTCTGCCAATCCTCTGAGCACTCTAGTTGCAGGCTGATTAAAACTTCTCGAGCCTGGTCAGGAGTTGAAGCAGGTGAAGAAACTGGCAATAGCTGATCATACAGTGACTCGCTGTCACTAGAAGCGGTATCGTGCACCATAATATTTACCTATAGATGCAGATACTTAAAGTAGAAAACTGCATGTAAAAATAACGCGTCGACAGAGATAAAAGCCATCCGCTAAATTAATATAGATAAAATATTATACAAACTCTCCTGGAAGTTCAATGGCAGCTCAGTTTAAACGCAACCATTGACATCATTTTGACCCAACCGTACCGAATGATTCCACCACCAAGGCTTTCGCTGAAACATAGTCTTTCTTGCCGCTGGCCAACTTAGGAAGCTCACTAAGTTGCTGATAAAATGCAGGAATCATCAATTTCTCAATCGCTGACGCATTGGCCTGTTGGCGCAGATCTTGCTCTGAAATACTGGCGCTATAAAGCAGCGCGATACGCTCGCCTTTTTTACTGTCCTGCAAAGCAATTGCCATCGCATCACTATCAGCCTCGTTAATTAACTCGAGCATCTGCTGCTCAACAACCGACAAACTCACCATCTCACCGCCAATTTTAGCAAATCGCGAATATCGATCGACGATGTACAGATAACCCTCATCATCTAAATACCCCTTATCACCCGTGAGGTACCAGGTTGTCATCTCATCAGACATCAATACTTGTTTGGTTTTTTCAGGATCGTTTAAATAGCCCTTCATCACTTGCGGACCACCAATAGCAATCATGCCCGCTTGTCCTAACGGTAATTCGGCAAATGTATCCGGATCTAAAATACGAAAAGCCGACCCGGGTAAAGGCAGACCCACAGAACCAATTTTATTAGAAATATGAACGTGCCAATCCGACTGATTGATGGTGTCTGGAAGATTACAGCTTGCTACTGGCGCGACCTCTGTCGTGCCGTATCCTTCCATGATGTCTAAGAAAAATTTATCTTTGAAGGCTTGTCGCACTTGTGGTGATAACTTTTCAGCACCCGCGATGGTCATACGTAGCGTTTTAAACATCAAAGGATGTAACTTTTTAGAGCGCACATAAATACCAAGAAAAGTCGAACTGCCGAATAGAATAGTAGCTTTATAACGATGCACCATGTGACCGACAACCACACTGTCCATGGGATCAGGATGACAAACAAATGTCGCCCCCTCAATTAACGGCAATAATGCGGTTACTGTCAATCCAAAGCAATGAAACAGCGGCAAGATACACATAAAAGTATCGGTTTCTTCAATATTAAAAATACTCGCTATCTGCTTTATATTACCGAGAAGATTATAATGTGAAAGCTCAACACCCTTTGGCTTACCCTCACTACCACTACTGAACATGATTGCTGCCGTTGAACTGCTGGGAACAGACGTGATGAACAACCAGGACAATAAACTCGCAGGAACTATCTTCACCATGATCAAGTATTGCAATGCCAATGCTTTGGAATTCTCTTGCTTGATATTTTCAAGATAATAAACATCCAAGCCCTCGAATAGATCGTTAATATCAATGCCACGCGTACTCAGCTTCTTAATAAATAGACGCGAGGTCACAATACTTTTAATAGATGCGGTCTCAACTGCACTCTTCATTGCCTTTATGCCAGCAGTATAATTGAGATTAACGACAGTTTTTCCCAAACCCAATATAGCCATATTGGCAATTGCACCCCCGGCACTGGTTGGTAGGATCAGACCAATATTTTGCTCACCTTGCAGCCTCGCACGAAGGCGTTTCATAACCAAAAGCACGGCAACAATAAACTTGTGATGAGACAGTTGAATACCCGTGGAATCAGCGACGGAAAGTTCATTTGCCATTTTCTTTGCTGTTCGTATCCAGTTTTTCGGTATACAACCTAAGGAGTGAGTGAATGCTTTCCAAGACAACATGGATAACTCGAATACACGCTTCTTAATCTCTGGCGCTGAGATTGTCATCGCTTCCGACTCACCAAAGCGCACGCTTATATAACGAGTTTTTATTTTGTTAATGGTCTTATAGCGCTCAGTCGCTCTTGATGCTGCCGTGCCCCATAAACCTCTCACATAAAACGGAATGACCGACACTTGTTTGGTACTGCACTTAAGCACTTGCTCAAAGTCATTTTGAAATGTTCCCATCTGACCATTAGGACTTAAGTAGCCCTCTGGAAATATCGCAACTACCTCACCTTGATCCAAAGCTTGATTGATACGATTAACCGTATCGCTATCAAGTGACTGTCCAATAGGAATAATTTTAAACGCCTGTAATATCATTCGGACATACCATTTTTCATAAACATCATGGCTCATAACAAATCGAACTGGACGTGGGCTAGCAATTTGAATGATAGCCCAATCAAAGAAACTGGTATGATTACCCAAAAGTAGAACAGGCCCACTGGAAGGAATATTCTCTAAACCGTAAACATCCAGAGAGAAAAAACGTGAAGCTACAAAATATAAAACATACCTAACCAAGCCTTGCGGGACCCAGTATAAGGCTAATAACGCAACGGACAACGCGATAAAAAAGATTGCTCGAAGTAAATAAATAGGATTGATACCCACTTGCAATGCTATCACGACACTTAACACTGCAGCGATAATTGCGACATGTTGAATACCACCGATTAAACCAATAACACGGCCCAAATGTTTAGTGGGTGAACCAAATTGCACGAGCGCATTGAGTGGCACCACCAACAAGCCACCAAAAAACCCATATAGAAAAAACCCAAGATGAATGACCCACAGTGATTTTAGTGAGGGCAATATCAGCAAACAGACAGTAAGCCCCATTGCTGCTAAAACCATGTAACCGGATTCAATGAAAAATTTAGATAACTTTCCGGCATATAGCGCACCCGCAATCATACCAACCATACCGACAAACAAAAGTTCAAACGGGCCAAAAGGTGATGATAAGATCGCTTGATTATTAATCAGCGTTGGAAAACACAGAAATAAAATAATACTGGTTGCCCAAAAACTCGCTGCGCCGGTTAAACAAGCCAATATCACGGGTTGTTTAAGACTGGTACTAAAACTTACTCGAACTGACTGCTGTTGTAATTGCTTACGCACATCAGCAAAAGGTAGCGGACCTAGACTCTCGACTGCCGGTAAACGAAACGTTGCAAACACCTGTAGGCCTGCGATCAGCGTCAATACGATGACAGCTGGTGTGGTTTGTTGTAACAGTTGAGACGTAAAATAATCTGAATCAATCGGCACAACTGTTATTTGTAAAGGGTTTAGCAATCCTGAAAATATTACGATCGCGAGCAAAACTGCAGCAGCACTGACAAAGATGACAGCAGCATTACCGCGAGCTATTAAACTCTTACCGTAATATTGTTTTAGATAGCCATATCGAGATGGTGCAGTTAATGCTCGCTCAACGGCAAATAGGGCGATCGAGAGGTAACTCAGCCACAGCCAACCGGCCCAATGACACAACAACACCCAGACTGTCACGGCCAGTGTCGCCAAACTGCCCATACGCTGAACCCATGCCTTGTCAAAATAATCGGCTAAAATACCAGACAAGCTATATAAAAGTATGAACGGTAACCCCAACATGAAAACACTGCCCATCAAATACCAAAGACCTGATGAGAAATCAGTGACATGACTAATAATATTAGATAATAAAAACAGATGCCCAAACACGACGAAAACGTTACAGAAAGCCGCAACGAGATAAAGTGGCATAGTCGCACGAAGTATGCGTGTAAACATAGTGTCTCCCAACTACTTTAAGAAGGATAAAATAAATTGAACAAGCGTTTTGGATCATGGCCCAATGGTGGCAATAGATCAGTTTCATGACCCAGTTGATGCTGCTGCATCAATCGATAAACGAGCTTCATCACGGAATAGTCTTCCAGCGCGAAACCAACTGAATCAAATAACGTGATTTCATCATCACTCTCGCGTCCATTTTTAGTTCCAGTAACCAACTCCCATAGCTCGGCATGAAGCTGACCTGCAAACTGTTGAATTTCACCTTCTATTTCAGTCTGCGGCTTAAATTCAATGACAATCTTGCAGTGATCGAGAATCTCTGGGTTCAATTCGGTTTTGTTAGCGCAATCGCCACCAATCGCATTGATATGCACTCCTGGTGAGAGATGATGATGTTGAATTAAGTTAGCACATACTTTGGCTGCCGTGGCTGTTGTAATGATGTCAGCACCCAATACCGCTTCATCAATCGAACTGCAACGTTGCAAAGTCAATGGATACGACGACAAATTCTGCTCGAATTTTTGCATTGCCTGCTCATCAATATCGAAATATCGCACCGTATCGATACCGACCCCATAGTGGTGTGCCAGTGTCTGAAACTCGCTTTGTGCGCCACAACCAATCATCGCCATCATAGTCGAATTGGGTTTGGCCATGTATTGGCTGGCTAATGCCGAAGTAGCGGCCGTACGCAATGCGGTCAGCAAGGTCATTTCACTAATCATTAATGGGTAGCCATTCGCTACTTCTGCCAACATACCCAGACCCACAACCGTAAAACGATCATGGCCGGGATTACTAGGATGCCCATTAACGAACTTGTATACATAGGACTCGTCAGTTGCAGCAGGCATGAGCTCCATCACACCGTGATCGTAGTGCGTGACATGACGTGGGCATTTATGAAACTTTGGCCATTGTGCGAAATCGTGTTTAAGTTGTTCGATCAGTGAAAGATTCCACTCGGCCACACCTATTTTTTCAGTCAGCGCTTGGATATCGGATAGCGTTACCATTAACATACGCGAGACCTTATTGTTTGATTTATACCGTGCCACATACTAATGCTTATCATCTTAGCGAACAACCACTATTGCTTAGCGTCAGTACTAATCTACAAAATCGTTCAACAACCGAACACCCCTGTTAAATAGTCGTCGATTTTCTTCTGATAATTGATCAATTTGTTGTTGTTGCAAAATCATTGGTAAAAATTGCGTAAATGAAGGTTGCGAGACATATGCCGATGATAGATCTGCCACTTGTTGACGAAAAAAATTTCCACCATAACCAATGAATAACTCAACAGCGTCAGCAGCCTCGCAATCATTCATACCATCTCCGACTAAAATTACTTGAGACCAGCGATGCTGATCACGTATTGCTTTGATGATGTCTGCTTTTCCTCGCTGTCTTATCAATGGCGAATCAGTGTTAAAATCGATGTAATCGCCCTTATCGTCAAAATTAAGATCAACGCCAAATACGCATTGCTCTTCAATACCTAGCTGTTGTGCAAACACCTTTACTGCGGGGTTATTGCCTGCAGAAATAACGTAAACAGGTAGATTAAGTGCACGTAAACAATGTATTACTGCAGGCGCATCCATACTGACGTGCTGATAATAAGCATCTGCAAGGTTAATTAGCTCTTGATAGGTCGGTTTAACCAGCTGTAAACGCTGACGGTACAAGTCAGGTGACAAACCATCTTGACTCATGGCTTGCTCAGTCAGCTCTTCAACTGCAGCCGCAACACCTTTGGTCTCAGCAAGATAATTGATTCCTTCTATTTGACTCAGCGTGCCATCACAATCAAAAAAAATTGCATCTGGCTTTGGATTTGAATTTGTATCTATTTTCATCAGCTCTATCTTATAGTTGTAAATTTTTTTAATTCATGCAGAATGTGTGGCCAAATTAGCGAACAAGCTATCACGTTTTGTAATTCAACATAAGTCCTACTATGTCAACCGAACAAGCTCCTGCAGCGGACACTCAAAAGATTCGCTGGAACTCATCAGTCTCATTTATTTTTGCCACTGCCGCCGCTGCAATAGGCCTCGGCAACATTTGGCGCTTCCCGTTCATGGTCGGGCACCATGGCGGTGGCACCTTCGTCATGTTATATCTGGTCTGCGTTTTTGGTCTGGGCATACCGCTTTTGTTAGCTGAAGTCATGCTAGGCAGGCTAGCCCGAAAAACACCACCGGAGTCATTAGCACAACTCGCAAAAGCTTCAGGTCGCAGCAAACATTGGTACTGGCTTGGTATTGCCGCGGTGGTTTGTACTTTTCTTATCACAACTTATTACAGCGTTATCACCGGCTGGGTCATCAACTATTTTATCAAAGCGTGTTTGCATCAATTCCAATCGCTGAATGAAGCGAGCAGCTTAGCTCTATTCAATCAACTCAAACACCATTCTGGCTCCATGATCTTAAGCGACTCCATTGTGATTGTCCTTGCAGCAATGGTTGTCTCCATGGGTATTAAGAACGGCTTGGAACGTCTCGTTTTATGGTTATTTCCTGCTATGTTCATCCTACTTATCGGTCTTGCCATATATGCCTGTACTCGCGGCAACTTTTTGCATACATTTCATTATTTATTTGACTTCCATCCAGAGGACCTTACCTTCAAAATTTTGTTAATGGCATTGGGACAAGCTTTCTTTAGTCTCAGCATTGGCATGGGAATTAATATGGTGATGGGTGCTTATCTACCAAAATCGGCTAACTTGGTGACCGCAACGATTTGGGTAGCACTCGCTGATACCGCATTTGCCTTATTAGCTGGCCTAATTATCTTTCCCATTGTGTTCACTTACCACTTGTCAGTCTCTGCAGGACCAAGTCTAATTTTCCAATCGATTCCGATTGCTTTTAGCCACATGGCTTACGGTACGGCATTTGCCATTTTGTTTTTTAGCTTACTCTTCTTCGCAGCTTTCTCGTCCATCGTCGCTTTATTTGAAGTCACCATCACAACCCTTAGCGGTATGTTTAATTGCTCAAGAAAGTCGATTATTATTTACACTATTTTTGTCTGGTGGCTAGTCAGCTTACTCACCATCGGCTCGTTCAGTCATCCTGCTGTGTTCCAAGTCTTTGGGAAAACTTGTTTTGCACTAATTGATTCCTTTACTGCAGCGATACTAATTCCGATCACCGGCATACTTTTTGCGGTCTTCACTGGGTGGTTACTGCCAACTAAAATCATCAACAATTTAGGTTGGAACACCGACAGTAGATGGTATAAACTTTGGCGATTTATCTTACGTTACGTTGCACCAATCGCGATCGCTCTGATCTTATTCGGTATAACGTAAACTATGAACAGGAATTACCCCCATGACTATTTCTTCATCAGATATCGAACAACCCTTTTCGATTCAGCTTATCGATAACTTATCACAAAACGGTTTGGCCGCTTTTCAAAATCAGGCCAATCGATTTTTAATTGGCAATGAAGATAGTAATGCTAATGCCATCATCCTACGCTCAACCAACCTCCACGACTATGCATTCCCGTCATCGCTTGAAATCGTTGGTCGTGCTGGTGCAGGTACGAATAACATACCAGTACAAACACTTACTGATCTTGGTATCCCAGTTCTCAATACGCCTGGTGCAAATGCCAATGCTGTCAAGGAGCTAGCATTGGCAGGCCTACTACTATCCAGTAGAAATATTTGCAATGCATGGCAATACGTTGAATCACTACCCAATGATGAGCATTTAACAACATCGATAGAAGCCAATAAAAAACGCTTTGTTGGTGCCGAACTCCCTGGTAAAACGTTGGGTGTTATCGGCCTCGGTAAGATTGGAGTCAACGTCGCCAATGCAGCAAATCACTTAGGTATGCGCGTGCTAGGCTTCGATCCAGCGATCTCAGTCAAAAACGCCTGGCAGCTCAATAGCGCTGTAGAACAAATCGACTCTTTACCAGAGCTGCTTGCGCAAGCTGACTACCTAACTCTGCATATCCCACTAACAAAAGAGACTACTCATTTTATCGATCAAGAGAAGATTGCTTTGTTAAAAAATAAAGCTGTGGTACTAAACTTCTCACGTGCCAGTATTGTTGATCATTTAGCAATAAAAAACGCCTTAGACTCAGAGCAGTTGAGTTGTTACGTCTCCGACTTTCCAAATGATGTACTACATCATCATCCGCGTACGATTACACTTCCCCACTTAGGCGCATCGACCCAAGAAGCTCAAGACAACTGCGCTACCATGATCTCACGACAGATTCATGATTATCTAATTGACGGTACTATAAAACATTCAGTTAATTTCCCTTCAGTCTCATTGAAGCGTCGAAACGGCTTTCGGATCTCTATTTCAAATAAAAACATTCCAAATATGGTCGCTCAAATATCTTCTGTCTTGTCTCAAAGTAATCTCAATATCCTTGAGATGATTAATCAATCTAGAAACGGCATCGCCTATAACCTGATTGATATTGACCAATCGATTCAACCCCACCAGCTTGAGGCATTGCATGCTATTGAAGGCGTGCTTAGAATCAGGAACCTCCATTAAAATAAGCGCTAATCCTAATGACAGACATTACCAGTGTAGAAAAAACCAACTTTATTCGGAAAATAATTGAGGAAGATCTTGAATCCCAAAAACACCAACAGATCGTGACTCGATTTCCCCCAGAACCAAATGGCTTCTTACACATCGGACATGCTAAATCGATTTGCCTCAATTTTAGTCTGGCAAACGACTTTAACGGCACGTGCCATCTGCGCTTTGATGACACCAACCCTAACAAAGAATGCAGTAGCTATATTGAAGCTATTCAAAATGACGTGCGTTGGCTAGGTTTTGATTGGCAACACCATCTTTATCATGCATCTCACTATTTTGAAGAGCTCTATCAAAAAGCCATCCACTTGATTAAAAACGGACATGCTTACGTTGATGACTTATCATCAGACTTAATGCGAGAGTATCGAGGTACCTTATCTGAGCCTGGAAAAGATAGTCCTAACAGAAATCGACCCATTGAAGAAAACTTAGCTTTATTCCAACGCATGAAAGCTGGTGATTTTGAAGACGGTCAATACACATTGCGCGCCAAAATTGATATGCAATCAGGCAATATTAATCTTAGAGACCCAGTCATTTATCGCATTATGCACGTCTCTCATCACCAAACTCAGGATCAATGGTGTATATACCCCATGTACGATTTCACACACGCACTTTCCGATGCCATTGAAGGGATTACGCATTCACTGTGCACCTTAGAGTTTCAAGATCATCGACCTTTATACGACTGGTTTGTAGAGCACTGCGCGATGCCAAACCAACCACGACAAATCGAATTTTCACGTTTAAACCTTAACTACACGGTTACCAGTAAGCGAAAGCTTAAACAGCTGATTGACAAAAAAAAGGTCAGTGGCTGGGATGATCCACGTTTACCAACTTTATCGGGCCTCAGGCGCCGAGGCTATACTGCCCAATCGATTCGTCAATTTTGCCATGACATTGGAATCTCTAAACAAGACTCCATCATTGATATTGGTCAACTGGAAGCAACGCTTCGTAATGACCTCAACCACAATGCACCTCGTAAAATGGTTGTACTCAAGCCACTCAAGATCACTATTACAAATTATAAGTCAAACGACGAAAAGCTGAATTTACCGAATCATCCTCAACGTCCGGAGCTTGGCCAACGTCAGATTCCTTTCGCAAAACACCTATTTATCGAGCAAGATGACTTTGCTGAGATACCGCCACCAAAGTTTCACCGTCTCTCACCAGGAAAAGAAGTACGCTTGATGAACGCTTATGTGATCTACTGCGACAAGGTCATCAAAAATAGTGCGGGTGAGGTTATCGAACTAGTGTGCACTTATTTACCAGAAACATTAGGTGGAAAAAAACCTAATCACGGTAAAAAAGTCAAAGGTATCATTCATTGGCTACCTGTTGAGGCCAGTATTGATGCAGAAGTCCGTTTATATGACAGACTGTTTCTTGAAGCCAATCCTGCCAGCCATGATGACCTCATGGCATCACTCAATCCAGAGTCGCTAGAGATTATGACTGATGCAAAAGTTGAAGCCTCACTGGCCGATGCAGCGCCTGAAGATGCCTATCAATTCAATCGTTTGGGTTATTTTTGTGCCGATCAATTTGACCATAATCAACAACGTCTTGTGTTTAATCGCAGTGTGTCATTACGCGAAACTTGGCAGCAATAGGCCGCTTTTTAACATAAGAGACTGATCTTACTCATAATTTCTTAAACAAACTTTTTCGTCAACTTGTATCATAATTGACATAAAATTGTTTTTTCTTCTTCTAACTTACTGATAATACTAATAATTTACCTAACCTTAGCTCTTGCTCTGGCTTTAGCGTTTATTTATACGGCAAAAAAGTAACAAAAATTAAAAAAATTTAAGCTTTTGGTCACAATATACACAATTTTAGCTTGTACACTGTGAATCCAATGCTATAATGTTGCACTTAAATTACACAGATAGGGCAATATGTTCCCTTTTTGTGTGCCGGGGGATCTACTAACTAATTGTGGTCCACAATGCCAATTAACTACAGGAGCAAGACCTTGAAAGGAGTAGCACAACTCGCTGAACAAGTGTTAACAATGACCGCTGAAGCTGATGTTGAAGAAAAAACTTTAGCTGAAAGCGTAAGAACATCACTTAAAAAATATTTCTCTCAATTAGAAGGCCAAACACCAGCTAACTTGTACAATCTCGTACTAGCAGAAGTTGAAAAGCCACTACTTGAGTTAGTCCTAAAATTAACAAACAGCAACCAAAGCAAAGCTGCCATTATACTTGGTTTAAGCCGCGGTACACTGCGTAAAAAAATGGCTGCTTACGAACTTAATCATAAGTAATCCAATAAGGACTTCCCTATACAAAGGGTGATGTGGCAACTTGTATGACAATGACGTCTAGCACTCAACACGCTTTAATTAGCGCATACGATAAAACATCGTTGAGTGATTTAGCATCGTTTTTGTCATCAAAAGGAGTTGCTATCATCGCGACTGGTAATACGTATCAGCAACTGGTTGATGACAACATTGCTGTTACTGAGCTTTGCGACTATACCAACTTTCCTGAAATCATGGACGGTCGAGTAAAGTCACTTCACCCTAAAATTTATGGCGGCATTCTTGCCAGACCTCAACAAGATCAACATGTACTCAATCAGCACGATATCACCCCATTCAACTACGTTGTCTGCAACTTATATCCCTTTATAGAAACCATTAACCAGTCCGATTGCTCTGAAGCTAAAGCTATCGAGCAAATTGATATTGGTGGTCCCAGCATGATTCGTGCAGCAGCAAAAAATTTTCACAACGTTACAGTCATCACCGACCCTAATGACTACACCGGCTTTATTGATGAGCTCTCGTCAAAAGGCAGTATTTCGTTAGATACACGACGACTATTGGCCTGCAAAGCCTTTAAAATGATTGCCGAATACAACGCGGCTATTGCCCACTACTTTGAAACTCAAGCACACATGCACTCGCTTGTCATACCCTCACCCAATTGCTATCAGACATCGAGTAGCTCGCTGCGTTACGGAGAAAATCCTCAACAACAAGCCTGCGCTTATCAACTGACATCGCCTAAAATACCAGGTGTTTTACATGCTAAACAGCAACAAGGAAAAGCTCTCTCCTACAACAACTTAATCGATGCAGATGCAGCCCTTAACGTATTGCGCAATCTCAGCTCTGATGCTCCTAGCTGCGCTATCATCAAGCACGCCACGCCATGCGGAGTGGCGACGCATGCCGATATCACACAAGCCTATCAGTTAGCTTATCAATGTGATTCAGAATCAGCTTTTGGTGGCATTATTGCGATAAATACACCTTTAACAGCTGAATTAATCAAAATCATCACTGAGCAACAGTTTGTTGAAGTCATTCTAGCCCCCTCAGTTGATCAAGCGGCACTTACTATTGCTGCATGTAAAACCAACCTAAGAATCCTAGAGATCGGCGATCATTTCCGACAAATACCAGAGACACAATATCGCTCGATCTCTGGTGGTATGTTAGTTCAACACTCTGACTCGCAGCCCTTGTCACTCAAGGACTTAGACTGGGTGACGCAAGCTGTACCAACCATGAATCAACAACAGGACGCTCTGTTTGCTTGGGAAGTCGTTAAATGCGTCAAATCCAATGCCATCGTTTATTGCAAAGATGGACGCACATTAGGAATCGGCAGCGGTCAAACCAGTCGGATTTTTAGTGCCAAAATTGCAGCACTGCGAGCTCAACAAGCAGGACTAAACCTCAATGGTGCTACCATGGCATCAGACGCTTTTTTCCCATTTGCAGACAATATTGACTGCGCGCATCAACACGGTGTGCGTTGCATTATTCAGCCCGGTGGATCTAAACGCGATAATGAAGTCATAGCACGTGCCAACCATTATCAAATTGCAATGGCATTTACGCACAGACGACACTTTTATCACTAGGTTCAACAATTCAACCGGCTATTTTAATTGCGCTGCTATTCTCTGCTATCTACACTGATTACGGATAAATTGTATTAAGGATAAAATCATGCAAATACTAGTGATAGGCCAAGGTGGTCGTGAACACGCTATTGCTTGGAAGTGCACTCAATCAACCGATGTTAAAAAGGTCTGGGTAGCCCCCGGTAATGCTGGCACAGCACTTGAAGATAAAATTCAGAACCTGGCTATAGCCGCTGACGCTATTGATCAACTGATTGAGTTTGCCAAACAGCAACGTATTGATCTTACCATTGTTGGCCCCGAAGCCACTCTTGCTGCCGGTATTGTTGATGCCTTTCAAGCAGCAGGATTAACCTGTTTTGGCCCAACTCAAAAAGCATGTCAACTTGAGAGCTCAAAACAATTCTGCAAAGCATTCCTTCAAGAACATCAAATACCAACTGCAAACTATGCGTGTTTTGATCGTATTCAACCTGCACTGGACTACATAGAGCTTCAATCTCTTCCCATTGTCATAAAAGCTGACGGCTTGGCCTCTGGAAAAGGTGTTGTTATTGCCAATAGCTATGAAGAGGCAAAAAACACAGCACAAGAAATGCTTGAACAGGGTCGCTACGGAGCGGCCGGGCATCGCATCGTAATTGAAGAATTCTTAGAGGGTGAAGAGCTCAGTTTTATTGTGATGGCAAATGGTCTAACGACCGTTCCTTTAGCTAGCTCACAAGATCATAAACGTCTAAATGATGGCGATATTGGACCTAATACTGGCGGTATGGGCGCTTATTCTCCAGCACCGATTCTAACTAAATCATTACAACAAACAATCCTAGAGACTGTCATTTATCCCACTCTGCAAGGTTTATATGATCGCGGTACTTCATATACTGGTTTTTTGTATGCTGGTCTGATGATTACAGCAGAGGGACCGAAGGTTCTCGAATTTAATTGCCGACTCGGTGATCCTGAAACTCAAGCGATTATGATACGCTTACAATCTGATTTACCTACAATGTGCCTTCAAGTTCTAGCAAATAAAAAATCCGTTGATGAACCGCAATGGGATCAACGTCATGCACTTACGGTGGTTATGGCAGCAGAAG
>CACNSC010000021.1 GCA_902623005.1 uncultured Coxiella sp.
ATTACATATTGTCTAGTGACAGGTGCACTTGTTGCATTCTCAAGATTGATCTTTGGATTTTTATCAAAAACATTGAGTCGCTTAAACTGTTCAAGGGCGGCATCGTTTTTCTTAATTTTATTTGGTAATTCACTGATTATTTCGTTGATATTTATTCTTGTAAAGTATCTATCACTTAGTGAGCAATCGTATGTATTGATATTAATCAGATTTTCCTTAGATATATTGTTCCTATAACCTGATGTTGTATAGTCATTTACGTTTGCTCCTATAAAAATATAGCAGTCACTAGACTCAACTATTTCGCAAACATTTTCAGAGCTAACCGGTCCCCAATATAATCCCATATAATTCGGGTGATCCTCGGAAATAAAACCTTTTGCATCTGGCATAATGGCAATGGGTATATTGCTATGCCAGGATAGCTCTTCTACTAGTGAACCAGTATCTTCTGAGCGACAACCTGATCCGGCTATAATCACCGGCTTGACGGCGTTGTTTATCTTTTCTGAAATACATTCTATGGCTTGATGTTTGCTGATGTTATCGCTTGTTATAAATTTGCTGAATGTCCGTTCTGAAATTATCTTGCTTGGATGGTTGGCTATATTGCATGAGATATCTATGTATACAGGTTTTGAAAGAGATATGGCTTTTTCAATTGCGTAATCGATTTGTAATGGGGCTTTATCAGGCGAAATTATGCATTGTGTTGTTGCACATACCTCTTTGAATATCCTTCGTACGTAGCTATGGTCTGTTGTACCAGTGGTATGGTGCACATCTTCTCTTCTTTGTATTGAATTTGTGTTTGGTGCCCCTGAGATAATGATAACTGGAAGATTCTCAGCGTATGCGCCTGCAATACCATTGATCGCACTGAGTCCGCCAACTCCAAATGTGACAACACACGCCGCAACACCATTGATCCTTGCGTAACCATCAGCAGCATAGCTAGCATTTAGCTCATTACAGCAGTTTATCATTTGAAGAGATTGATTTTTTAGTATTTCATCTAGCAGGATGAGATTATAGTCTCCAGGTACAGCAAAATACTCTTTTATGCCAATGGAAGCTAATCGACTGGCTAAATATTGACCCACACTTGCTATCATTAATCTTCCTTGAATTTGATCTTTCTCTAATATACATGAAAAGTGTTAAATAAAAAGTTTTAAGAATTCGTTATTTGAATTTTATCAAGTGAGCTGGATTCGTAGACAGTACATCAACAAAAAGTTAATGTGTTGGATTTAGTTTTAATCCCTGTTGCTGTTTATGATATCTCCAAATACCATTTCGTCTTTATTGATAATTGGTTTTGAAGGCCAAAGTGCAGATCATTCATTTATAAAGGATCTTTCCAGGTTGCCTCATCCAGGGGGGCTGATTCTTTTTGATCAAAAGTGTGATAATAATAATCTATCTGAAAATTATGCGAAGAATATTGCTGATCCGGTTCAGTTAAAACAACTTAATCATCAATTAAAAGCCTTATTTCCACATACGTTTATATCGATCGACTCAGAGGGCGGTTTAGATTGGACTGAGTTAGAGAATGGAGATCCTATTCGATATGGCGTCAATCGTTTAAAAGTCGATGCTGGCTTTCCTGAAACACTAT
The DNA here is from genome assembly GCA_902623005.1 of uncultured Coxiella sp. Taxonomy (GTDB): domain Bacteria; phylum Pseudomonadota; class Gammaproteobacteria; order Coxiellales; family Coxiellaceae; genus UBA9148. Next base: position 1,625 of record CACNSC010000021.1, read on the forward strand.
GTGCTTATCAATTAGGGCAATTATATCAGGATGGAAAAATAGATGAGGCAAAGCACTATTGCGACAAGATCGCAAAGCTTTTATTTGATCTAAACTTTAACTGTGTGTATGCCCCTGTCGTTGATATCCATAATGGGCAGTGTCCCATTATTGGGCAGATCCATAGAGGTTTCTCATCGAGTATTGATGTAATAACGAACTGTGCAAAGTTATTTATAGATGCTTGTCGTCACTATGATATTCAGTGTTGCTTAAAGCACTATCCGGGCCATGGCAGTGCGTTGGGTGACACGCACCTTGGTCAGGTGGATATCACGCAGCAGTGGTCGGAAAACGAGCTTGAACCTTTTCATGCGTTAGCGAATCAATGCGGAATGGTCATGATGTCTCACGTGATTCATCGGGGTATTGACGATCAACCCGTCAGTTTGTCAAAAACTTGGATTGATCGATTAAGAGCAAGTGGTTTTGATGGTGTCATTATCAGTGATGATATTCAAATGGCGGCAGCGACCCAAACTCTGTCGGCTTCATCGGTTGAATCATTAGATGAGCTGGTTTTAAGTGCTTTCCTTGCAGGTAATGATATGGTGATTATTGGTGGTCAGTTGTCGCCATTACCTATCTCGGCATATCAGCAATTAGTAGAATCATTATCAGAAGCCGTAGCGTCGAAACAATGGCCGATTGATAGTATGTTGGCATCAGTTGAGCGAGTTAAGCGATATAAGCAGCGCCTAACTCAAGCCAACTAATTAAAGACCTGACGACCGGCAAGAGCCCATAATATTTGATCAAAAAATAATCTAATAGGCAAAAAATGCACTTTTTTTAAGTGTATTGTTCTATTTTTTAATAGTTTTTTAACAATACTCACGTAACATGCCGATTGCAATTAATTGAGGTGTGAGAACAAGATGGCCAAACGACGTAAAAATGATGGAAATAAAATCATTCCGAAAAAATCAAGTCGAAACAGCAAAGACAATAAGTTTTTAAAAATGCTTAACATAATACGCTCTGTTTTGAGAGACTCTGGTAAACCGTTAGAGGATAAGAGCTTCAAATTGACGGCCTGTCGATCGATCGCGGAAAATCTGGATAAAATCCTAGCGGAGAAACCAAGCTACGATGATAGAGGTAACATTCGTCAACTCAATAAGATTAAAGGAAGATTCAACAACTACGTGAATGGGTTAGCGAATCAATGCAGAAAGTCTAATTCTTCCCCTCAAAGCTCTGAGAATGATGTTTTACCAACTAGTCTTAGTCGATAAAAAATTAAGTTAAGCCTTGTTATGTCTTTTACCACCACTTTTAGGAGTGACGCTTGAACTCAAACCATATTGAAAATGAGTTCTCGGAGCTTACTGTTATGCGTGAGCCGTCTCTTGTATCTAAAGTCTCATCAGTCGCACTACGTAGTCTGGTAACGGGTTTATTTGCTGCAACGTCATCGCTGTCTTTGCCTGTTGTGATTATTGTGTATGGTCTGCAACCGCAGTCTCAACAGTTATCACTGCTCGAAAAAATTATGGTGCCTGCAGTACCGTTTGTGGCTTTGCTTGCTTGTCGTGCATGGCTAGTTTCCAACGGAATTATACACCGTCTTGATGGCCAAGCGGATCAACCCATCAATCAGCCGCTGCAATTAGGTCAATCAGATCATTGCCATGTCATGCTGGCTCTCTGTGCAAATTTATCGAGTGTTTCCAATGCCATTATGGTGGTGTTGCTGAGCGTTAATGGCGCTCATCCTGCAATCAAATGGCCGTTACTCGCCGTATCTATTTCACTTAACTTTATCTTAGATTTATATACTGATGTGGTGGACTCGTTTCGTAAACACGTGGAATACCATGCGAAACATGGGTTTGTGATCTTACCTTTATTTAGGCAGCCCATTGTCAGTCGACTTTACCAGTGTGCTGATGTATTAGCACCCTGCATTCGAGAGTTATTACCAATCTTTCGAGGGTTTGTGCGGTCGCGTTCTTTTATGGATGTGATTCGACACTGGTTTCCCCAGCAAAATAATCAATTGATGGCATGTAATTATTTGCTGGCTAGTCTAATTTACTTGGCTTCCGCATATTCTTGCGGGTTTGAGTTGATTCAGTTGCAAGATAATATCAGTAGCATGGGAAAATCGTTTTCTGTTAATAATATTTTTTCTCAATCAGCAAACTCATTAATACGCGGCGTTGGCCATACTATCAGCGGCAAGCTGCTTATGGATGCACAGCAGCTGTGCGTGTCAAAAAAGAGTAGCTTTTATATAATAACGCTACTCAGTATGTTTGGCACCAGTGCTCTTATTATGAATATTTTAAATGTTTATCTTAGTAGTAATAATGCGGATGCTGTGATTGCTCAGCGCCAAGGTCTAGTGATGCAGTACTATGCGGGTCAATCGCGAGCAATTGAGGTTGCGCCAGCATTAGAAATCGGCATCACTTGCTCATCATTGGCACTGGGCGCTATAAGTGTATTTGCACAATTACCGACTTTATGGCGCTACTCTCAAGTATTGGATGATCACTCGTGCACGAACAGTGTTCACTCAGACGAGTTTCAAGATGATTCGGGTGCTTTGGAAAATGTCGTTTCATTACGCATGTATGAGAGTTCGTCATTACCCGCATAACAATCTGCGTATGTATGAATTTTGCGGAGATGAAAAAAAACTCTTGCTAAATAACAAGAGTTTTTTAGGTAGATTAGGTAAGAAGCGCAATCGTTAAAATGGAATGTCGTCATCTTCAAGAGCAGCACCCATTGGCGCTGACATTTCAGGCGCAGGTTGTTGATTGCTCGAGCTGTTATAATTAGATGAGCTATTACCACCTTGGCCTTTGCTGTCTAACATTTGCATTTCATTCGCAATAATTTCTGTTGTGTAGCGATCATTGCCGGCTTTGTCTTGCCATTTCCGTGTTCTTAAGCTGCCTTCAACGTAGATTTTCGAGCCTTTGTGAAGGTATTCACCAACAATTTCAGCAAGACGATTAAAAAAAGCGACACGATGCCACTCAGTGCGTTCTTGCATTTCACCTGACTGCTTATCACGCCATGAGGAGCTGGTTGCAATTGTAAGGTTGGCAACAGCACTGCCACCAGGTGTAAAACGAACCTCAGGCTCAGCACCAATGTTACCGACTAAAATGACTTTATTAATACCTCGTGCCATGCTGTTATCCCCTCTATAGCTGCAATATAACGAAAAAATATCAAGCTAGGTTACAGGCTTCTACTTGGTTTCGCAATTCGTTAACGTTGGCAATTTTTTTATCAACCTTGAGGTATATCAACTGTTCTTCTTGTGCAAAGGCTGCCTCTTGAATGCCAGCAGCATTTTGAAATTGTTCAATGAGTTGTCGTGTCAGTTGTGTGTTTTTTGGTGCAGAAAAGATCACCGTAGATAAGTAAGGTGGTTGTTGCATCGAACTAGCAAAACCAAACCAGACCAGACCTAATGCTGTCATGAACAATAATACACCGGAGATGGCAAAGTGACCGGATAGCCAGCCACTCACACTGCCACCAACGAAAATACCGAGAAATTGTGACGATGAGTAAATGCCCATGGCAGATCCTTTGTGTCGAATCGAAGCCAGTTTGGATACCAGGGAAGGTAGCGTAGCTTCTAATAAGCTGAAAGCACAGAAAAATAAGAACAGTAAAACAAACACGTCCCATCGAGATTGATGGAAAGAAGCAAGACACAGGCTAGTAAGCGTAAGCGTCGCAATGGCAATGAGAAACACCGGCTTCATCTTACGCCAAGCTTCAGCAATGATGATCAGTGGAATTGAGGCTAAAAATGAACCTGCTAATAGAACTAAATATGTCATGGTTTGTTGGTGATTATTTAAACCTAGGTGCTGAGAAAATACGATAGGAAGTATGACAAATAAGCTGGTGAGTAAGGCATGTTGACTAAAGATGCCAGCGTTTAATCGCAATAATTGGCTATTGAAAAAGACCGAGCGATATCGGCTCAGTGCTGATTCTGTGGTTGACGCTAACGTTAGGCGTGGTGGTTTGGCGATGGTGGTGAACAATAGGATGATGGCTAGAGCGCCCAAACCTGCCGTTGTCCAGAAGATACCGTTGAGTTGGAAGTAATGATTAACCAGTGGTCCTAATACAATCGCAACCGAAAATGAGATGCCGATCATCATTCCTACCATTGCCATGGCTTTACTGCGATTTTCATCTCGAGTGAGGTCCGACAGCAACGCTAGGCATGTGCTACCAATAGCGCCAGCACCTTGCAAAGCTCGCCCGATCAAAACGCCATAGATGGTTTCGGCATGCGCGGCAATGATACTACCAGCAATGAGTAGGACGAGCCCGATTGTTATTATGGGTTTGCGGCCGAATCTATCAGATAAGGCACCAAAAGGTATTTGCAGCATGGCTTGCGTTAGCCCGTAGACGCCTAGAGTCAAGCCGATCAGAGCGGGGGTGCTGCCCGAAAGTTCAGTCGCTGCAGTGGCAAATATAGGTAGAATCATGAACATGCCCAGCATGCGAAAAGCCATGAGTAGTGCAATGGAAAGAATGGATGAAAGTTCGGTTTTTGACATGGTGATCCTCGTTTGGGGGCGATGACTAAGTGGCAAAAAATTACCTGTTAAAATTTCACTCATATCTTAATTTCTTGGGTGCAGAAATACCAGCAAAACCGTGAAAATATCGCCGTTTAGAGCTGCTCTTGTGCTTCAAAAAAGCGTATCATATGCGGCAACTTAAGTGACTGGAGCCTGAGGTGGAAAAGCTATCTTTGAAAGGGGTGCGCACCCATAACTTAAAAAACATTGATCTCGATTTGCCCCGAGATCAGTTGATTGTTTTTACCGGTCTGTCGGGCTCAGGTAAGTCATCATTGGCCTTTGACACCCTTTATGCCGAGGGTCAGCGACGCTATGTTGAGTCGCTATCGGCATATGCACGCCAGTTTCTTTCCGTAATGAATAAGCCTGATGTTGACTTGATTGAGGGGCTTTCTCCAGCGATTGCGATTGAGCAAAAAGCGACTTCACACAATCCACGATCAACCGTGGGTACAATCACGGAAATTTATGATTATTTAAGGTTGCTATTTGCCCGCGTTGGACAGCCGTATTGTGCCGAACATGATCATCCCTTGGTTGCGCAGCCTATCGCAGAGATGGTAGATGCGGTCATGGCATTTCCTGAAGACACCGCGATCGTAGTGTTGTCGCCTGTCATTCGTGGTCGAAAAGGAGAACATCAAAAATTATTGGCAAAGTTGCAAGGTCAGGGTTATGTCCGTGCTCGTATCGATGGTGAAATTATTGAATTGGATGAAGCACCACCATTGGCGCCAAAGCAAAAACACACGATAGAAATCGTGGTTGATCGTTTAAAGATCCGTCCAGGACAAGAGCAACGTCTAGCCGAATCTTTTGAGGCAGCAACCGCATTGTCCGAGGGACTGGCCGTTGTGCATATCATGAATGATGACCAAGAGGACGTGCTATTTTCAGCCAAATACTCGTGTCCAACCTGTGGTTATAGCATTGAGGCCCTTGAGCCTAGGCTTTTTTCATTCAACAACCCAAAGGGTGCTTGCCACGGTTGTGATGGTTTGGGCGTGCAGCAGTTATTTGATCCAGATAAAGTGGTCGTCAATCCAGCTCAGAGTTTAGCTGGCGGCGCGATACGTGGATGGGATAGGCGTAATCGATATTATTTTCAGTTATTGGAATCGTTATCAAAGCACTATGGTTTTAATGTAGAACAGCCTTTTTCTGTTTTGCCGGACACAATTAAAACTATGCTGCTTTATGGCAGTGGTAAAGAAAAAATACCATTCGTTTACCGTGGTTCGCAAAATCAGCCAGTGATTCGTGAGCATGTGTTCGAGGGCGTTATCCCTAATATGCAGCGTCGCTATCATGAAACCGATTCATCTGCAGTGCGAGAAGAGCTGTCAAAATACCTGACACTCAGCCCGTGTCCAGATTGTGAAGGCGAGCGTATTAGTTATCAGGCTCGTCATGTGCGTGTAGGTGAGTTCCGGTTACCTGAGATAGTACAGTGGTCTATTCAGGCCGCTCATGAGTGGTTTCAAGCTTTAAACTTACCTGGCCAGCAAGGTGAGATTGCTGAAAAAATTATTAAAGAAGTCGTAGCCCGTTTGGGCTTTTTAGTCAATGTTGGATTGGATTATCTGACATTATCACGCAGCGCAGAAACCTTATCAGGTGGTGAGGCGCAACGTATCCGATTGGCCAGTCAGATTGGTTCCGGATTGGTTGGTGTGATGTATGTATTGGATGAGCCATCCATTGGTTTGCATCAGCGCGACAATGAACGATTGCTTCAATCCCTAGAGCGACTGCGTGACTTAGGTAACACCGTGATTATGGTAGAACACGATGAAGAGGCTATGTTACGTGCCGATTACTTGGTGGATTTAGGGCCCGGAGCAGGTGTTCATGGTGGTGATATCATGGCTCAAGGTACACCTGCTGATGTTAAAGCAAATCCAAATTCGTTAACTGGGTGTTACCTTTCAGGTAAGAAAAGTATTCCTTTACCAAAAAAACGTTTGGACAACACTTGTCGACAAAAGCTTACTATCAAGGATGCAAGTTTAAATAACTTGCAAGATGTCACTTTAGAATTACCTTTGGGGCTTTTAACTTGCGTGACGGGTGTTTCAGGTTCAGGTAAATCAAGCCTGATAAACGGTACGTTATACCCAATTGCGGCGCATCGGCTTAATGGTGCCTCCACACAGTCCATCGGCCCGCACAGCTCAGTAACGGGTTTAGATGAGCTCGATAAGGTCGTTAATATTGATCAGAGTCCAATTGGACGCACGCCGCGCTCTAATCCGGCAACTTATACGGGGATGTTTACGCCTATCAGAGAGTTATTTGCTGGTACTCAAGAAGCCCGTTCCCGAGGCTATAAAGCAGGACGTTTTAGCTTTAATGTTAATGGTGGTCGTTGCGACGCCTGTGAAGGTGATGGTGTAATCAAAGTAGAGATGCATTTTTTAGCTGATGTCTACGTAACTTGTGATGTTTGTCACGGTGCTCGATATAAGCGAGAAACTTTAGAGGTCCTGTATAAAGGAAAAAATATTTATGACGTTTTGGAAATGACGGTTGAAGATGCCGTTGAGTTCTTTGCAAATGTTCCTAGCGTCAAACGCAAGTTAGAAACCTTGATGGATGTTGGTTTGTCATATATCACGTTAGGGCAGAATGCAACGACGTTGTCTGGAGGAGAGGCACAACGCGTTAAGCTCTCTCGTGAGTTATCAAAACGTGCTACTGGAAAAACTTTATATATCTTGGATGAGCCAACCACAGGGCTGCATTTTCACGACGTTAATCAGTTAATTGATGTCATTATGCGTTTGAGGGATCAAGGCAATACCATGGTAATCATTGAGCATAATCTTGATGTCGTCAAAGTCGCTGACTGGGTGATTGATATGGGGCCGGAGGGCGGTGCTGGTGGTGGTCAAGTGGTTGCCGTAGGTGCGCCCGAGATGATTGTTAAAAACGCTCAATCTCACACCGGGAAGTTTCTCAAAGATTTGTTATAGTGGGAATAAGTGATTTATCAAGGAAGATAAATATTGAGTTACACAAAACGGCAGTCTATAGGTTTTTTTCTCGGAATATTTGCATTCGCGTTTAGTCTTTTTTGTCGTACTCCTCATGGCATGACCTCGGAAATGGTCCATACATTGGGTTTAGCTTTGCTAATGATTACTTGGTGGATTTGCGAAGTAGTTCCATTAGCTGTGACAAGTTGTTTGCCATTAATTCTATGCCCTTTTTTGCAATTATCTTCTTTTAAGAATATTGCTGTTAGTTATGCGCATCCCGTCATATTCCTTTTGTTGGGAGGGTTTATGCTAGGTGTTGCGGTGCAGTCATCCGGGTTGCACAAGCGATTAATGCTTGCGCTACTATCGATATTGGGTAATTCTCCGCGGCTACATGTTGCCGGTGTCATGCTAGTGACGGTATTTTTTAGTTGTTGGATTAGTAACAGTGCGACAGTAATTCTCTTATTGCCTATTGTAATGGGTATGATTGAAATTTATCAGGCCTCTGAGGTGTTAAAAACCAAGCTACTGCTTGCTTTAATGTACGCAGCTAATATCGGTGGAATGACGACACTAATAGGGACACCGCCAAACGCCTTTGTGGTCGGTTTTTTAAGTGACTACTATGACGTATCGGTAAGTTTTTTGAGTTGGTTTTGGGTTTCAATACCTTTGGTGGTGCTCTTGTTGATTAGTGTGTGGTGTTGGCTGTGTTTTTTTAGAGGCAATATAGGTGGGCATTTTTCATCAAATGTAAAGGCAAGCATTATATATGAGCACAAAGCATTAGGTCGAATGAAACAAGCTGAAAAAGTTTTAAGTATCGTATTGTTGCTTACTGTGTTTGCTTGGTTTTTGCGGCCAGCTATCAACAAAATATTCTTACTCAATGTATCGGATGCAGGGATTGCGATGTTGTCGGCTAGTCTACTATTTTTATTACCCAGAGGGGGTGGAAGTAGCCAGCGAATATTGCATTGGGGTAATGCTAAAGAAATACCTTGGGGAGTTTTATTATTAGTGGGTGGCGGTTTTGCACTGGGTAAAACGCTTGAGAGCAGTGGGTTGACCTTGTGGATGGCAGATTATTTGATGTTTTTATCCTCTATTCCATGGTTTTTTATTCTCTTATTAAGCGTTTTGAGTATTATGTTGCTAACGGAAGTGAATAGTAATACCGCAACAACAATAACGTTTGTGCCATTGCTGGCTATTTTGGCGGTAAAATTACACCTCCCGGTCCGTCAGCTAGTGTTGCCGGCAGCTTATGCAGCCAGTTGTGCTTTCATGTTGCCCGTAGCAACTCCAACAAACGCTATTGTTTATAGTAGTGAACAAGTTAATATCGTCGGAATGATTCGCTCGGGAATTGTGGTTAATGCGTTAGCGTGCTTAGTGATCACTGTGTATGGCTATTATTGTATTTGAGCTATTATCGTCCACGCATGTGGAGAGGCAGGTATAAAAAAGCCACTACCATCGTGGATGATAGTGGCAAATCCCAGAATAAAATTGTTTGCTTAAAATAATATTTACTTAGGAATCTTTTTCTCTTTAAATTTGATCATCATACCGCATTTGTTGGTTTTTTCGTCATATGCGCGAGGATCGAACTTCATGAGTTCCATTTTATCAGGTGTGTTATTTTTATTTTTGTATGTGGTGTAAAAATAACCTGTTGCTTTGCCGGCTTGAGTTTTTCCAGTCGACAATAGCATGATTTTTTCGCGTGGACCTTTTGATGCCATGGTGATGCCCTTAGTTGATATCTTGGTTGTTGTTGATACGCTCTAATGCTGCCTCAATACCGATTTTATCAATCGTGCGAAGGCCTCGAGCAGAAACCCGTAGGGTGACGTAACGTTGCTGGCTGGGAACCCAAATACGTTTTTTATGTAAATTGGGGAGAAAACGTCTTTTGGTTTTGTTGTTTGCATGAGAAACGTTGTTACCCACGGTGGGTCGTTTCCCCGTCAATTGGCATGTTCTGGACATGGCCGGCTCCTGTCAATATTCGATAAGCGCGAATTTATATCAAAACCATGACTATTTGTAAACCGAATATTCAGATAATCAAGCAATTTTACTGGGGTTGGTGACGCATGGCTCGGTAGGTTAGAGGGAGAATCAGTAAACAAATGGATATCAAAAAGGATTGTTTAATTTTCAACCATTGGCCGTGGGGTAAGCCGCTTAGGTTGATTTTTTTTTGTGCAAACTGGATGTTTGTGAGGGCTTGGAGACAAATAAATTTTGAATCACTTAACTAGTCATTATCTTTTAAACGCGGTAGCCTACCCTTTTAAAAAATAGTTGGGAGATTGACTCATGTACCGCCCAGTTCAACTAAAAATTGTGGATTCACGCATTGGTGCTGAAATGGCTCTTCCTGAATATGCCACAGAAGGTTCAGCGGGTTTAGATTTAAGGGCTTGCTTAGATAGTTCACTAGCCTTAGAGCCTGGTCAAACAGAGCTAATTTCAACAGGCATTGCAATTCATCTAGCTGATCCTACATTGGCAGCAACTATTTTACCCCGATCAGGTCTAGGCCATAAACACGGTATTGTTCTGGGTAACTTGGTAGGGTTAATTGATTCGGATTACCAGGGTCCTTTAATGGTGTCGTGTTGGAATCGCGGTGATACCACTTACACCATTGAGCACGGTGAACGTATCGCGCAGTTGGTTATCATGCCGGTTTTAAAAGCACAATTTAGTTTAGTTGACGAATTCGAAAAAACACAACGAGGAGAGGGTGGTTTTGGTAGTACAGGACAATAAGCATTTAGAATTTAATATCCCAGAGAAAGTGCCAGAAGGTATTTTCAGAACTTATGATATTCGAGGAGAAGCGGATGCTGCTGGTGTCAGTCCTGGAATTGCCTATGCCATAGGCTTGGTGTTTGGCTCTATGGTCAAAGAAACTGGAGCACATGAAGTTATCGTGGGGCGCGATGGACGTCTGACAGGGCTTGAGCTCACGCAAGCGCTGGTTGCTGGCTTGTGCCAAAGTGGCTGTGACGTGATAGATATCGGTCAGGTACCGACACCTTTGGTTTATTTTGCTACAAAAACCTTATCAGCAAACTCCGGTATCATGGTAACTGCCAGTCATAATCCAGGTCACCATAACGGTTTTAAGTCAGTCCTAGACGGCGTTACGTTAAGCACCGAAGGTGTGCAAACGTTATATCAGCGGATCGTACATCAGGATTGGCAGCTAGCGCCGCAGTCCGGTAGTTATCGTCAGCAAGAATTAATCGAGCCTTACATTGATTACGTCACCAAGCATGTTCAATTACAACGACCACTTAAAGTGGTGGTAGATTGTGGTAATGGCATTGCCGGCGTGGTGGCTCCTGCATTGTATCGCGCTATGGGTTGCGAGGTGATTGAATTATTTTGTGAGGTTGATGGTCACTTTCCAAATCACCATCCTGACCCGACGATTCCAGAAAATTTAGAAGATATTCGTGCAGCAGTAAAAGCACATCGTGCGGATATTGGCTTGGCGTTTGATGGTGATGGTGATCGTTTAGGTTTGATCACTGATGCGGGTGAGATTATCTGGCCTGATCGGCAGTTATTATTCTTCTCACAAGATGTGCTCAAGCAACATCCAGGCTCAAAGATTGTTTTTGATGTAAAATGCACCAATCATTTACCTCAAAAAATTTCCGAGTGGGGTGGTGTGCCAATCATGAATCAGACGGGACATTCACTGATCAAAAAGCGAATGTTAGCTGAAACTGCGCCATTTGCTGGTGAGATGAGTGGGCATATCTTTTTTAACGATGAGTGGTTTGGTTTTGATGACGGCGCATATGTTGGTGCTCGGGCATTAAAAATCTTGGCATCTCAGTCTGAGTCTTGCAATCAACTATTCGCTGCATTACCCAATAGTATCAATACTCCAGAGTTAAAGTTGCCTATGGCTGAAGATAAAAAAATTGGCTTTATGCAGCGCTTAATTGATGAGGGTGATTTTGCAGCGGCAGAGCGTATCACCATAGACGGTCTTCGCGTTGACTTTGGTTACGGGTGGGGCTTGGTTCGCCCATCGAATACCTCTGCCTATTTGGTGATTCGCTTTGAGGCTGAAACAGAGGAGTTGTTGCAAAAGATTCAATCGCATTTTCGCCGTGTGCTGTTATCGATTGACTCGTCATTGCAATTGCCTTTTTAGCTGACGTTCAGCACCAAGAGATTGAACATTATCGAGGATTCCAATCGATGAAGCTGCTGTGTCTGAATATTTGGGGTGGGCATATCAAGCATGCGTTGTTAGATTTCATTACTCGTCACCATGAAGTTGATGTTTTTTGTTTGCAAGAGGTTTACCATAATGCAAAACAAAAAAGCGCAACCGACAATCGTCAGCTGAGTTTGAATATTTTTTCTGAAATACAACAGCTGCTTCCTGGACACCAAGGCTATTTTAAACCAATTGTGCAAGGGGTTTATGGACAGGCGATGTTTATTAAAAAGAACATTGCAGTCACTGATGAGGGTGAGCGGTCTATTTTCCATAACCCACGTTATTCTGGTCTAGGAGCTCGACACGATCGTATATTGCAGTGGGCTGAGTGTAGGTATCAAAATCAGCCACTACTGATCAGTAATGTACATGGATTATGGAATGGGTTAGGTAAAACTGATACTGCTGATCGATTACAGCAATCAAAAAAAATTTATAGCTGTCTTCAAGAGTGGCATTGTCCACAAATCCTATGTGGTGATTTTAATTTAAGACCAGACACAAAGAGTATCGCTTTGCTAGGCAATCATTGGCGAAATTTAATCACTGAGTTTAAAGTAACTAGTACTCGAACGAGTTTATACGATAAACAAGAACCGTATGCGGACTATATTTTTGTATCGCCAAACATCGAAGTTAATCAGTTTCGTGTATTGCCTGATGAAGTATCTGATCATGCCGCGCTTTATCTAGATTTTGGCCTGTGCGGAAGTGTTGAAGCGAGATCTAACAATCACCAGCAAGGTTCATCTCACATCGAGGTCGGTTAGTTTTTGACTCAATTAATAATCGTTAAGATTTTTGCCCTGAAAGTTTACACAAAAGTTCGTACTGCTCCAGGGTAAGATTATTGAATGTCAGGCCATCAATCTCAATGTCATAACTATGCGTTGAGGTTTTTGAGTAATCACCCAACAACGATTTGTTAGCATAATCTAAAGATGAAATGAGGTAATGCAATGCGCTTAGTCGGCTGCTACGTTTGTTATTGGCTTCGATTACAGTCCACGGTGTTTTACGTTGGCTACCGTGGTTAAATAATTTGTTTTTATAGTCGGTGAATACCTGCCATTTATCTGCAAGCAATTCGTCATTGTCGCTGTATTTCCAATATTTTAAAGGCGAACGTTTGCGATTGATTAATCTGATAGCTTGATTGTTTGATGAGATAGAGAAATATAGTTTTATAATTTCAATATTTTTATCGAGTAACGATTGCTCAAAA
>CACNSC010000022.1 GCA_902623005.1 uncultured Coxiella sp.
GTGCTTGTAGGCTCCAATAATCGTTTAGTGCACGTTGTATACCAACAGACATTGCAGGCCTTAGTGTTACAGAGTCATTGTCGTTAAAGTCGGTGTACCTTATACCGAAACCTGCACTAACATAGCAGGTTGTTGATGGAGATAGCTCGTATAACATCTGTGCCATAGTCGTAGTGATTGATTGAGATATTGAGTGGCCGCCTTTGTGATCATAGTCAACCTTTGGTAAATGGAAAAAATTGGACTGCAAATTAAAGTAGCGATTTAACTTTTTAGAAATACCTAAGCCAAAGGTCAGTCCTCCATCACCATGGCTTGTAAAGTTGTACGGATAGCTTCCAGGCCAATCTGCGAATGAGTACCCTAAGTCAACGTAAGCAGTTAAACCTTTTTTGTTAGTTTTTATTTCATTGTTGGTTTGTGAAGATGAAGAGCTATATTGCACAATTTGACCTGACAGACAGACGCTGGATAGTGACATACATAATAATGAGAAAGTGATGATAATTCTGAGTGAATAGGGTTTTTTATTTAAAAGCATCGTTTGTACCTGTTACCTTGCTAAAAAGTTTAAAATTCTGTGACTTAAAGATATCCAAAATAAACTAGACGAATCACTTTATGTCTTGGATTCCGAGATTACAGATCTGATTTTGAATGATCAAGTGATTTGTGAGCGTCCAGATATCGGTGTGCTCAATGCTTTAGCACGAGAGGGCAGGTACGCGTCGGTCAGAGGCCTCACCCATCACACGGAGAGTCGACCACTAAAAACTCCGATGAAAAAATAGGCCAAGAAAATATAATTGCTTATTTAGGGATGTCATCCAGTTAAGATAAAAAAGCCATCCCAATAATACAGTCGCTTTTCGTTTTTTCGCTCTGTTTAAATTCTTATATCTAAGTTGCAATGACGCTCATGCAATATTAACATTCAGACGTATTTTAAATTAAATAAGGATGTTCAATGAACCACTTTACAAAATTTGCATGTTTTATTTGTTTTCTTCCATCCATTGGTCTAGCAGGGGGAGATATTGTTGATGCGAGTTCCACAAGCCCAAGTATAGGATTCTCCTTGGCGTACAGTGAGCCCGCAGGCGACGATATGGTTGCAGGCTTAGATTACTATACATCGAACTTGGAAGCAGGGATAAACTTTTCTGCTGAAATCAACGAATCTGTAAAGTCTGGAAAAGCGGATTGGAACCAGCTTTCTGCTGGTCTTTACCTCGGACGAACAATGCCATTTAAGGGTGATGTCGTGTTTTCTTACGGCCTAGAAGGAAACTACACTTTCGTAAGTAGCAAGGAAGATTATAATCAAGGAAAAGCGATAGATCACGACCCATATGTTGTTGGTCCATACGTTGGTTTAGCCTACCATCCAAATGCTCACGTAAAAGTCTTCGCAAGGGTCATGCCTGTAAGCTATGAAACATTCGGATACGATGCTGATTCGGAAAATGCCGATAAAAGTGGTAAACAAAATGAGTGGGAAATTTTTAACGAAGGAACAATGGGTGTAGCATATTATTTTGGCTAGATTTAATGACATTAAACGATGTAATGAATTTAACTAGAGATCTTTTTTCAATAAGATCTAGTGTCATCGTTAACCTAATGTCCGGTAATTATTATTACCGGACATTAGATGACTATGGCTTTATTAGGAGTTCTATTTTCTCACATCACACTTAGCTATTATAACTACAAATTTTTTTGGTTTTCTCAATGTTCTATTTTAAAAGATAGGAATTAAAGTAACCTGCTCGTTCCTTGTCAGCTTTATCCGTATAACTATCCATCGCGATATCAATCTGCATGAAAAAAGTCCTGCTCTGCAATCAAAGGTATTGCAACTTATCTTAGGTTGTACTGAATAACGACCTGTAGGGAATGATCTAAAAGCATCAGCGTTTGATCTTCCCATTATCGAAAAAACATCCAAAAAGGATCGTCTGCAACATAAAAGCAATAGCACTGAAATAGTTGATACACTAAGGTTATCGCCATCGGATACGGTGATCTTATATTAGTGGTTTGGAAAAATACGGTTAATGCTTTAATGCCGAATGTGATTTTTTAATTTTTTCTAATCATAAAAAATAATTTTGTGATAGAAGCAAAGTTTTTTTTGAAAAATATTTTACAGGGATAACTTGTTGAACATCAGAGATAATCCATTATTTAAATGGAAATAATAAAGTATAAATAATTGTATTTGGTCTATTATTGATCTATTTTTTCACTCATTTAATGTTATAAAAAAACCAATAAAATCACTTATGGGTTTAATAGCGTTTCTGCCTCTTCACATCTGTTGTGAAGAAAAAAAGCTTTAGATATTATTGATCCATTAAAGCAATAGAGTAAGCACTGGGGTTGTTTTGCTGCTGTTGTTTTATAAGTCAGAGTTATGTAAGATCTCGGCTTTAACATGTTAAATAACCTTTAAGGGGAAAAATAATGTCGGTAAAAACAAAACTAATTATTGCAGCTGCTGCTGTATTGGGTGTAAGTTCTGCTTACGCTGGTGGTCCTGAAATGATGGCTGCTCCTGCTGCTCCATCTTTCACTCCTTTTTTCTACGCTGAAGCTGGTTTAGGTTACGCTCAAACTGGTTACGAAGATTTCTACGATATCAATACTTTCGGTGTTGCTGGTTTATCAATCACTGATACTAAAGATACTAAAGGTGGAATGACTTACCTTGGTGACTTTGGATACCAATTCATGCCTAACTTAGCTGTTGAGTTGGGTGGTGGTTACCTACCAGAAGCTAAAGGAACTTTAAGTGTTGGAAGTTCAGATACTGATGTCGTTACCGCAGAGGGTAAATTAAAATCATGGTTTGCATACGGTGCAGGTCGTATGAACGTGAGCTTAATGAACGACAAGACTTCTCTATACGGAAAAGCTGGTCTTGCTTACCGTAACATGAAAGGTGAAATAGCCGATGAAAGTGGAAGTGAATCATACTTTGCGCCATTTTTTGCTGCGGGTGTTAGCTACTCTGTTAGAGATAATATCTACGTAGCTGCTGAATACAATCACATCGGTGGTACTAATGATCTAGAAACTGTTAATCTGGCTGGTGCTGGTACATCTGTTGATGTCGCTGCTCCAGACGTTAACATATACGTTGGTAAAATTGGCTACAAATTTAGCTTCTAATTTTACACTAGTCCTAAAAAAACCCACTTTTATAGTGGGTTTTTTTTTGCAAAAAGTTTTATTTTCATTTTCTATAGAGAAAGCTTATATCTGTCATGAGACATTTCCTAATGTTTCTAGTATGTTTTTTCAATCAAAGAGGGGTTGAGTTGCATTTAATAGTTTAACCTTTATGAGTTCTAAAAAATTCGTCAAAGTTTTTGTAATTATAGCTGTGGGCTTTTATTCATATCATTTATTCGCAGCTAACGATAACTGTTCTGGGCAAGAAGATTATATTGGTCATAAAGGTTACTTTTATACTGAAATCGGTTCTGATTATGCAGATACAGGTTATGGAGATTTTTACGGCAGTTTGACAGGTGATGCTATTGATGCCGACAATGTCAACGGTCGATTGGTATACATGGGGGGATGTTGGTTATGAATTTTTACCGCACCTATCTTTGGAGTTTGGTGGTGGCCAATTACCCGTAGCAAAAGGACGTCGTCAGGGAGAAACTGAACAAACTCAGATACAATCTTGGTTTGGCTTTTTTGCTAGTAGAATAGATGTTGATCTTAGTGATTCAATAGGCTCCTATGTAAAGATAGGGGCTTCATATCGAAACATAACGGTTACTCGACCATCAATTAATGAGCGTGAAAAAGATTATGCAGAGCTTTTTTTTTGTGTTGGTTTTTCATATGGTTTTAGCCGATATTTTTACGCTTCAGTTGAATATAATTATGGCAGGAGTAAATTATTTAGGTTCGGTTCCTTATAATATTAGTACATTGAATATTGTTGCACCAGATACTAATTTCATTCAAGGAAAATTAGGGTTTAAGTATCAGACCTAATGAAGGGCCGCAACCTTACTGAAGAAACTTAAGTGTAACTAATTTTTTATAAATTTTTTGTATGTCGTGAGAATATTTATCTCAATAAGAATAACTTATGTCTATTGGAAGTTCCTCTGGATACAGGGTCATAATTTAAATAATGAAAAGTTTTAAAAATTATTATTTTCAGATCTCTTTGAATAATCTTAAGATTATTATTGTTTCCTTGTTGGATAAAAAAAACTAGCCTCATCTTATTTGTTCTCAATAATGTTAAAGTTATCTTGATATTACCCCGTCTAAGGTTCTTAAAAAGAATCATTGATTATTTTTTTTTAAAAAAAAGCTTCAAAAAAAGAAATATTTGTTAATTGAAACTTTCTTAGTTAATATTCTCTTAATCATTGTTTATAAGAAAAATCGTTTGAATGTCGAGCAACAAAAAGGATTTGAATTATGTCTCTACTCAATAAAGTTATTTATTTAGGATGTTTGTCAATTGTTGCTATCAATGTTTATGCGGGTGGCGATGAGTCTATGGTCTCGTCTAGTGAAGCTAGCAAAAATATATTTCAGCCGTATTTATATACTGAGCTTGGTCTCGGTTATGCAAGCACGGGCTATGGGAATTTTTATGACTCTTCGAGTTGGGAAGATACTTCTAACATCAACGGAGGTCTTGCCTATCAAGGTGATGTTGGGTTTTCCTTTATGCCACATCTCTCCGTTGAACTGGGGTTGGGCATGCTGCCTAAAGCAGAATATAACACTTACGATAATGATAAACAGACTGATGTCAGTGCGTCATATAAATCATGGTATGGGTATTTCCAGGGTCGTGTTGATGCATCATTGAAGGGGGTTGTTAATATCTTTGCAAAAGCTGGTGTTGCCTATCGAAGTATTGATTATAGCTACAATGGTAACTTGGACGGTGCTGGATTAGATGATTACTATTGGGGGCCAATTTTTGGTGGTGGGCTACTGATTCCTTTGAAAAACGAATTTTATGCGATGATAGAGTACACTCATCTAACTGGCAGTTCTGACTCAAATCAAGGCCAAGACTATCCAGATTCTGATCTGTATTTAGCCAAACTGGGTTATCGCTTTATGTTCTAGGGTCGGACTTTGCATTGATAAGAAGCCGACTGATGTCAGCTTCTTATTTTGTGTTATATGTTCACAATTTTTTCACATTATTACCTCTATAGCCCTTGAAATAGAGCGCTATTAGCCCCACCTATACACCTGAATCTAATAACGCACCATAACGGAGGCAAAAAAATGACTGTTTCACCCGACGCAGCATCAACCAATACTCAAACTCATGCCTTTGAGGCTGAAGTGACCCAGTTGCTGGATCTTGTGGCAAATGCCCTATACAGCAACAAAGAGATTTTTCTTCGTGAATTGATTTCTAATGCGTCTGATGCTGCGGATAAGCTTCGCTATGAGGCTCTAGCTGATGGTGCACTGTACGAAAATGAATCTGATCTTAAAATTTGGATAGACTTTAATGCTGAGCATAAAACGCTCACTATTCGAGATAATGGTATTGGAATGAGCCTGGATGATGTAGTTGAAAATCTTGGAACTATCGCAAAATCAGGTACCCGTGCATTCAGAGAAATGCTAACGGGTGATAATGCAAAAGACTCACAATTGATTGGTCAGTTTGGCGTCGGATTTTATTCTGCATTTATTGTTTCCGATAAAGTAGTTGTAAAGACACGTAAGGCTGGAATGGCTGTTGATCAAGGTGTGCAATGGGAGTCTGATGGTAAGGGTGAATACACAGTAAAGCACGTCACCAAGAAGCAGCGTGGGACAGAAATTATTTTATTTATTACTGATGAGCAAAAGGAATATCTTGATGGTCATCGATTGCGTACTATCATTCGTAAATATTCCGATCATATATTGCTACCTATTTGCATGTCTAAGCCCGAGACAGAAGACGATAAAAAGAAAAAAGATGCCGGTGAAATTGTTATTCCTGAAGAAGAAGTGGTTAACCAAGCCAACGCCCTTTGGACACTGTCTAAAAGTGAGATTAAAGATGAGCAATATCAGGAGTTGTATAAGCATATTTCTCACGACTTTGAGAACCCATTAGCGTGGGCGCATAATAAGGTTGAAGGAAGCGTTGAATATACTAGTTTACTGTTTATCCCAGCTCGCGCACCCTTTGACTTATGGGATCGCGATCACAAACGCGGACTAAAGCTCTATGTGAAACGCGTATTCATCATGGATGACGCCGAGCACTTTATGCCGATGTATTTGCGTTTTGTAAAAGGTATTGTTGACTGCAGTGATTTACCTTTAAATATTTCTAGAGAATTATTACAAGCCAACGCTTCGATTGAAAAAATCCGTAGTGGGTGTGTAAAGCGTATTCTCAGTACGTTGGAAAAAATGGCAGATAAAGACCCAGCCGAGTACGCTAAGTTCTGGAAAGAGTTTGGTCAGGTTCTTAAAGAGGGGCCTGCAGAAGATCAGCAGAACAAAGATAGGATCGCAGAATTATTGAGATTTAATTCAACGCATCTCGATAGTGATTCTCAAGAAGTGTCTTTTGCGGATTACCTCAGCCGTATGGATGCTAAACAGAAGCATATTTACTATGTCACTGCTGATACGTATATGGCTGCAAAAAATAGTCCTCTACTTGAAGTCTTCCGTAAAAAAGATATTGAAGTTCTGTTACTGTCAGATCGAGTCGATGAATGGTTAGTTTCTCATTTGCATGAATTTAAGGGTAAAGAGCTAAAGTCGGTATCACAAGGTAGTCTTGATCTTGGCGATTTGGAAGATACAGATACGAAAGAGCAACAAAAGAAAGAAGAGAAGTTATTTAAAGACACGATTTCTAAAATCAAGAAATCTCTTGGTGACGTAGTTGAAGATGTTCGCGTCACCCATCGTTTAACTGACTCACCTTCTTGTGTGGTTTACGGCGATCAAGGTATGACTGGACATATGCAGCGTCTATTGCAATCAGCAGGTCAAGCCTTCCCAGAGTCAAAGCCGATTCTTGAGCTTAATCCCACGCATCCTTTAATGCTAAAAGTTAAAGATGAGGCAGATTCTGATAAGCTCGCACGTTGGTCTCAAGTGCTTCTTAATCAGGCATTATTGGCTGAAGGTGAGCAATTGAAAGATCCTTCTGCATTTGTCAAAGAGCTTAATTTACTGCTATTAGATTAATAATACGGTGTACATCGAAAGCCCTCTTTTGAGGGCTTTTTTATGAACTTCTCTAAATAACATGAAACCAAGATTTTATTTATCTTGTCTTTTCTGTATCAATTGCTGTTTCTCGATTAGTGTTGCATCGGTAGTGTTGCCTGATCTTTATTTGGATCAACAATTAGCAGCTGATTCAGATGCACAAGAGACTCAAAAAGCACAACAGACTGATCATGATACCACTGAGTCAATTGGCCATTTGCCGGGTGTCGTAAGTACACAAATGACAGGCTATGGCAGTGGTGCAAGTTTCTCAATTAGAGGTTTTGGTGGTGATGCTAGTAGCAACACAGCTCTGATTGTTGATGGTCTAAGCCAAGTCAATGCATCACAAGTGGCATCAATCTCTAGCACCTATATTCCGTTCAACATCGACAGTATTGATTTGTATGAGCAGTCTTCCAGTGTTCTCTTCGGTAATCATGCTGTTGGTGGTGTGATTGAACTTAATTTTAAACCGTTGGAGCAGCAGAGTAATGCTTTTTTACAAGGCTTTGGTAGCTATAGCACAACACAATCGATTATTCAGCTGACATCATCGCACGACCAATTATCTTTGGTTACATCGCTTCGTAATGATTACACGAAAAATTATCGCGATCATAACAGGTGGTCTTCACAGCAAATGAGAACGGCTGCTGGTGCTGAATATGATAATTGGAGTTGGCAGTGGTCTATACAGGCTGGAGATGAGTCACTGGAGTTGCCTGGTGCCTTATCAGAGCAGCAAGTCAATGAAGATAGGCAGCAGTCGACTAATAATCAAGATATTATTTATAGCCACCCCCTTAACACAACATTTAAAACAACGATCAACCTTGATCAACGGTGGGATTATCAATCGCAATTTCAGCTGCGATCGGTCAC
Organism: uncultured Coxiella sp.; assembly: GCA_902623005.1. Lineage (GTDB taxonomy): Bacteria > Pseudomonadota > Gammaproteobacteria > Coxiellales > Coxiellaceae > UBA9148. The sequence goes on from CACNSC010000022.1 coordinate 8,125, forward strand.
TGAGAATGGTTATCAAGCAGGAAGTTTCACCAGCGATGATCAGTTATTTCAATGGCATCAATTTCTAGAGTCAAGAGAGCCAGGTTGGTTAGGTTCATGCTCGATGGTTGGTATGGATTTTCTATCAAGTAACTATCATTATGATACTAATGGTTACCATCCAGACGCTAATGAGTTAAGTTTTGCAGTATTCGGTCAATCCTCTCTTTCCATACGACCTAAGGTAAAGTTGATTATTGGGCAGCGATTTGCTTGGAATGATTTGGATGTATCACAAACCTCAAATCAATGGTCGAGTCATGATTCAGCGTCAGCCTCAAGCCAAGCCTTACAATATAATGTAACGCAAGAAGATCAGTTATCATTACGTAGAGCAACGAGTTATCGATTTCCAACTACCGATGAATCTGCATGGACTAGGGATGGTCAGCCGCTAGATACTCAAACAGGTACATCATACGAGTTACGTTGGCAGAAGCATCATACTCGTTGGCGTTCAGATGTCGGATTGTATGATTTGCTACTGGATAATGAAATTCTATACGTGCCTTATCAAGACTCACTCTACTTTGGCTATAATGAAAACTTGCCACCAACCTCAAGAGTCGGGAGTTATATCTCGTTCATCTATCGTTGGAATTCTGTTTGGCAATCGCATGCACGATACGATTGGGTGAATGCAAAGGTGGATAGCGGTGTTGATCGGGGCAGTACATTACCATTTGTTGCTGAACAACAAGCAATATTCGGTATGGATTTCATACCTAATGATGCATGGAAATTAGTAGTAGATTATCGATATGTTGGTCAACGCTATGCAATCGGTGATATTGATAATGTCATGCAGCCAGAATCGGGTTATGGTTTAGTCGATGTATCTGTTAATTTTCATCGTGGGCATTTGATTGCATCACTGGCGTTGAAGAATTTAACTAACGTTAAATACAATGAAGCAGCAGTATTAAGTACTAATTCCGATGGTCAACAAGCAGTGTATTATTATCCAGCACCTCGGTTTAATACCATACTGACAGTCTCATACATGATGAGGTAACTAGGCAGTTTTGACTTGCTTTGTCATCAGTGCACAGAGAAGGCTAATGACAAACAGACAGGGCATCATAAGAAAAGCACGATGGTAATCAGAAGTGACGTAGGCACTCAACGTTGTATCGTAGCCGTGGCCTATTTGAAGTAAGTAGCCGAATAACGGTTGTGATAGGGCGCCTAATGTAACTAGTGTCAGATTTAATACGCCGATGGCGAGACCGCTTATTTCAGGCGGCATTTGAGATTTTAGTAATGCCGTTGCAGTTGATAATGACCCGGCACAAAAGCCTAGAATGAAAAATAATAGTCGAACCAGTAATAGTTGTGGCGGCTGAAAACTCAATATAATTGCATCAATGAGTACAATGCATGCTGCAGCAGTCATGATAAGTTTATTTTTATCTTGGGTGCGTGATGTTAATAACCCAAAGAAAAAGAAGCCAAACATGCCACCGACAAAAATCGTGCTAGCAATTGAGGTGGCTTTAATCAGCGAAAGATTATAAACACCCTCAAGGTAGGGGATACCCCATAGGGCAGCGAGTGTATCAAAGCTACAATACACCGTTGCGACAAATAGGCTGATAAACCAAACTTGAGGAAGGCAAATGATATTTTTAAGGTGTTGCCAAACTGGTATTTGGACCAGTTTATTGTTTGAATGTGGTTTAATGTGGGTATTACTTGCAGGGAAGTCTTTAACAAAAATAACAATTAACACAGCAATAACACCACCAAATGACGATAGGTAGATTAAAATTTGTCGCCAAGTTAGCGTGCTGATCAAGTGACTCATGATGTTTTCACCAAAAACGGCACCAATCATTCCCACCATATTAATTAATCCACACATCAGAGCAAATTGCCTCTTGGGGAACCAGTTGATGATCAGTCTCAAGCAGCAGATATATCCAAAAGCAGAACCAAGACCGATTAATCCCCGATTAATTTGTGCGAAATATAAATGATGAGAAAGTGCAAAAAATAATCCACCCAGGCTGCATATGATGCAAGCGATCAATAGTGGTCTCTTGGGTCCATAGCGGTCAGCTAACATACCAACAGGCACTTGAAAAACCGCGTAAATATAAAAGTAAATAGCACTCAGATTTCCTAAGCTTGCTGCATTGACTTGAAAGCTTTGCATCAAATCACTAACCATGACAGATGGTGCAATGCGCTGTATGTATTCGTATAAGTAATAGGCAACGGCGACTGTCCAGATAATCCAGGCACGGAAGGCTCGAGACGATGTTTGTTTTGATGGCATATAAAGTCCTCTATCCATGATGACTGTCGTGATTCAAGTGTAACTGATTGCGAATATGGATACAGCTCGATAAGTAAAATATACGAAAACTCTCAGACCAAATAGAGTTAAAAGCAATAGTGAAAATAAGAAGCGATTTTTACTATGTTTTTGCAGTAATCAGCTGCTGTATGGCGGTTGGTAGTATTAGATAGCACCACGTCAGTAAGCGCATTGGCCAAGGAAAAATAATACACTGATTTCGTCTTGCTATTTTTTTAATTAGGTATTGCGCAGCTTTTTCTGCAGAGAGCATAAATGGCATCGGGAAGTTATTATTATCTGTCAGTGGAGTTTTAATCCAGCCCGGACATAAAACACTTACAGCAATTCTGCTGGATTTCAATTGGCCCCGTAAAGACTTACCGTAATGCAGCAGTGCCGCTTTTGCAGCGCCATAAGCGGCAGAACTTCCTGTCGGAATCAGTGCATTAATCGAGCTCATGATAACAATCTGCCCCTTATGGCGTCGTTGCATCCGTGGAATGATGGGGTGGATCGTGTTTAAGGTGCCGTTGAGATGTATATTCCATAGTCGTTGTTCGATTAAATATTGTGACTCGTGTTTTTCTGATTGGAGTTGGGTGCTCGAGCATCCAGCATTTGCGATAAGAAGGTCGATAGGGGTTTTATCATCCTGTTGTAAGAGCCAGTTCTCTAGGCCATGTCGATCTGTGATATCAATACTATGAGTGATAACACTGGCACCTTTGCTTTCACATTGCTGTTTAACACGATCAAGGCGACAGTGATCCCTACCGAGTAATAATAGATGAGATTTCGGTGTTGCATAAGCAATAGCTAACGCTGCACCAATACCGCTACTTGCGCCCGTGATACAAATCGTTTGTACTCTATCAGGCGTCATGGAGTTCAGCAGCATGAACAGTATTTTGAAGTAGTGTAGCGACGGTCATGGGTCCGACACCGCCTGGAACTGGTGTGATCCAACTCGCACGTTGTACAGCACTGTTGAAGTCAATATCGCCGCAGATTTTACCATCAGCAAGATGATTAAAGCCAACATCAATGACAACTGCCCCGGGTTTGATCCATTCAGTTTTAATAACACCTGGCTTACCAATTGCAGCAATTAAAATGTCTGCATCGTGGATATGCTGCTGAAGACTGGGCGTAAAACGATGACAGACAGTGACTGTACATTTTGATAATAAACACTCTAATGCCATTGGTCGGCCGACAATATTCGACGCACCGATAATGACCGCATGAGATTTTGAAAGATCACAATCTGTGGTTTTTAATAGTTGAATGATACCGTATGGTGTACAGGGGCGCATAATTGGTTGGCGTTGAACCAACTGGCCGACATTAAAAGGGTGAAAGCCATCAACATCTTTCTTGGGATCAATGCACGATAGTAATGGATCAGCATCAAGCGTATTGGGCAATGGAAGCTGTAATAAAATACCGTGAGTTTGTTGACGATGATTTAATGACTCAATCAAATCAGTCAGTTCTGCTTGTGAGGTATCAGCAGGCAGGTCATGCCGCTGTGATAAAATACCAACTTCATCACATGCACGCTGTTTATGGCGAACATAAGTTGCTGATGCTGGGTTGTCGCCGACCAAGATTACGTCAAGTCCTGGACGAGATAGGCCCAGCTCTTCTCTTTTTTGCACAGTGTGCTTAATCTCTTGTCTGACTGTTGCGGCAATTTTTTTGCCATCAATAATTTGTGCGGTCATGATTCTTCCTTCGGATTATGTGATGAGAAGCGAGTACCACTGTCTTATTACTTGATCAGGTAGTTGCTCGAGGATAAATGTGAAGCTTTTGCCCACTGTGAATCAGTCTTATATTTTTAAGGTGATTCCACTGTGCAATCTGATTGCTGGTTACATGATAATGGTGTGCGATTGTAGAAATGGATTCGCCGGCTTGGACGGTATGAATGATCATTTCGTTGGATGTGCGTGGTTTAAACGCAGTATGGCTTTGGCCAGGAACGATAATGAGTTTTTGATTAACTTTAATCAAGCTACCATGAAGGTGGTTGAGAGATTGAAGGTGCTTGGTGTTGGTGTGGTAATGATGTGCGATAGTGCTGAGGCTGTCTCCGGCCTTCACCGTATAGGTGATCTGCTGTTGATGTGTGGTTGGATGGGATTGCCAAATAGTCAGTGTCTTGCCGATTTGTAAGGTCTGGTGAGTTGAGCAGTGATTCCAGAAGCAGATCGCGTTTTTACTCACGTGATAGCGTTTGGCGATCGCGTCTAAAGTGTCGTGTTGGCGTACAGTATACTTCACTCGAGTAGGACCGGGTAATTGGTCTTCAGCAATGCTGCTGGTTGCATGATTGGGTGTGATACTAGTAATCGCAGTGCTCGTTAATGGAATCAACAGATCTTGGTTTGGATGAATTGTCGAGGAATGGAGGTTGTTTGAGGTCTCTATGACCGAGACCTTAGTGTGGTAGCGATGGGCAATACCACTAAGACTATCGCCCGCTTTTACTGTGTAGTGTTGCCAGTGTACTTTCTTATCAGCGTGGTTGCCTAGCTTTTCAGAGAATTCAGCAGCTTTTGCGACAGGGAGTAAAATCGAATCATTGGCAACTGGCGCGGTAGCGAAACGGCGGTAGCCAGGATTTAAAAGTCGCACTGACTGAGGCGACATATCTGCCAGTTTTGCAATTAATGAAAAATCAATTTGACCGCTCATGTCTACCGATGTGAAGTAGGGTTGGTTAGGAATGCTGGGTAGGTCGATGTTAAATGCGGCAGGGTCATCGATAATGGTCACCAAGGCGAGAAGTTTGGGTAAATAATTTTTTGTTTGGTAGGGCAGTGATAGTGACCAAAAGTCTGTTGGCTTGTGCAGTGCTTTATTGTGATGGATCGCTTTAATTACGGTGCCTTCACCACAATTATAGGCAGCAATAGCTAACAGCCAATCATCGAAATAGTCATGTAGGTACTTTAAATACGTAAAGGCTGCTTGGGTTGATGCACGAATATCCCGACGACCGTCGTACCACCAGTTGATGTCTAAATTAAACCCAGACGCCGTACC
>CACNSC010000023.1 GCA_902623005.1 uncultured Coxiella sp.
CCCTTATACATCCATGACTATAAGCACGCACTTGTGTATTGAAGAGTCTCTTACTTTGTGTGTCATGCAGGTAAACATCGTGTGAGTTCTTAAATAAAAACTTCACTTTACCCAGGGCATTGTGATCTCCGGAGCTTTGTGTAAAACGAAAATTTGTTCCATTACTCTGGATCTCCATCCAGTCTATGTTTTTCGGATCTACTTTTGTTGTTTCACCATCCCAATTACTATATATATCGATATTATTCTTGCTCAAGTAATTTTCGTCCTCCATCATAAAGCCAGCAATCTCCTTACTGATGATGCTTTCAGGAACATTCCATGTTGGGTTGAATACTATGGTAGAAACCATCGAGTTTATTTCTGGAGTTTGGTTTTTGACGGTCCCAGTGATAACTTTTAGTGTGAGTTGTGTGCGACCGTTTTTCATTACCCTGAGTGTGTAGTCAGGGACATTTACTAGTATATATTCATTTCCATCGCTGTCGTCATATTGTGCCCACTTTGCATAGCTTGCATTCAGTAATTCAATTTTTTCAGCTGGGGTTATATTTAGAGCCCGTATGGTTTTTCCATCGATTTTTCCGGTTTGTTTTAATCCATGACGCCATTGGAATTGTATAACTGCTTGTTGTAAGTTTCTGTCATAGTAATTGCTGTTTCTTGCTTTAGATTTACTAAGATCACCCAATACAATGAGTCTTCTTCTAATTTCGTTGATATTCTCATTGTACTGATTAATTGTTATCGTCTGGTTAGTGCTTATATAGTTCCATGTTGTATTCTGCATCGACTGATACTTGGCAATTTTCAGAGCAGTGCGATTTGCTGTCTGATTGTTTGTCTTGGCATATGGATTGCTATGCTGATTGGACGTATGGCTACAGCCCTGAATAAGTACTAAGCCACTTAGCATTAATGTTAATTTGAATGCCTTTCCAATCATCATCAAACCCTCATTGTCTGACTCCGCTAATAGTAGTAAAAAAAATTAACAATTCAAATTTTAGTAAAAATTGCTTGACACGAAATTTACTAAGGGGTTGTTTGACATGACTTTATTAATTTTTATACTCACTAGTGGTGGGGTTGTATTTCATCCGTACCAAATAGTATTGATGTCGTCATCTAACGGAGTTTTGAGTATGAAGCATTGGCAAGATGTTCTGGATGATTTAAGAAAGCAATCAATGGCAAGTGACCCGAAACAGGATGGGGTGGGAAAGTCGGTTACTCAATTGCCAAGAGACTCTACTCATGCTGTTGATAATCTTATTTTTTCTCATAAACGTTATTATTTTGATCCAGACTCCCCGGAACTTTATCTCACTTGTCGCGAAGCCCAATGCATTTATTATTTGCTGCATGGGTTAACTCTTGTTAAAACTGCAGAAAAGCTTGAGCTCTCACACCGCACCGTTGAGTTTTATGTGAAAAATATTAAAATGAAACTCAATCTATTAACAAAATCTGAGCTCATTACGTATATGATGAAAGTTGACTTTCTTAATCTTTTGGACACGTCATCCGCTAGCGAAGCTTATGATAGCTGATATTGATGATTCTAGAGCAATTGAATATGAGGCATCTGTTTTTATAAGAGATGCATATTTCAATGTGCCAATCGATGTTGAGTCAAGGTTACTGTATTTTTCTACTTTGTTTATAGGGTCTAATTACCAGCTGAACCCACTAGGTGAGGGGGTAGCTGGAGAACTGGATCAGTTTCCGTTATTTAGGATAGATGCCTTTGATTGTCAAACCTTCATAGAAACAGTTTTGTCACTTGTTTGGGCGGATTGTTTTGAGTCATTTTTCGAGTGGAAGCATAAAATCACATACTGCTTTAACCCATGCCAATACCACTACCGCTCGCATTTTTTATGCTGTGATTGGTTGAAAGCATTTTTAGTTTGTGGATGGATAACCAATATTACGAAAACATTCTCAGTGGTAATGCCGCATGATTCTTTAGCTACATCTTCGGTCCTTATTGATAAGCTAGCGTGGTTTAAGGAATTTAAAGTATCTAATGTAAGACGATTGGATGATTGTTCAAACGATGAGAAGTCTAATCTTATTGCTGCAATGCACAAAAGCATTATTGATATATCTAGTGAAGAGAGTCGGTTCATGTATTATGCTGCTGAGTTATTGCTGAGAATGAATGCCGATCAACAAAAATTATTCTATAGTTTATTACCGCAGGTCTGTTTGGTTATGATTATCAAGCCAGCTGAGGCTCAAAAATCTCTACCTTTACCTCAGCCGCATCTGAGGCATTGTGGGTTTATTATAAAAAAAGAATCTCGATTATATTTCAGGCATGCGTCAAAGACTTTGTGTAGTGTTGTCGATGAGCCTTTATTTGAGTACCTAGCATTCTATCAAAGAGAGGTTGGTAATTCCGGTTGGGTTTTTTATCGAGTCAATCACGCTGTACTTGATTAGTTTGAGTATACCGCCCCTAAAACTGCAGGTTTTGTAGCACCGGTGATTGAGTTAATTACGACTTTTTTCAACTGTATTCTCTGTTGGGCAAGCCAAGCAAATGCACAGGCCTCTACCCATTCAGGATCAATGCCAATTTCTCTTGTTGTTGTAATGTTGTGACTTTTACAAAGCGATTTCAGTCTCGTCATGAGGTAGCTGTTGTAGGCGCCGCCTCCGCAAACATAGATGTTTGCTGGGTGGCTATGGTTGTCTTGTATGCTATCTAAGATGGTTTGTGCAGTTAGTTCAACTAGCGTAGCTTGTATGTCTTCTGGAGATGCTGTGATTTGATGATCATGAATGACTTTGTTTAGCCATTCAATATTGAATTGTTCACGTCCTGTACTTTTTGGGGTCGGTAATCTAAAAAAGTCGTGCTCCAGTAATCTGTCAAGCAGAGGTGTATGAATCGTACCTTGCTTTCCCCAAGAGCCGTCGTGATCAAAAAGTTGTTGAGTGTGTTTTTCGCACCAGGCATCTAACAGAAGGTTACCTGGCCCTGTGTCAAAGCCATTAATTAAAATACCATTTTGTATATGTGTTACATTGGCAATGCCGCCAATATTGAGTACCCACTGATCATCGACGGAATCCCTAAGCAGGAAATGGTGAAACGATGGGGCGAGAGGCGCGCCTTGACCGCTGTGTGCAATATCTTTTCTTCTGAAGTCGGCTATGGTTGTGAGGCCGGTGTGTGCCGCAATGGTATTTGGGTCGCCGATCTGTATGGAAAAAGGAAACTCATTGTTAGGTTGGTGTCTTACGGTTTGCCCATGTGTTCCTATTGCTACAACTTGTTCTTTCTTTACGGTCGACTTGCCAATTAGATTTAGTGTCGCATCTGAAAATAATCTACCAAGCTGTGTGTCTAGTGCACCCATTTTGTTGATGGCATTAAACCCAGGTGAGCACAGTTCTTTGATTGATTGTCTAACTTTAAAAGGAATGGGTTCACTATGAGTGCAAACGATATCAATACTATTGTCGTCTAATGAGACCAAGACGGAGTCAATGGCATCAATGCTTGTGCCAGACATTAATCCAATGAAATATTCTTTATTGCTCATGCGTTATGACCTTCGTGGTGACTAAGCTGTTTGAGTTTGTTGAGGTAATCATTTTCTTGCTGTTTAAAAGCGTCTAGCTGGTCTTCTGGAATGGGTTTGCCAGGTGGGGCGATATATTTCATCGGATCAACTGCTCGATCATCGAGATATATGCCAAGATGTAGATGAGGTCCTGTTGCCCAGCCGGTTTGCCCGACGAATCCTATGACGTCACCTTTATGAACATGCCTGGGTAGATTATCTTTGAATTCACTCATGTGTGCGTACAATGCTTTCATGTGTGTGGTGTATCGAATAATAATTGTTTTACCGAATCCATGAGACCAGCCTTTGAAAATAACTGTGCCATCACCAATAGAGTGGATTGGCGTGCCAGTATGGGCTGCAAAGTCTGTACCCAAATGAGGTGCAATTTTATGCTGAATGGGATCCATGCGATGCATCGAGAAGGGTGAGCTAATACGCTTAAATTTAAGTGGGTATTTTAGATACTTGGCGGGAATGGCCTGCCCATCCGCTGTGTAATATCCTGACTGTTTCCCATGCGTATACTTCAGGGCGGTGTAGGTGTGATTTTTATTAGTGAGCTTGGCAAGTAATATATCTCCTGAGCGATATTTTTTGTTATTGAGATAGTATTCCTCGTAAAGGATTTTAAATGAGTCTCCACGTTGGATCTTGGTTTTAAAGTTGATGGTTCCGCTAAAGATATCAATAAGTTGTTTGTAAAGCGCAGGCGACAGGTCAGCGCTGGATGCGGCTTGAGATAGGCTGGACGTGATTGTTGCAGAGGTTGCAAGTAATTGGGTAGTGAGCGGGTTTTTGATAATGGTTGATTCTAGTTTGTCAGATTGGTTTTTTATTGAGAGTAATTGGGTAGCATCAATTTGGTAGGTCAAACTCTTAATGTCATGATTCATAATCTCGATGTTGATCTGACGATTGGCTTTCAAATGCGTTAGGTATTTTTTAGCCAGAGGGTCATTGAGAAGCGGGATCATTTTAGAATAACTCAGTCCCCATTCTGAAAATAATCCACTCAGTGTGTCGCCTGAGTTTATTGAATAGCTGATTGAGTGATGATCAGGTAGGTGTAGCACGGATCCTAACTTGGACTGTTTAATGCTGAATTGCTTGGTGTTGAAAATATGAATCGATGCAGTGACTAAAGCGATGATAAATAAGAGTGATAGTAATATTGTCGTAAACTTTCGGTAACTGTATTTTGACGTGCGAGAGCCCATAAGCGTGTTTTGTGATTGATTCAGTAGATCGATAACATTACCATGGATCAACTTTGCGTCAACCAGTGACGTTTTTTTTACCAAATAATTCAATGTCTTGTGTGGAGGGTTTCTTGATGAGTGGCGATTTTGATGAATTACTCAGAGGTGCTGTAGAGGTATTGCCAGAGGGGGGGTTGGCGGACAAGCTTGCGCTCAATCGACCTCTTAAAGTTAAGCTGGGTTTTGATCCAACGGCGCCCGACGTGCATCTAGGCCATACTGTTATTATCAATAAATTGAAACAATTTCAGGATCAGGGGCACGAAGTGCTATTTTTGGTTGGTGACTTTACCGCGAAGATTGGTGATCCAACGGGTAAGAATGTTACAAGAAAGCCTTTATCATCATCAGAGGTTGCGGCAAATGCTGCGACTTATCAGGAGCAGGTTTTTAAAATATTGGATCCTGAGAAAACACAAGTAGTTCATAACTCATCATGGATGGATAGGCTAAGTTCAGAGCAGTTGATTCGACTCTCATCAACACAAACAGTCGCAAGGATGTTGGAGCGTGATGATTTTGAAAAACGTTATCGGTCTGGTCAGCCAATTGCAATTCATGAGTTTTTATACCCGCTTCTGCAGGGCTATGATTCAGTTCACCTTAAGGCGGATATTGAGTTAGGCGGTACTGATCAGAAGTTTAACTTGCTCATGGGGCGTGAATTACAGAAACATTGGGGTCAAGATCAGCAGGTTGTTTTGACCATGCCATTGCTCGAGGGATTGGATGGTGTGCAAAAGATGTCAAAGTCATTAGGTAACTATATAGGTGTGACAGATAGTCCTACTGAGATGTTTGGAAAGATTATGTCAGTCTCAGACGAGTTAATGTGGCGTTATTATGATCTGTTGAGTTTTAAAGCTTCTGGAGAAATTGAGAAGTTGAGGCAGTCAATAGCCGATGGTCATAATCCTCGTGATATAAAAGTTCTATTAGCAAAGGAGATTGTTGAGCGTTTTCATACGTTAGATCATGCTGAAAAAGCTGAGCGTGACTTCACGTCTCGGTTTAAGCGCAATGAGATTCCAGACGAGCTTGATGAGTGTTCTATAGTAATAGGTCAAGAAGGTATGACAGTTGCTCAAGTGTTAAAAGCAGCTGGTCTTGTGGCAAGCACTTCTGAGGGGACTAGGATGGTGAAGCAGGGGGCGGTGAAAATTGACGGCAATAGAATTGAAGATGCTAAGCTATCAATAGAAGTAGGAAGTGAGTCTGTTTATCAGGTTGGGAAAAGACGTTTCGCAAAAATAATAACAAAATGAATTCCTTTAAGTTTATTTTAATCATGAGAAGCGTTTTTCTGGCGATATGTTGATTAAAGATGATCAAACTATTAACTCGGAAAATAATTAAAATAAAACTTGTTACTGCAGAAAACATTCACTAATATGGCCCTACTTTTTACGGTGTTTTGTACGAAGTCTGGCCAATAAAAAAAATTTTAAATTTAATTTTTTATTGTGTTGACAACAGCATCGAGATGAGTAGAATACGTTTTCTCGCTTAGCGGGATTGATCTTTAAAAATAAGTAGTTAATTGAAGACAGTAAATGTAGGTACTGGTACAGATGGTTTGTTTACAACAAATAATCGACCAAAACCTGTATTTACTACAAGTTTGTGCGTCGAGCCTTTATTAGCAGCTTATGCTGCAAACCAGATTAAACTGAAGAGTTTGATCCTGGCTCAGATTGAACGCTAGCGGCATGCTTAACACATGCAAGTCGAACGGCAGCACGAGGAGCTTGCTCCTTGGTGGCGAGTGGCGGACGGGTGAGTAACGCGTAGGAATCTACCTAGTAGTGGGGGACAACCCGAGGAAACTCGGGCTAATACCGCATACCCTTTTCGAAGGAAAGCAGGGGATCTTCGGACCTTGTGCTATTAGATGAGCCTGCGTCAGATTAGCTTGTTGGTGGGGTAAAGGCCTACCAAGGCGACGATCTGTAGCTGGTCTGAGAGGATGATCAGCCACACTGGGACTGAGACACGGCCCAGACTCCTACGGGAGGCAGCAGTGGGGAATATTGCACAATGGGCGAAAGCCTGATGCAGCAATGTCGCGTGTGTGAAGAAGGCCTTAGGGTTGTAAAGCACTTTCAGCGGGGAAGAAAAGTTTGTGGCTAATATCCACAAACCCTGACATTACCCGCAGAAGAAGCACTGGCTAACTCTGTGCCAGCAGCCGCGGTAATACAGAGAGTGCGAGCGTTAATCGGAATTACTGGGCGTAAAGCGCGTGTAGGTTGATATTTAAGTCGGATGTGAAAGCCCCAAGCTCAACTTGGGAACTGCATCCGATACTGGATATCTAGAGTATGGTAGAGGGAAGTGGAATTTCCGGTGTAGCGGTGAAATGCGTAGATATCGGAAGGAACATCAGTGGCGAAGGCGACTTCCTGGACCAATACTGACACTGAGACGCGAAAGCGTGGGGAGCAAACAGGATTAGAGACCCTGGTAGTCCACGCCGTCAACGATGAGAACTAGCTGTTGGGACCTTGAGTCTTAGTAGCGCAGCTAACGCGTTAAGTTCTCCGCCTGGGGAGTACGGCCGCAAGGTTAAAACTCAAAGGAATTGACGGGGGCCCGCACAAGCGGTGGAGCATGTGGTTTAATTCGATGCAACGCGAAGAACCTTACCTACTCTTGACATCCTTGGAATTCTTTAGAGATAAAGAAGTGCCTTCGGGAACCAAGTGACAGGTGCTGCATGGCTGTCGTCAGCTCGTGTCGTGAGATGTTGGGTTAAGTCCCGTAACGAGCGCAACCCTCACCCTTAGTTGCCATCAGTTCGGCTGGGAACTCTAAGGGGACTGCCGGTGATAAACCGGAGGAAGGTGGGGATGATGTCAAGTCATCATGGCCCTTACGAGTAGGGCTACACACGTGCTACAATGGGCAGTACAAAGGGTTGCTAAGCCGCGAGGTGGAGCTAATCCCATAAAGCTGCTCTTAGTCCGGATTGGAGTCTGCAACTCGACTCCATGAAGTTGGAATCGCTAGTAATCGCGAATCAGAATGTCGCGGTGAATACGTTCCCGGGCCTTGTACACACCGCCCGTCACACCACGGGAGTGGGTTGTACCAGAAGCGGGTAGGCTAACCTTCGGGAGGCCGCTCACCACGGTATGATTCATGACTGGGGTGAAGTCGTAACAAGGTAGCCGTAGGGGAACCTGCGGCTGGATCACCTCCTTAATATATTGTAGCAAGCTACTGTATTCTCTTTTGAGTTAACAGTACTTACATTTATTGTCTTCATATACACGTTGGTTGATTGGTAATTTCTTGCTTTTCTAGAAGCTTTCTAAAATTCAGAGGGCCTGTAGCTCAGTTGGTTAGAGCGCACCCCTGATAAGGGTGAGGTCGGTAGTTCGAGTCTACCCAGGCCCACCATATTAATACCCTATGGGGCCATAGCTCAGCTGGGAGAGCGCCTGATTTGCATTCAGGAGGTCAGCGGTTCGATCCCGCTTGGCTCCACCAACAATTACTACTTATTGAGTTTTTTATTTAGTATTTACAGACTTTGTGAATATTAAATAAGGAATTTCCTTATATGATCTTTAAAAAATTGGTAAAGATAAACGCAAATAAAATTATTTATAATTTTATATGCGGGTAACTGTTTTAAAAACAAGTAATTGATAAAACTTTAGTATTTCAATCTTAGATACAGAGTTATTTAAGGTTGTATAGTAAGTGACTAAGCGCATACGGTGGATGCCTTGGCAATAAGAGGCGATGAAGGACGTTATAGCTTGCGATAAGCTTCGGGGAGTCAGCAAATAGATTTTGATCCGAAGATTTCCGAATGGGGGAACCCAGCTCATTTATGAGTTATCACTAACTCAATACATAGGTTAGTGAAGCGAACCCGGAGAACTGAAACATCTAAGTACCCGGAGGAAAAGAAATCAACCGAGATTCTGTTAGTAGCGGCGAGCGAACGCGGATCAGCCCTGTTACCTTATCAATCATTTATTTAGTAGAATGTTCTGGAAAGTACAGCCATAGTGGGTGATAGCCCCTTATACGAAAAATAGATGTTTGTTAGTAACGACGAGTAGGTCGGGACACGTGAAATCCTGACTGAATATGGGGGGACCATCCTCCAAGGCTAAATACTACTTATTGACCGATAGTGAACCAGTACCGTGAGGGAAAGGCGAAAAGAACCCCTGTTAGGGGAGTGAAATAGAACCTGAAACCGTATGCGTACAAGCAGTGGAAGCCTGTTTATCAGGTGACTGCGTACCTTTTGTATAATGGGTCAGCGACTTACTTTTAGTGGCAAGCTTAACCGTTTAGGGGAGGCGTAGAGAAATCGAGTCTGAATAGGGCGTCGAGTCGCTAGGAGTAGACCCGAAACCGAGCGATCTATCCATGGCCAGGGTGAAGGTTAGGTAACACTGACTGGAGGCCCGAACCCACTTATGTTGAAAAATGAGGGGATGAGCTGTGGATCGGAGTGAAAGGCTAATCAAGCTCGGAGATAGCTGGTTCTCCTCGAAAGCTATTTAGGTAGCGCCTCGTGTATGACTCTTGGGGGTAGAGCACTGTCTCGGCTAGGGGGCCATCCCGGCTTACCAAACCGATGCAAACTCCGAATACCAAGAAGTTTTAGCACGGGAGACACACGGTGGGTGATAAGGTCCATCGTGGAGAGGGAAACAGCCCAGACCGCCAGCTAAGGTCCCAAAATCATAGTTAAGTGGGAAACGATGTGGGAAGGCATAAACAGCCAGGAGGTTGGCTTAGAAGCAGCCATCCTTTAAAGAAAGCGTAATAGCTCACTGGTCTAGTCGTCCTGCGCGGAAGATTTAACGGGGCTAAACTATGTACCGAAGCTGCGGGTTCAAATTTATTTGAACGGTAGAGGAGCGTTCTGTAAGCCGTCGAAGGTTAATCGTAAGGTTGGCTGGAGGTATCAGAAGTGCGAATGCTGACATGAGTAACGATAATGTGGGTGAAAAACCCACACGCCGAAAGTCCAAGGTTTCCTGCGCAACGTTAATCGACGCAGGGTGAGTCGGCACCTAAGGCGAGGCCGAAAGGCGTAGTCGATGGAAAACGGGTTAATATTCCCGTACTTCATAGTATTGCGATGGGAGGACGGAGAAGGCTAGGTCAGCCACACAACGGTTGTTGTGGTTTAAACATGTAGGGAGGCGTCATTGGTAAATCCGTGATGTCAATCCTGAGATGTGAATACGAAGTTCACTTTGGTGAATGAAGTGATTGATGCCATACTTCCAGGAAAAGTCTCTAAGCTTCAGATACTATGGAACCGTACCCCAAACCGACACAGGTGGACAGGTAGAGAATACTAAGGCGCTTGAGAGAACTTGGGTGAAGGAACTAGGCAAAATAGCACCGTAACTTCGGGAGAAGGTGCGCCCAAAGTAAGTGATCACCCTTGCGGTGTTAGCTAAAATGGGCCGAAGTGACCAGGTGGCTGCGACTGTTTACTAAAAACATAGCACTCTGCAAACTCGTAAGAGGAAGTATAGGGTGTGACGCCTGCCCGGTGCCGGAAGGTTAATTGATGGTGTTAGTCTCTGACGAAGCTCCTGATCGAAGCCCCGGTAAACGGCGGCCGTAACTATAACGGTCCTAAGGTAGCGAAATTCCTTGTCGGGTAAGTTCCGACCTGCACGAATGGCGTAACGATGGCCACACTGTCTCCACCCAAGACTCAGTGAAATTGAAATTGCTGTTAAGATGCAGTGTACCCGCGGCTAGACGGAAAGACCCCGTGAACCTTTACTACAGCTTTGCACTGAACTTTGAATCTATTTGTGTAGGATAGGTGGGAGACTTTGATGCACAGGCGCCAGCTTGTGTTGAGTCATCCTTGAAATACCACCCTGATATATTTGACGTTCTAACCTAGGTCCGTTATCCGGATCAGGGACAGTGTATGGTGGGTAGTTTGACTGGGGCGGTCTCCTCCCAAAGAGTAACGGAGGAGCGCAATGGTACCCTCAGCGCGGTTGGAAATCGCGCATCGAGCGTAAAAGTAGAAGGGTGCTTGACTGCGAGACCGACGGGTCGAGCAGGTACGAAAGTAGGCTTTAGTGATCCGGTGGTTCTTTATGGAAGGGCCATCGCTCAACGGATAAAAGGTACTCCGGGGATAACAGGCTGATACTACCCAAGAGTTCATATCGACGGTAGTGTTTGGCACCTCGATGTCGGCTCATCACATCCTGGGGCTGTAGCAGGTCCCAAGGGTATGGCTGTTCGCCATTTAAAGTGGTACGCGAGCTGGGTTTAGAACGTCGTGAGACAGTTCGGTCCCTATCTGCCGTGGGCGTTGGAGATTTGAGAGGAGCTGCTTCTAGTACGAGAGGACCGAAGTGGACGTACCTCTGGTGTTCCGGTTGTCACGCCAGTGGCATTGCCGGGTAGCTATGTACGGACGGGATAACCGCTGAAAGCATCTAAGCGGGAAGCCTCCCTCAAGATTAGATCTCCCTAGACTCTTGAAGTCTCTGAAGATTCGTCGAAGACTACGACGTTGATAGGCAAGGTGTGGAAGCTCAGTAATGGGTGAAGCTAACTTGTACTAATTAATCGTGCGGCTTACTATGCAACCTTAAATGGTTTTGTACTAAGATCTTTATCTTTACCAGTTATTGCAACGTAATGTTGCTACCAGTTTCCTGGCGGCCATAGCGAGTGGGAACCACCTGATTCCATTTCGAACTCAGTAGTGAAAACACTTTGCGCCGATGATAGTGTGGGGGTTCCCATGTGAAAGTAGGTCACCGCCAGGATTTTTATGACAAAACCCTTTGTGTGTAATAACTCAAAGGGTTTTTTTTATATTTAAAATATATTTTATTTCTATATTATCATTGAGTTTCGTTCAACTGCTCTATTATCACTCAAAATTTTCTTAATAGTAGTTTTTACTTGTGCTGGTTGTTTTTTTACTTATATCCTTTTTTATCTTGGACATATTTATTGTTCTGGTTCTCTTGAATTATATTCCGCTACGTATTTCCCCCATTGTAAGAGGCGCTTGTTACAGTCATCTTTTTCTATCTTTACTTCAATAAGAGAAAGCGTATTATTTTTGACTGCTTCTTCTAATGCGTTACGCATCTCTACTTCTGTTTTCACAACTTTCGAATTTGCTCTTTCATTCTGGCCCCTAAATACCTCAACTAGTTCCGCATATTTCCAATCATTGATTTCATTATAAGGGCCATCATGTATTTGAACTTCGATTCCATATGAGTTGTTATTCATGAGAATTATTATTGGATTCAGTTCATATCGTATCATTGTTGAAAGTTCTTGTGCTGTCATCTGGAATGATCCGTCTCCAATTA
>CACNSC010000024.1 GCA_902623005.1 uncultured Coxiella sp.
GGCAATGGCGCAATGGTTTCATGCTAGTGCATCACGCGTAGAGGGTATTTTATCGTGGTACTTGTTGGGATACGGTATCGGCCCGCTGCTGTATGGCCCATTATCAAACCGCTTTGGCCGCAAGCCCGGATTGATGATGGGTTTTTGTGCGGCAGGGTTTGGTATGCTGTTATCGCTTTTGGGTTTTGCAGTCCATGCATTACCACTCGTCATGGTGGGGCGTCTAATTGCCGGCATTGGGGCGAGTGCTGGTTTAGTGATTGGTATGATCATGTTAAATGAGACCAATGATGCGGTTCAGGCACGAAAAAAATACTCAATAATAGTGATGTTTTTCTCTTTTACGCCGGCTCTAGCCATGGCTTTGGGCGGTACCTTAGCAACGCATCTGGGTTTGATCAGTATTTTTATGGTCATGCCTATTCTGCTAATGTTGGTGATGTTAGTGGTGTTACTCCTGCCAGAAACGTATCAAGGTCAGCCAATCTCGCTACACTTGGGTGCTTTGATCAAGCACTATGGTTTAGGTTTATTACATTTTCGTTTCATGACGTTAGTTGTCGTGATGATGTCAGCAACAGCAATCACTTATGTGTTTAATGGCATTAGTCCATTGATTGCAGTTGAACAATTACATATCTCGCCTCAAACCTTTGGTGAGTTAGCCATTATTCCAAGTCTGGGTTTACTATGTGGTGCTGTTGTTAGTGCACGTTTGGCTGAACGAATTTCAGCATCTCGTTTACAACTTGTGGCTTTCGCAATCGCTGGATTGAGTGGGTTGGTTATGTTAGTTAGCTTTCTCGCCAAATGGATTAATGGCGTCTCACTATTAGCACCAGCATTTCTTTTGTTTTTTGCCGCAGCCATCATTATTCCGAATACAGCCATGTCGGCATTAAAAGAAGCTCGCGATCCTGCGATGGCAGCCTCATTACTCAATGCCATGGCATTGATCGTCAGCAGTGTGGTGTTAACGCTCAGTGGTATAGGTTATACCGTGATCTCGTCATTAGCGTTGCCGATTGTCTTGCTGGTGTTGTTAGTGCTGGGATTGATTAGCCTATTGATGCATAAAACCAACGGCCCATCGATGTCATAGTATAAAGACTCAATATCAAGTGTATGACTACTATTTGAAAATTATCGTCTTGTGGCCAGCCAGGAAAATACGACGCTCGGCATGCCAGCGGACTGCATGTGCGAGCACGATAGACTCGATGTCTCTACCCTTATTACGAAGATCAGCAGGGGTTTGTTTGTGCGTGATTGCATCAGTTCGCTGCTCAATAATGGGTCCCTCGTCAAGGTCGGCAGTCACATAATGCGCTGTTGCTCCAATCATCTTTACGCCACGTTCGAATGCGCGCTGATAGGGGTGCGCGCCTTTGAAGCTCGGTAGAAAGCTGTGGTGAATGTTGATGCATCGACCGTGCCAATGTTCTGAAAATGAAGGTGATAGAATCTGCATGTAACGCGCCAAAACCATGAGCTCAACCTCTGCTTCATCGGCAATGCATTGAATCGCTTGCTCTTGTGTGTGCTTATGCTCCGGCGATGGGATTGGTAGGTGGTGAAAGGGCAATTGATAGTGTTCGACTAATCCACGAAAGTTTTCATGATTGGACACGACGCCAACAATATCAATTGGCAGATTGCGGTACTTGGCGCGGTAGAGTAAGTCATTGAGGCAATGGCCTTCTTTTGAGACGGCGATTAATGTACGCATTTTTTGTTCTAAAGGCTTCAGTTGCCAGGTGAGCTGCAATGACTGCGCAAGAATCTTCCAGTCGTCTTCGAAGTGACTCAGTGGGGTGTCATCAATGGTCCACTGAAATTCAATCCGAGAAAAAAAACGTTGCGTGTCGGGGTCTGAAAATGAGGCCACATCGATTAATGTCGCTTGATAATCGTTCAGTAAAGTTGCAGTTTGTGCTTGGATACCGGGCTGATCGGGTGCTTCAAAGGTGAGTAGAAACGATGGTTTCATGTGCGTATCTCGTCGTCCAGAAATAATGATGGGCGATTAAATCACATCGTGGTCATCGTGGCTAGGGATGATTCAGGTCAGTTAAGGCTTATCGACTGGCGATGTGTGTCGAGGTTTTGCTGAGCTGTGGCTTGAGTGGGCTTTACCAAAAAAATGCTCCTGGTAGGAATTCACAGTTAGGTTATCTTCAATGGGGTGAGTAAAAAATAATTTCCATATCACCATAATGAATGCTGCTTTAATAGCAACAACCATGAAAAGTTCCAAGCCAAAACGCATGGATGAGAAGGCTTTATTCAGTCGAAGTGTTATCATAATCAGCTTGGTGTTGTTTGGTGATTTTTTTATCGATGATGGCATCGACGAAGAAGCTGAATAAGATGCCAACCAGTAAAATACAGACTAAAATGATGTAGGTCATGGATTTGATTTCCTAATAAAAAGTATGTTCGTTTTCTAAAACATCGTCACGTGAGATAGTTTTCTTGTCATGCCACACACTCCAGTAGGCAAAGATCTTATAAGTCAGAATAATGACAAGAATGACAAGACCAACGTAGAGCATGGCATTAAGGGCATATTGTGTTGATACACCGTTCCATACCGTAATACTTTGGTTTGGTTTTACGCTGGATGGCATTAAGAAAGGGAATAACACAGAGCCGGCTGTTCCAACGGTGCCGCACACGCATAACACACTTCCCCAAAAACAGGTAGCGTACCATCTGAAGCAGTTAGCCCATAAAGCAACTAAAGAGCCCAGTATCATTAATCCTGGTGCGTAACGTTTCCACGGGTAGGGGGCAAATGACTTGAACCACGCGCCAGGTCCAGAGGTAACAACATTGTCAAACGGTACATTACGCGGATCAACTGGTGATGAAACCAGGGTGTACCCCTTGATGTGAAATACAAAGTAGCCAGCCATGATGAACATGGTAATCATAAGTACGGTGCTGATGGCGTGCCCAATCCGCGCCGTGTTACGCAAGGGCGCCTCAGTTCTTCTGATAAGGTAGGCAAAGCCGTGCATGACAATCATCAACAATGACATACAGCCTGAATAGATGCCAATGGGGTTGAAAAGTGATCCAAATCCACCGGCGTAGTAAGATCGCATGGTGATAGTATCAAAATAAATTGGGTAGCCGTGAAAACAGTTCCCGAAAGCGAGACCAAAAATAAATACAGGGATTACTGAGCTAACAAATAAGCCCCAATCCCAAAATCGGCGCCATAACCAATGATCAATTTTGCTGCGGTAATCATAGCCAGGTGGTCGCAAGAAGAACCCCCAAACAATAGCAAACATAGCGAAGTACATACCAGAAAAAGCTGTGCTGTAGACTAAAGGCCAAACCACAAAGAGAGCGCCGCCTGCAAACACAAGCCAAGTTTGATTGCCATCCCAGGTGGGTGCACTGGCATTCAGTGCAACTCGTCGATCAATTTCTTTGCGGAGAAATGGCATTATCATGGTGACGCCTAAATCAAAACCTGCTGTAGACGCATAAATCATCAAGATGACGCCAATGACAGCCCACCAAATAATTTTTAAGATATAAAATTCTAACATGGCATCGACCTCCCTGGCGGATGACTAAGTTTGTTGGGTTTCATAGTGATAACGGTTGGTGCCTAAGCAGCTGGGTCCTTTACGTGCGTACTTAGTCATTAGTGTTATCTCCAGAATAAATAGAGTGATATAAAATCCAATGAAGGAGAAGAGACTACCCGAGATTGTGCCAATATCAACTGATGATGCACCCATGAAAGTCGGTAAGACATAGTGAATTACCCAGGGTTGACGGCCATTTTCTGCTAATACCCACCCACACTCTGCAGCGAGAAATGGTAACGGAATAGCGAATAGTGCAATCCAAAGAAAGAAGCGATAATGGTTGTGTTTGCCACGCAGTGATATGACCAAAGCGCTGATGAATACGATCATCATTATACCCCAGAAGCCAATCATCAGGCGGAAAGCCCAGAAAGAAATTGCAACATTCGGAATGGCTTTTTTAACTGCCTTGTCGACGATATCCGGTGTGGCTACTGTTGCATCAGGTGCCACGTGTTTGGCAATGAAGCCAAATCCTAAATCGTCACGATGTTGATTAAAGATCGTCGTATTTTTTTCAACGTCGATCCCTTTGCGAATATTTTGCAAAGCGTTGTAAGCGACCATGCCGCTGACAACACGTGGTCTATAGCCATCCATGATTTGTTGCATTCCGGTGACTGTACCTTTCAAAGAATGGTCAGCAATGATACTGAGTGCATAAGGAATGGTGAGAGCATAGTGATTGGTCTCTTCTTCTTGGTCTGGTAGAGCAACAACAGTCCATGCTGCTGGCGGTTTTTGCGTGTACCATTGCGCTTCAATCGCCGCCATTTTCTCAGGTTCCAGTTTGCTAACGATTAGACCATTGGCATCACCATAAAATGCAGCAGCAATCACACAACAAAATCCAAAAGCAGCGCCGATACCCATAGAGCGTTTAGCAAATTCCACATCACGATTCTTGAGTAAATAATAAGCACTGATTCCAAGTACAAACATCGAACCTGTGACATAACCGGCATTAGCAACATGAGCAACCCGAATTTGCGCCAATTGACTGAGATAAAGTCCCACAATACTGTTGATGTTCATGGTCATGCTAGCAAAGTCAAAAGTTGAGCCGGGTGTTGGATGTTGCATCCAGCTGTTCGCAGCAATGATATTAACAATGGAAAGACTAGCGCCTAATGCCATAAAGAATGTAACGGTTAAATGGGCCGCTTTACTGATTTTATTCCAGGTAAAAAAGAACAGGCCGAACATGGTGGCTTCAAGCATAAATGCAGTGATGCCCTCAATTGCGAGAATAGGTGCAAAGCTACCGCCAATCATGCGTGAAAAATAAGCCCAATTGGTACCGAACTCAAATTCCATGGTTACGCCAGTCACAACACCCATCGCAAAGTTGATCGCCAGTAGTTTAGCCCAGAACTTTGTCATGTCGCGGTAAATAACCTTACCACTGCGGACATAAGCGGCTTCCATGATGAACACAACCCAAGTTAAGCCCAATGTTAGAGGCACAAACAAAAAATGAAACATAGCGGTAAAAGCGAACTGAATCCGTGACAATAATACGACTGAATCTGAGGGAGGTAACACCAGTAAATCCTTTTACCGTTTGAGATGTTAGTTATCTTAATCATCGCTTGAAAATATGACAATACCTGATCTAAAAAAGCCATTTCATTGGCTACATATTGAACATATTTTTATGCTTTTGAATGATTTTCGGCATCTGCCTTTTTGATAAAGCGTATGCTGTTAAAAACTTCTCCGATAGTCGCAGCATTAGTTGCTTTAATAATGTTGTGCTAGTCTGATTTAATCGTAAATTCGAAGGATGCTGCATTGGATAGAATTCCACTATCGCCGTACTCTATAATTTTTTGGCTTGAGCACCAGCTACAACCGTCACGATTAGATTACCATCTTATTTTTGATCAAGATTTGAAAGGCCGATTGGATGCTTCACGTTTGCAGCGAGCTATTGATTTATTAATCGCGTCTAACCCCTTATTTTCCAGTTGTGTGATTGAGTGCAATAATCAATGCGTCTGGAATATGAATGCATGTTCGATTGAGTTGCAGGTATTTGATAAGCTAGAGCAGCTGAATCGATACATTATGCAACCCTTTGACTTAGCAGAGGGTCCACTGTGTCGTTTTGGCCTTATTGAGTATGAAAAAAATCATTATCGTCTAATTTTCACGGTGCATCATATCGTTCTGGATGGTCGCTCAACAGTGGCGTTGATCAATGATCTCTCAAACTACTATAACAACGCCGTGAGTATACGGCCTAGTGATTTACTGAATCAGATGATTATTCAAGTTAATCATGATTTACAGCAGAAAATCGATCAATTAGATCAGACAAAAATTATTAATTTTTGGCAATCGTATTTGCTACCTGAGTATTCCCAGACCCAATTTAATCTACCGCTTTTACAATCGTCGCATAATCTCTCTAATGATCAGTTGGGTAAGCATACGTTTATTATCGAACGTGATCCAATTGACTCCTGTCAGCTTAAACACAAGTTATCGAGTTTTAATATCTTAATGATCACTTGGGCGATAGTGATCGCTCGTTTTGCCAATCAATCTTATTGTGTTGTTTCCTATCCTTACGCTGTTGGACAGTCTGAAATGGCAATAGGTAGTCAAGTTAATCGACTATTAATGCCGATAGATTTCTCCAATGGTGAGACATTTGCAGATATCTGTAACAACGTGATGCTCTATGTTAAAGAAATGCGTGCATGTTCGGCACAGGATTATCCACTGTGGTTAATCAAAGACGATATAAAACCGGCAAAGTTTAATGTTGGATTTTCTAATGCAAGCGGTAATTACCGTCAACCAGTCACTTTTGATGGAATCAGTGCCGTTGCAAAAGACGGTAATCGAGTGCTAGCGAATAATCATATTCAATTATTTTATATCGACGCTGTGACGCACTATGAGGGTATCATCCTGTATGATAAGCGTTTCGTTGATCAAGAGTTGGTGAGATCACTACCAGCGTGCTATCAGCAATGTTTACGTTCATGTATGGATTCAACGTATACGCCGCTCAATACAATCAGTCTATTATCGAACAAACAACACCAGCAGTTTCTTGATGCTGGATTAAATACTAATGACCCACTGCCAGCTAGCCAGTCTCTGTTTGTGGCATTAAAACATCAGTTTGTGAGCTCACGGGAAAGCATCGCCATACAGGACCAAGATAGGTCACTAACTTACTCGGAGCTAGGGCAACAAGTGGATATTATGGCGTGTCGAATTCTTAGTTATCAGGTATCTAACGATTCTATAAACAAACCATCCTCTCTACCGATCGCATTGTGCCTGACTCGAGGAATTGATGTGATTATTGTGATGTTGGCTGTAATGAGGATTAATCAACCCTACGTTATGATTGATATGTCATGGCCGCAGCAGCGTATTATCAATGCATTACGAGTTATCGATCCAGCAGGTGTTGTCACCAATAACGTCCATCAAGCAAACATCCGATCTTGGTTGCAGGATCTGGATTACTTGAAGGGTTTTATTTTAAATATCGAAGATTCCATGCATGAAGAATCGATTCAGCAGGCTTTACCAAACACTCATGATGGCGGTCTGCTCGCGCTTTATGCGACTTCTGGTACGACATCTGAGCCAAAATTTGTAGCTATCCCCGATGAGAGTGTGATTAATCAAATAGCCTGGATGCTTGATCGTCATGCTTGCACCTCTGGTGATACGGTGATGTTGACCTTGAATCACTGTTTCTCAGCATCGCGTCATCAGATCTTCTACAGTTTGCTTGCCGGTGCAAGATTACTCATTGGTGATTGTCAGTCACCACGCCATTGGTTAGATGATTTCCACAATCACGCGGTCAGTCATATATACATGGTGGCTTCACAACTGCAATTATTTCTCGACTACATGCGAGCGCACAAACAGCAATACGACAGTCTAAAAAAGCTGTTCTGTGGCAGTGAGTCAGTAGCGCCAGGTTGTGTACAAGACCTATTTAACTATTTTCCCAATCTGCAACAGGTTGATGTTTGGTACGGTCAAACAGAGGCCTCTGCATGCGTTGCAAAATGTTATGATCGCACTGACTCGATAATGGATCCTCATCGCATCACCTTGGGTCGGCCAATCTGGAATACGCAGCTTTATATTTTAGATGCGATGCTCATGCCAACGCCAGCAGGCGTGGTAGGAGAATTGTTTATTTCTGGATTGCCATTGGCCTTGGGCTATTGGGGCAGTGCTTCACAAACGCAATCGAGCTTTTTAGAAAATTCCTTTGTTAAGCATTCATCTAGTCAGTTGTATTCAAAATTGTTAAAAACCGGTGACTTGGTTCGACGGCGTGAAAATGGTGACATTGAGTATGTGGGTCGTCTTGATGATCGCATTAAGCTACACGGGAATCGGATTGAATTGCGAGAAATTCAATACCACTTACTAGCATTGCAAGATGTGGTGCAAGCTGAAGTGCTGATAAAATACCGATCTGTTTCTGCTTATCAGCATAAATCACAAATAATCGCATTTTTTGTTGCGAATAATCGGTTGACAGAAAACGATCTAATGGCTGAATTACATCGTGTCCTTCCTGAGACGATGATACCGGGTCGGTTTGTTCAGTTAAATGCATTACCGTTAACATCGAATGGTAAAGTTGATCGTCAACGGTTGTTAGCAATGTGTGATGATGTTTCTAGCAGTCCGCCACAACTAGCACAGACAGCTTCTGAGCAGGCATGGGCTCAATTATGGTGCCAAGTCTTGAATCAAGAGTCGGTTGGGGTTAATCAAACTTTTTCAAGCTTAGGTGGTGATTCTTTGGATGCGCTCAAGTGTATCTGGATGGCTAAAGAGCAAGGTCTAGCGATAGATCCTAAGCATCGTCTGTCTCACATGACGATTCAGCAGCTCATCAATGACAGCAAAATTACTCTGATTGATCATGATAGCAGCGTAAAGCTTCATCAGGCGATTGATAGATATCAAGCCCCCATTGTCTGTGTGCATCCTAATCAAACTTGCTTACCCTTTTTTATGATACATCCAGCAGTGGGTGGTGCCTTGTCACAATGTGAGTGTTTGGCTAGAGCCTTTTCACCACAACAAACGACGTTTTTATTCGATTCTTATAATCTATATCAT
This sequence comes from uncultured Coxiella sp., assembly GCA_902623005.1. Classification (GTDB taxonomy): domain Bacteria; phylum Pseudomonadota; class Gammaproteobacteria; order Coxiellales; family Coxiellaceae; genus UBA9148. Next base: position 8,736 of record CACNSC010000024.1, read on the forward strand.
TTAGATGATCCTTTATGCTCAATTGAGCAATTAGCTAATCATTATTCGCAAGCCATTCGAATCCTGGTAGATCAGGATCCCTGTATTCTTCTAGGTTGGTCATTGGGTGGTGTGATTGCAGTTGAGATTGCACATCGTATCATTGCCTCTGGTGGTCAGGTTCATGGGTGTGTCTTAATTGATTCGAATCATTTATCGCTAAAGCAACATCACATGATGAATTACCTGTGGAACGATGATGTGATGAATGAGGTATTACAAACATTAACCGGTGCTCATGATTGTACTACCTTGGAAAAACTCAGTCAGCTGAGCGCATTAGAAAGAACATTATTAAGGCAACATACACCGACACGGTTAGATATTCCGTGCATGTTAATTCGCTCAAATGGGATTGCTGATACTCAATCAAGTCGAGTGAATCAAGTATTAGATGTCTATCAACGTTTGTTTTCAGACTCTGCTAATGGTTGGAGTGATGTGTTATCAAACTTAGTGGTGCACGATATTGCAACTGACCATCTCTCAATGATGGATTCGCCTTATTTTGAAGAGATTGTGAGATTAATTGAGGCGTTTGTGTTGGATGTAAGTTAGATTTAAGTCATGAACTTATTGCACTGGCCATAACCAAACAATCATGGGTGCGCTAACAATCAGTACAATTAACTGGAGTAAAAAGCCAACACGTGCATAATCACCAAAGCGATAACCACCAGGCTCCATGATAATCGTATTGTTTTGATGACCAATCGGCGTTAGAAAAGCACAAGAAGCACCAATTGCGACTGCCATCAAAAAAGCATCCGGTTTAAATTGTAAGGCTTGCGAGAAATTAATTGCAATGGGTGCCATAACGATAGCGGTGGCTGCATTGTTAATTACGTCGGAGAGTGTCATGGTGATAATCATGATAATCATTATGCTGATTAAAGGCGAAGCATGATGACTGTTATGTAAAATGGCATGCGTGATTAAAGCAGTCCCGCCAGTTGATTGTAGGGACTCACCCAATGGGATCATTGCGGCCAATAATACAATGACAGACCAATTAACGTTCTCGTAGTAGTATCTAACGGGTATCACTCGACAAGCCATGCACAATAAAACTGCTGCACTAAAGGCAATGACAACTGGTGTGAGTTGAATGGCAGCAATAATAATAGCAATTAAGAAAAACAAGATCCCAAGATTAGCTTTTTTATTGGAAATATAATTTAGGTCACGCTGTTCTAGGGGTAGTAGCTTGAGGCGACGTAGAACATCTTGCAGTGATGCATCGGTGGCATAGATCAGTAGAACATCACCCGCGCGACAGACCAGAGAGGATAATGCACTGGTGACAATACGACCATGGCGTGAGATGGCGACTAGTTGAGTACGAAAGCGCACAGGTAATTGGAGGTCTGCTAATCGACGACCGTCAATGCGAGAGGATTCAGTAACTACAACTTCTAGAAGTGAGAGTTCATCCTCAGATGAATGGTATGGTGTTAGGTTTGCATCTTGCAGCCAGGTTAGTTTAAGTACCTGGCCAATGGTCGTGAGTGTGCTCATGCTGGTTTGTATAATTAGGGTATCACCAACGTGTATGGTTAATTGTCTATCGCGCAAGAAACCGCTAGTTCCGGCAGGAATAATGCCAACAATAACAATGCCGTGCTCTTGATCATGATTTTGTTCTTCGATAGTCATTCCTATGAGTGGTGAGTCCGGTGATACCATGACTTCAGCTAGATAGTCTTTGATCTCATACAGGGTGCCTGTTCGACTGTTATTCAGACATTTTGGGATCAATCGCCAGCTAACACAGCCGACATAGATTAGTCCAGCAATCGCTACGGGTAGGCCTACCTTGGTAAACGAGAATAGATTGAAAGGTTGGCCGATGGCTTGCTCTCTGAAGCTCGAGATCAGTAAGTTAGGTGGTGTGCCAATTAATGTTGTTAAACCACCTAATGCTGAACCCAATGCAATTGGCATCAATACCAGTGCTGGCGAAATTTGCGAACGACGTGCTGATTGAATTGCAATCGGCATCATGATGGCAAGTGCACCGACGTTATTCATAAAGCTGGATAATAATGCGGTTACCAGCGCTAGTGACGAGATATAAAGTATTTGATGGGACGCTAGGCGATCGACAAACTGTAGTAAGTGTTGCAATGCCAAGGACTGGCTAACGATATTTGACAGGATCATTACACACGCAACAGTAATGACTGCCGGATTGCTCAACCCGTCATACACGGTATGAAACGGAACGGCTTTAAAGACCACGGCGAGACTTAATGCCATTAATGCAACAACGTCATATCGCCATTTACCCCATATAAAGAGGCCCATGGTACACACTAATAAAACGATGATAATGTATGCTTGTGCGATCATGGCTCATCTTTTCACTGTGCATCTATAGTGTCAATAGAGGTTGATTGCAAAAACTTCGAACTATCTAGGGAGGATGATTGATGATAGATGCAACACCTAGACGACATTTTATCGGTCTTACTGTGAGTTCTGCAGATATCAATCATTGGCAGGCTAAACTAAGGCAACATCTTGCGTCAGATTTGATCCTACCACGTTGGACGCATCCGGAGGATGGCCACGTAACGCTTCATTTTCTTGGACCATTAACTCATCAAGGTTCAATCGAAGTGGTAGACACTGTCAGTCACTATCTAAAAACCCTACAGCTTACTAAAATGGTGTTATCTGCTAAGAGTATTGAATGCTTTCCAGCAGAAAGTCCGAAGGTGCTTGCTGTGGTGTTGGAGTGCAACAATGAGTTAATGGCATTGCATCGAATCACTTCAGCTGGGCTGGTGAGTTTGTCGATGCCAATTGAAAAACGCGCTTATCGACCTCACATTACGTTAGCACGATTGCCGAAGCCAGCATTGCCTTTGCAAACTATCGATTTGAATCAGCAGCCGGTTAGCATTGATGGATTAAGACTGTATCGATCGATGGGCCATTCAACGGGGGCGCGCTATGAGGCATTACATGTTTGGCAGTTTGAATAATCACACGGACAGACGATGGTCTGTCCGAGATAACCGAGTTGATTTTAACCGAACGAGTAACCTAGGCCGGCAACTATAATGTTAGGATTGGGTGCATACTCATCACTTTGGTGGTCGGCTTGACCTGAGGCGCGATCGTATTCAATCTTGGCATACCAGTTGTTCTTGATTGAATAGCTAGCACCGACGCCAAAAAATGGACCGATATGGTCGTTGCTTTTAATGCCATCTGAACCGTAACTGAGGTCATCGCT
>CACNSC010000025.1 GCA_902623005.1 uncultured Coxiella sp.
GCTGGTCGAAAGTGATTTGTTCTTCGATCAACATCCTACGGACTTCAGGTATTTCAAGGGCTTGTTTCGGAAAGAATGTTAACTGTAAGAGCTGGTCGAAAGTGATTTGTTCTTCGATAAACATCCTACGGACATCAGGTATTTCAAGGGCTTGTTTCGGAAAGAGTGTTAACTGTAAGAGCTGGTCATTTTGAATTCTTGGTAATGATGGCATAAATAATCTCTCAAAGAATAAAGCTATCCTTGCATCGTCAATAATGCGCCCATTATATCAGGGATTGCTTAACAAAATATTAGCGAGATTCGAAAAAACGATTTAAAAGTGAGCGTCATAATTTAAATTATTAAAGAGCGCAAGCTATTGATTTTTCGTTGTCACTTTTACGAGATCAATATTCCAAGGTAATAATTCTTCATAATCTTCAGCTTTCTCGCAATGAGAGGATGAAGAGGGCCTTGAGGCAATCATAGAAGGCATTTTGAATAGTAATACGGTTCGATAAAGATCCAATGATAATGCAACGGATGAAGTTAGCACTATAACTTGAGAGAAAAAAATCGACTGATCAAAGGTTCAATCGATTCTTTTAGACTTTTAATATCACTCACATGGATTGCGACCATTTTTCATTTTATTAGTGCACATAGCATTCCAGCACACTGCATTGAACCATATGCAACCAGGTATCTCGTTACAAGAATTAGTATATCTATAACCACTGCATGTCGGATTTTTGTAGCAAGCCTTCGCTGCATAACTAGTCATAGCTGCAATACCCAGCACAACTGCTACAAGTGTGATTAATATCTGTTTCATGGCCTTACTCCAATCTATTTCTTTATGACATAACTCATTATAGACCATGAATCTTCATTTGCTTGAAAATAGAGATAGGGAATACCGAATCCTTCCTATAAGAAAACCATAAGCAAAGACCAAGAAAACATTAATAAACAGACAACGTGCGGAAAAAAATAATGAAAAAAGTCTTTTTTTTGACAAAAAAATCATCAATTTAATATTTGTTTAATTAATCATATGTATCATATGAAATAATTATTAATATTTGTATTACTATGAAGGGTTTGGAAATTTTATGAGAGGCACAGAAGATACAGAAATAGAATTTGACAATATACCAGTGATACCAGTGGCAAATATAGTAGATAGCTCCGAGAATACAGGTACTTTGCCAATTGTCGACCCATATCAATCTGACGTGGTCGTTTCAGAAGAATTTACTGGATTATGTTTCGACCAACCTTTGCAAGCCCCTGCAGAATTAATGGAGGTGATAGATGATTTCAAGACATATAATGTACTTGCTAAGCTTGGGGCATCGCATAGTCAGATAGAGAATTTATCTGTGGATGATCTTAAAATATACAATAAATACAAAGAAATATTAAAAAACTTTGGTGTTTTTGAGTTAACCTTTGAACAGATACAAACTTTCTCTGAAAGTAGACTTGAAAAATTTAGTCAACATCTAAACTTGTTCAATGATCTTAAAGAGTATATGGATAAAATGAAAACATGGATAGACGAAGATAAGGCAAATAAAATTAAAAAAAATGTGAAAAATTTTATTTTGCAGCCAGATAATGGTAATTTAAATAAACTAATCAAGAGTCTCAAAAAGAAAAGTGAGCTAACACATCCATTTTTTTATATTATTAGATTCTCCTGTGTATTTTCAGAAAGAGGAAGCCATTTAGCAGACAGAATCAATAAAGATATCGCACCACTTCTTAACAATGGTCAGCCAACTAAAAGTTTGGGTCATTAACCAATATTTTAAAGAATAGCGATTGTCTCTCTCTTTCTCTTCCTTTGTAATACTTAAAAATCATAAAGTTCTCGTATACAGATTGTCACCTGACGACTGGACCTAGAGGAAGTTTTTTACCTTCTTCGCTTACGTCAGAATTATGTTCTTCATCAAGCCATATACGACGTGTTCTTGGTTCTTTGCCTTCTTCATTAAAGGCAGGAACACGCTTAGCGTCTTGCGGTTGTTTGTTATCTTTTCCTGCGTTGCTTGTTTCCCAGGCTTTGAAATGCTCACCAGGTTTATGGTTACAGCTACAAGTATCACAAGCGTACGTGCTCACAACACTCAATAGCAAACCTAGAGATGCTAATTTGATTAATAGCTGTTTCATTATTTTACTCTAATCATAATTGCATAACTCATTATAGACCATGAATCTTCATTTGCTTGAAATAGAGATAAAGAATATCGAATCCTTCCTATAAGAAAACCCTAAGCCAATCTAAAGAAAACCATAAGCAAACACCAAGAAAACATTAATAAACAGACAACGTGCGAAAAAAATTAATGAAAAAAGTCTTTTTTTTGACAAAAAAATTATCAATTTAATATTTTTTTAATTATTTATATATAAGATTCTCATATATGGATAATTATCCGAACGTAAGCATAATAAAAAGTATTAGGCTGGAGTTTATTTATGTTGTCTGAAGAATATGAAAGAAAAAATTCTAACTGTTCTGCAATAAGTCGAATATCAGATTCATCTTGTGGTGATAATGAATTATTGTCAACTTGTAACAAGACAGTTGGGGTACGTCAAGACCGCAGGAAAGAAGAGTGTGATAGAGCTCTATTTTCTACGGATAATCTTAAAATAATGAATAATAAAATTACGGATGCAAGCAAAAGCGTAGTGAATATATTTACAAATGCAGCCGTAAACATGACTACAAATGGCTTTGAATACGGAGTCGGCGCTTCCATTTACCCAGCCGTATGGATTACTAAATCGGTAAATGATGAGCTCTTAATTGTTAAACTTCCTGCAAATGTTGTTGCTGGTGTCCTGGGACTTGGCGGCGCTATAGGTGGAGGTTTAGTTGGTGGGTTTTTGGGTGGTATCTCCTCTCTAGTTAAAAGTTCCTCGGATGCAGTATCTCGAAAAGTCGAGGATCTGCAAGGTTCACTAAATTGCCTTAATGCTTTGGAAAATGAGCAACTCGATGATAATCTAATTAACGCTGTCGTTGAAGCATTAAAAGAATTACCCGTGAAATCAAAATCTAGCAAAGAATTAAAAAAGGCACTTTCTAATGCAGAAAGCAAAACCTCATCCGGATTTAATAGAACCTTATTTCCAGCGGACACTGGAGATAATCGCTCTAAATATGAAAAACTTCGTGATTATATGCGTGATAAAAAAAATTTTGGTAAAACAACACATGAAAGATTAGTGGTTGTCATCAACAAACACCTTAATCAAAAAGCAACGAGTTGTAGAATTTAGATAGACCCAACTTAACATAATCAAAGGTCTATTCTTTACACCCGAAAAGTATTCATCTCATCTATCACAATTAAGAGAAACTACGAATAGAAACTTTAAAGTTAAAGTTCAAGATGAGCAGGGCGGCCAAAAATAAAACATTAATAAACAGACGACGTGCGGAAAAAAATAATGAAAAAAGCCTTTTTTTTGACGAAAAAATTATCAATTTAATATTTTTTTAATTATTTATATATAAGATGCTCATAAATAGATAATTAACCAAACGAAAGCATAATAAAAAGAATTAAGTTGGAGTTTGGAATGCCGCATCCTTTTGAAACGAATATAAGAGGAAGCGCAATAGAAAAATTGTCAATTCATATCAATTAGTAGATATTGATTCTGTCAGCGTCCCAACGACACGCTAAGAATGCTCACAAGATACTGGATAAAAAGAATGCCAAATAATAGTCAAAATGCATTACTGGATAGCTTAATTGCTATTGATGGATGTCATTTTGAAACTATTAGAGATAATAAAGCTTTTGATTTGGGAACTAAAATACTTTACCTAGAACGAGCGATTGACCAACCTTGCGCAACCTTTAACGAATCACTCAATAAGCTTTATAATCCAAATTTAGCTGATCAATCAATAGAAAAAACAGCTAATATTGATTTCATTCGTGCGTTAAAAGTCATCAATGATCTTTGTTATAATAACGAAGTAAAGTATGGTGACAATGGAACGAAAAAAGCATTAGACCATTATTTTTCTGTTTTAGGTGATATTAATGAAGTCGAGTTTAAAAAATATGTCACAAAAATCATTAAAGAAGGAATTCTTGCTCTCAGTAAAGGTCATGAAGAAACTGTAACGAAACAAAAACAAGCAAGAGAGATAAGAGACTCAATTTGCTTCTCAAGTTGGCGATGGCGCAAGGAGTTAGATTTACCGGAAGCTCAACAAAATCAGCGCAACTTTATTTATGCGTCAGCACCAGGTCCAACTCCACAAGAAAGAGCACAACGTGCACTTGTTGAACGTAATTGGTCAGAAACTGACGCTCAGGATGCTTGTAGTAATTTAACACAAGATGAGGCCTTCGGTGTTCTATATGGTCTGCTTCCTTCAGATGTAGGTGGATTATACTATTTCCATATCCTTGCATTAATTCAGTTAAAAGCGCATGGCATTACTCGTGACGACCTCGATGGTCAAGACTGGTTTACTAGTCGATCCCATATAAAACTCCTAATAAAAAAGATAGTTCAGGACGAAATGAAGCCTAATATTGCTATGAATGAAATTAGGGGGCTGACAGAACGTCAAGCCTTAGCTGTGCTATATGGTCTGCGTCATGGCGATGTAGCTGGATTAGACGATGCTCATGTCGATGCATTAGTAATGTTTAGCGCGCATGGACTTACCCGTGAACATATTCATGATAAAAGCTGGCTTACTAGTGTATGCCATATGAGACTCCTAAGACTGCTATTAGTTGACCAGGAAAAGAGTCCTGATGTTGCTATGGGTGAAATAGATAATTTAACAACAAATCAAGCCGACGAAAAATGCAAGGCAATTGCAATGGATTTAGCTTTGGGAACCGAGTATAAACAGTTAGTAGAAAAATTCGCTTATTTTGGTATAACCAAGGATGAAATAAAAAATTTCCATCAGTTAAAAATCAGTACTTTTAATCATTATTTAAACATGTTCGGTGACGTTGAAAAGTATATTTCTAGAATGTCTGTCATAGACAAAGATAAGGCAGATACCGTGAAGACTGCTGTGAAAGATTTCATTAAAATATCGACTAGTGAAAACTTTCAGAAACTATTGGAAGCTCTCAAAACACCGAGCAAAAAGTCTCTTTATGGGTTATTGTATTCGCGATCTGAAAAAGGAAGCCATTTAGCAGATAGAATCTCTAAGATTGCCATATCAAATATTCACGACGAAAATACTCGAGTAAATGAGCCAAGAGCTGATATCATTAGCTCGCCGAATAGATACCAAACCTGATAACTCTGATTATGAATGATTAAAAAAATCGAGTTCCAGCAGTAAGCAACGACTAAATCGTGAGTACCGATCATTGTTAGGAAAAGTGGCAACTAATCCTAAGCTGATGGAGACCATTAAAAAACAATCATTAACAACGTTCAATCATCTTAAAAATATCCAAAAAGCCCATGAAAAAGGGCGGGGTAGAGATCGTTGATGGCTTAAAAACAGAGATAAAGTGATAGTTCAAAAAGAGCAGGGCGGCCAAAAAAGAAAAGTAACAATATCATTTGAGTTTGAGGATGAAGAGGGCCTTAAGGCGATCATAGAAGGCATTTTGGAGAAAAACAACGCTGCATTAGAAAGTTAAAAAAATGAATTTTAAAGATCCAATTACCCAAGTAATTTCCGAGTACTAGTATACTCGGAAATTTTCAAGAGGCATAACGGATCAAGCTAGCACTCATCCTCCGAAGACAGCTCCGACATCACCATCATTGTCTCCTGCGTTCATTTTCTCGTCCTTGCTTTTCTCGCTAATCACTGGAACACCATAATGGTTTTTGCCTTTGCCTTCTACATCATTGACATTGATAGACTCCCTGGCTATTTTACAGCCACAAGTATCACAAGCGTAGGTGCTCACAACACTGAATAGCAAACCTAGAGCTGCTAATTTGATTAATATTTGTTTCATCGCCTTACTCCAATCTATTTCTTTATGACATAACTCATTATAGACCATGAATCTTAATTTGCTTGGAAATAGAGATAGGGAATACCGAATCCTTCCTATAAGAAAACCCTAAGCCAATCTAAAGAAAACCATAAGCAAAGACCAAGAAAACATTAATAAACAGACGACGTGCGGAAAAAAATAATGAAAAAAGTCTTTTTTTTTGATAAAAAAATTACCAATTTAATATTTTTTTAATTATTTGTATATAAAATGCTCAAAAATGGATAATTAACCGAAAGGAAGCGTAACAAAAAAAGAGAATTAAAAAAATGAGAGGCAGTGATCCTTTATCAGAAGAAGAAAAGCCACAAGAGAAGGTTTATCTACTTATTAACCAAGATACCAGTCTATATGATCCTCTATATGATGAAAATGATCCTCTATATGATGAAAATGATCCTCTATATGATAAAAAAACAAGACCTAGACATGAGATTGTCAATCTCACAAGTGAAGGTGTAAATAATCTAAAAAAGTCATTTGAACCAAGAAATTATAGACTTATTGCTATTAGTGACTCGACCTTAATTGAAGCTGACAAATATGACTATATACAAAGTGTATATTCACTGATCTGTAAGCTTAAAAATAAAGGGCCGAATTATGTTACATTTGATGAAATAACTGAACTTAAAAAAATTGTTGATGCGAGTTCGAGTGTTAACGAAATTGTAGGCAAAAGTTTAAAAAATCTGAAAACTCTTTTAGCAAATTGGAATAAAGAACATAAAGGACTGTCTAAAAGAAGTTTTCTAGTGCCTGAAATAAGCGATTTAGAAATAAGCGATTTAAGAGCACTAAAAAATCACCTTGAGGAGAGTAAATTACCAGAGAGTCTTCAATTGACAAGACAGAATATGGATCCGCTTATTGATCAATTGACAAGACAGAATATGGATCCGCTTATTGATCAGAATCAGAGTAAAATAATTCTAACGAAAGAACAAATTGAGTGTTGTAGAAAATTAGAAAGTTTATATTGGGACGGATTCGACGATGAATCACCATTAAAGAGAGATGAGGAGATTATCATTAAGGTTTTACCTAGTATAACCGGTTATGATCTATCTCAAATTCTTGAAACATACAAATCAAGTACTTATCTGAGTATATTCACACATGAAGCATCGGAAATTGTAGCATTACGTAAATTAGTTCAGAAAACAGGGGACAATGTTAAAATTCCAAAGGATAAGATAAGTGAATGTATTTCCGGTACTGGAACAAGCACGAGCAGATCTCGAGCAGATAAAATTGATACTATTACTCCTTGGGAAAACCCAACTACTGGCACTGATAAAATACTAAATAAAATAATAGGGGAGCTAGCTAAGCCTTCTGAATCAAGCGCGAGCATCCAAAATAAACGCTAAGGATGCTCAAAAATGGATAATTAACCGAAAGGAAGCATAACAAAAAAAGAGAACAAAAATGTTATACGTTAAAAAAGAAGATATCTCATTAACCTACCTCTTATTGCATAAATTCCTAGTTAGTAAAGGTTTAGGGACAAAGATAAATGCCTTTCTTAAACCTTTAGTAAACGAGAGGCCAGATTTAATCGACGGTAAAAAAATTAATTTTGATACTTTTTTCGCAAACATCAGTAAAATACTGCCTCGTTCAGAAAAATATTTAGTTAAATATGTAAAGATGAGTTGCTTAGTTAGAAATTCAGGCAAAGAGTTTTCAGCTAGCGTATTAGAGAGCATTAAAGCAGGAGTAAGTGAATCAGAATCAAAAAGAGACGTAACTAAGAAAGAAATTTCCGAATTAAATTTGCTAAATCAATCTTGGGAAAAACTTGATGAAGAGGCCAAGGGAAAATTGCTAGATCAATCTTGGGAAAAAGTTGATGAAGCGGTCTTTAGAATTCTGGAAGAATATAAATATTTTGATCCAAGGGGAAGTAGACTTATTAGTAGCATTTTTGGAGAAATGCATAAAGTAACGAGTGATCAAGATCTTATTGGGATTGCCCGGATTGATCCAGATCTTACTGGGACTGCTCGACTAGATGAATTAATTAAGCATGTATCAGATATGATTAGGGAAAAAAATTATAGTGGAATACTTCAATTAGTTGAGCAAGGACAATGGAAATTTGGAGATTATCCAGATGAACAACAACATCGTAAGTATGTTATTAAACAAAAGCTTGATGATGAGATCGATAAAATCCTTGATTTAGTAGAAAAGAGTAATCCAACAGTAGCTGGTTATTTTTCATCTATGGCAACATTTTTTGGTAGCCAAGCGGGGGAGACCAAATCTGCTGGTGCTGTACAAAGTAATAACTGTTTCATGGAAAATGGTAAATAGCGTTTATACCCGATAATTCTGATTATCGGGTGTAGCAAAACCTAGTGTTTTACCAGGATTTGCGCAGACTAGAACTGTTCTATTACTCACAGACCCACGATGGAAAGTTACCTACCTACAAGCAGTTCTGACTAATCTCAGGCCAGTTTAGAAAGGATAGCTATAGATTCCCTTACACCAGCCGCAAGTAGTTTTGTGATCTTTAGCATAGTTGATTACATCACAGATAGCAGATCCTTCTTTTGGATTTTTTATAGACGTCATCTGAACACAAGATTCCACACCCTGTGATGTTATCGCAATATTTGTTATCTGTATCGGAAGTCACAATGATTGTTTGAGATGGTCAATAGCACTGAACACCATGATCTTTGGCGTATACAACCGCCTCACAGATAGTTCCAATATCCTCATGATTACCTTCGTACGTATACTTCGCATATCTGTCGCTATAACAGCCAATTTTCTCCTGAGGCTCATAGCATAAATTATATTGTTGGTCCACATCTTCATCTTGACTAGACTTAAATAAAAAGTGGGCAGGCTTAGCGCCTACCCGTTATTTGTGCTCTTTTCCTGCATAATTACTTACAAATCCAGACTCCGACGAAGACTCTTTTTATGGATTGAACACGCATTCGTCTGAGCCTTTTATACAACTATTTGAATCACTATCCCAAGTGCACTGTACTGCTATATCATCAGTTACATTACAAAAAGCATCACTACATGTGTAGAAGGTATTACAATCTGATTCAAGATATTCTTCGCAATGTTTGACACTGTTTGCTGAACTCCCACAACTCGGTATATCTGCATTAGATTTTGAACCTGGCAAAAAGCTTTTTGAACTATGTAAATATTCGCGTTTTTCCTTTATATTTGCTGTTACCATCCCCCCTATCAGCCCCACCGCAATTAATGATGCTAAAAAGTATTTCATGTCATTTTCCTATTTTTGCAAGTCTCATCTATACTATAGACTATTAAAATTGGGTTATTTGTTATAAATTATAAGTCCTTATTAATAATCAACTTTTTTATCTTAACTGGATCCTCAATGAGAACAACCCCTTCTTTATTAGAGAGTGTCATTAATGATTCGGGTCTCATTAATGACTTTTATGGCGTAAAGGATGGAATGCAAAAAAATCGAAAAAATTCTATAATAAATAAGTCTTAATGATTAAATCTGGGGGTCTTCATGAAATATTTTTTAATTATAATATCATTCTTGGCGGGGATGTTTCTGACACCAATATTAACACAAGCAAACTGTAAAGTAATTGAATACCAATGTAAGACCAGTGCTAAGGGGAGTGAGGACTGTAAGAATTATACGAATCAATACGCAAAATACAATTGCATTAATCTCAAATATAAATCGTGCTTGAAAAAAAATGGATGTTGATAAAAATAGAGAATGAAATGCGAGAGATAATCACAAAGCTAGCTAGATCTATACAGTCTCTCTTTTGTATATTACTCGTCTTAATGTCATCTTAATTAGCCTTAGGGTTTTTCTACGACTATTTTCTTTTGACTTTGGATTTGATATCCAATTAAACAAGGTCTAACCTAGATGAGTTGAATGAAGATTCTAGACTGAATTCAACATCTATGTGAAGAATGAACAGAAACACCAAAATATGCTATATTGCACTTAAAGAACAGGCTCGTTCCAAAAGATCTAATATAAGGGAGCACAATGATAAAGGTTGATAGTTTTTCATTTCAAGGGGTACATGGTGCTTATAGTGAACAAGCAGGAAAAAATATTTTTCCAGATGCAACCAGTATACCGTGTGCAACTTTTGAAGATATGTTTGAACATGTTAGATCTGGAGAATCTGAAGCAGCAATGGTTCCAATAGAAAACTCTCTTGTAGGAAGAGTAGCTGATACTCAAAGATTGATACCAGACTCTTGTTTGAAAATAACTTACGAATATTTCCATAAAATAAATCATAGCTTACTTGGAATTAGAGGTGCAAAAAACTCGGATATTAAAAGAATACGAAGCCATGCACAGGGAATCGCCCAATGTCGAAACAATATTTTAAAATTAGATAAGCAAATGATTATTGAAGCTGATACAGCTGGATCTGCTAAACTCATTTCAGAATTAAATAATATTGAAGATGCTGCTATTGCATCTTCACTCGCTGCTAAAATCTATGATCTTGAAGTTTTGGAAACCAATTTTCAAGATACTCAAAATAACATAACCAGATTTCTTGTTGTGCAAAAAAATTTATTAGATATCAATCCAGAAACAAAGGACATCCTTACAACATTAGTATTTACAGTCAGAAGTACTCCAGCAGTTTTATATAAATGTCTTGGCGGATTTGCTAGTAAGGGTATCAATATAACCAAGCTTGAGAGTTATATAGATCCACAGGGTTTTGATATTGCGCAATTTTATATTGATTTTGAGGGACATCCTGAAAATACATCTGTAAAATTCGCGTTAGAAGAGATGCGACTTTTTTGCAAGAAATTAGAGATCCTTGGCGTCTATGAGAAATCGTTATTCAGGAAAAAATAGTTTTTTTGAATTGAGACGATGGATTTCTCGATTTATTGACGCACATTCAATGACAGATACTCCATCACTGTCTCTATTGAAAATTGATCCGCCCACTTCTAGAAGATATTCGAAAATA
>CACNSC010000026.1 GCA_902623005.1 uncultured Coxiella sp.
TACAAAGATTGGTAAATGGTGAACTTACCATTAATAACATTATAGGTGGTCTGAATCGTCACGCACACGGTGCGGCAGCAGTTGTACCGAACATCAATGACGGCCAAAGCACACATAATGCAAGTGTGCATCAAGCTGTATCAGAGTCTGCAACTCGATTAGCTGATAGGTATCAACTGATGATTGACGGGGCGGGTTTAGAAAACGTCATATCAATGATTCAATCCGGTGTGGATAGGTTTTCCGATGATTCTGAGAAGAATCAAGCAGCTAAACGATGTATTAAAAGAATTACAGATGAGCGTCATACATTCACTGATCCCGGCTCTCAAATAACCACAAGACAACTACTCGCATTAACATTTTTAGCGATATGTGATAGTGGCAATCGAGTTGGTACCCTTAAAGATGCAAGAACGCAATTTGTCGAAGGTCTTTATGAGATACAACGAGGTTATAATCTATCGAATACGGGCGTAGATCAAGGTGGGCAAGACACGCCTATTTGTTCTGCAGGAACGTTTAACAAGCTTATTGAAAAATTGCAAGGTATTCATCCAGATTGTCAAATTCTATTTATTACTAGACAGACGGCATCTCTCAAACTACCCATTGTTGTTCGAGAAGAGGCGATGCGCTATATGGAGCTACTAGCCAATCCGAATACCGTACAAGAGTTTCGAGCATTTACTCAATTAGTCTCGCAAGTTAAGGAACATGGTGTTGAAGTGATATGGGATCAAATTAAAGGCAACGTAGCTAATCGAATGTTCGATGAATTTGGTAGTCTTTATCCAGATATAGCGGACCACTCATTTACAGGTCTAATTGAAGCGGGGCTATATACAGAGTTACCTGATTTAGGAATATTCCAGAAGCAAGTCGAGAGCTCAGAAGGCTACCATCAATTTTGCAGCCAAATGTTGAGTCAATCAAATATGTTTTTAACGGACAGAACATCTTCTGAATATCCTAGTAAACACCGGCATGACAGTACAGAAGTACAAATGCAATATGATTAGCAATTTGGCTTGGTCTTTGCTTATGGGTTTCTTATTATTGGCTTATGGCTTTCTTATAGGAACGATTCGATATTCCCTATCTCTATTTCCAAGCAAATGAAGGTTCATGGGTATCTTGAGATTCATTTTTAGGTGTACTGAGCATTTTCTGTATCTTCATTAATACTTCATCTGTACCATTAGAAGCTGGTTTTTGAACACTATCTTTTCCACGTATTATTTGTGCTCTTTCATGAGATTTACATGATCTAGCCGACTCGATACAGATGATTTGACGGTCACAAACAATCAACATACTGATTCTGAATTTCATTGAAGGCAAGCCGTGATTGATTTGCTTTCTGCTATATCTTACTCCTCGGTTATGCAAAATCAAAGTATGGCTAAGTTAAATAATTTAGCTAGGGTGTAGTTGCTGTGATGGTTACTAAACATAAAGCCAGTGAGTCTATCCATGTCCCTGATGTAGAGGGAAAAAGTCAAAAATTTTGTGGTGTTTTGCCATCAGAGAAAAGTGAGGACGGTGAAAAACAGATTGCAGTGCCTATGGAGAGAAGCGAGGACGAGAAAATACGTGTAGGGTGACTAGATCTCGGAGGACTAAAGGAGTCGAATGACTAGCCACAGACACTGGGCCCCGGCCTGGGAAAGTGAGGCGTTAGTAAAAGCACGAGACGTTCTCACTTGATCCGTCGAATTATTATTGGATTTTCAACTGGATCTGATGAGTTTTTCTTCTTCGCTTTTCTTAATACCCCTTATCGAGTTAACCATCTATTAAACCCTTCATCGTTATTACGAAAAAGCTCTGCGTTTCTACGAGTGTACTCATTTAAAATAGTAAAGACATTACTACTTGTATAATTAGAAAAGATGGATTTTCGTAAGCTTTGTCTATACTCCTTTATGATATCATTTTTCATGTTACTCACAGAAGACTGAAATGTTTTTATATCTTCTAGTAATTGATCGAAAGTTTCTGGCAGATCGGGATTTAATATTTCAAACTTACTAAATAATGATAGTATTTCTCGTTGAATAGAATCAACCTGTATATTCCTTTCTTTATTGTTATTTGCTGGATTATCCCTATACAAAGTTAATAATTGGTAAAGACCGTATATACAATTATTTTTGATGTTGTTCAGCTCACTAAGCGTCACACAACCCACTATTCGTTGTCTATATAAACCAGTCTCATGCCCATACATTTCTAGATTTAACAGAGGGTGTTTATCATTTAATATTTGCATATTTGATATAGGGCTTAGCTCATCTAGGCCAGTAAATGAGTCATGAGTATAATCATCAAGTAGCTCTGACTCTATCTCGACATATTCAATTACATTGGCAAGTGGTGAATCATAACTTTTCCCGGATACACATAATTCTGCGATGGGGAGTTGTGAATCCTGAGAATTCACTTCCTCTGGTTTACCACCATTATATTTCTCTCCTCTTTGTTCGTGTCTCATAAAAAAATCTAAACCTTTCATTTTTTAGAACGATATTAAGAATTATCTTGTATGATAAACATGAATAATTAAGTAAATATTAAATTGCCTTTTTTTGGTAATTTTTTTCACACTCTTCTGATTATTTAAATCTTCTCAATGTTTAGTTATGGTTTTCTTTAGATTGGTTTGGCATGAGTTTAAACAGGTCAACACATATCATAAGAACACTAAGTATTAGAGTGAGCGTCACGAGTTAAATTATTAAATAGGATTAGTTATTGTGATACCTACTCATCTTTCATTGTGATCCCTCATCAATAATGCTGATGTGTGATCATTTCGACTTGAGAAATATCGGAAAAGTCATCACCATAGCGCTTTTTCAAGCTATTCATATTCTGTTGATACAAGGTGTTTTATTTTGAACAGTGAATCTTCTCATAAGCTATTACATAATTTTCCCGACCAACCTTCTGATGAAGTAATGGTCAATCAGTCTATTCATGGTCATTTCAAAGCTAATTACGATGATTTGTCGCGTCATATCAAATCTCCATATGGGTTTGATTCATATGAGCCAATACCTAGTTTGGATATTTTCCTGTATCTCATCAAAATCAGAAACTATTACCGGGAAGAAATTAAGTCACCATTTTTGTTCTACTTAGATGGGTATGATGACGATAAAACTGTGATTCATTCATTTTTATGGGATGGTATCGATATCTTCTTTATGTCGAATAGAATTAATGGTGTTGGTGCTCATAGTCAATCAAGACGTGCTATTAAATTGGTTGATTTAACAATGACAGACGTGCACTTTGACTACTACAACGTGTTATTGCCACAGTTTCCTGCCGAGTATTCCCTTTTATTGCAAGATTATCAGTCGTCTGAAACTAATGCTAACTTCCTCGGAGCCTTTTCTGAGACTAGGTTGTTAATGCTTGATCAGTCAGATGAAAGCGGTGCGGCCATTGTGCCCGCACTGCTTGAAAAGTCATCTAATGGGTGGTTAACCCTGGCTGGTTTTTTAGTGGATAATTATGACGAGCCAGCTTTTTACATTGCAGCTATGCAAGGCTTACTGTGCTTGTTGAATTTTCAAGAAAATCAAATCGACTTTGGTGACTTATCAGCAAATAATGTGATCATTTTTCCCGGTGCCTGTGGATATGTTCCGATTGATTTATCGACATTACAGTTTTCTGAGGAAGTTATGGCGATACCTGCCCCAATTTCTACTTTCTTCGATCCAGAGCTCGGACCTTACCGGCGTGCTCCTCAGGTTGATAGATTTTCACTGGTGATGAATATGTTATTTGTTAGCGTGCATCTTGCTCGTCATCATGACGTCAAGCAAGCTATTCTATCGATGACAGCATTATGTCAATCTTGTGTTTTTTTGGGGAGTCAAGGTGATAATAACCTACCAGTGTTGGCTCAATACAAAGCTAGTTATCACCATCTTTCAACCATAATAAAAGATAATGTCGATTTGCCCCAATTATTCGAGATCTTATTGCAGCTGGTACATCCGGATAGTCATGAGCGGCCTTCGTTGCGAGATATCTTCAATCGGGTTGAGATTGCTAGGTTAGCGATCACATCAATTAAAAAGCAAGTATTGGTTGATTACTCACTGTCTAAAAATATCGAGATTTCAAATGACCTTAATCATCTTATGATAGGTACTGGCCTTGATGAAAATGCGAAAACTGAAAACATCGAGGAATATCAGTCTCCTGGTAGAATTAGTGGAGTGCTCTTTTTAAGTCTGCTCATTTACTGTTGCCATAATTGCGATACAGACCCGTCTGCTATCCGTGATCAAATGAATAAGCTAATCGATTTAGTGAGAAGTGTTGATCATCAGTTATTAGATATTCACAGTGCTATGATTCATCGTTATGAGTCTCGTTTCCCAGGCTCTTTCATATTAGAACAGATTATGCGCACTATGGTAGATGAAGTTTCACATGATATTGTTACAGATGTACTTCAAGCGGATATCTCGAGCGATTTTAAAACGCATCAAAAAGACACAGAGTCATCCACAACCGTGCATACTTTTTTTACAGCGTTGTCTGATGATAAGGATAAAGTAGACATAGTGACTCAAGCAGTCGATGATATTACGAATTTAACAGTTTAAAAGTCTTGATCTGGCTCATGCCGTCCATCAGTTAGCCACCAGTAATACTCATAACGCTTTGTAAATGTGTAGATCTACTTGAGCTATAGACGGCTGTTCTAAAAATATTGTAAATTCATGCAGTAAACTATCTTCATAATAAAAGCGGATATTTTAATATGTTATCAGCAGACGAGCGTCTTACCATCAAGCACGCTTTGCAATCTCTTCAAATTGAATCAACCCTCTCTGATCATGCTGACGCGATTTATTCGAATCTACTACAACACATTCTGAGATGGTCTAAATACAAGAAGCCTATTGTTATCGGTATTGCTGGTGGAAACGGTTCGGGAAAATCCACGCTGGCTTATCTTTTAGCGTCCCTATTGAAATATCATGGCATAAGCAGCGCCAATCTCTCTATTGATGATTTTTATCTCACAAAGTCAGAACGAAATCATTTAGCAAATACCATCCATCCTCTCCTGAAAACACGCAGTGCTGGAACCATCGATGCCACATTACTATTCAACACACTCTCATCACTTAAGCAAGCTACAATGTCATCAACTCTAGTCCCTCAATTTTCTAAAGTTTTAGATGACCAGCTTCCAAGAGACCAATGGCAAACCATTCAGCTGCCCGTTGATATCATACTCTTTGAGGGGTTTTGTCTAAAAGCGCAACCGCAAGTTGATAACGAACTCTGCAAACCGATCAATCTGCTAGAGGCTGAGCAAGACTCTAAGCTTATCTGGAGAAATCATGTCAATCAGTCACTCCATGATCTACAATCAAGTTTTGATCTGATCGATCGTCTAATTTATTTATCCGTTGATAACTTTTCTGCTGTGATTAACAACCGATATCAAACTGAAAAAACCCTTGAAAAGCAATCTACACGATATCAATCGCTCTCGAGACAAGCAGTTAGTAACTTTATGATGCACCATGAAAGAATATTTTATAGTCAACATAAACAGTTACCTGAAGTAGCTGACCTCACTGTCTCAGTCAATGACCTTCAGAGCTGATTTGAATAGGTTGCTGCATTGGTTATACATCCAGTTTTTACATACGGCATTTTTATGCCGCCTCCCCTTTTTCATCTGATTTCACACCTCATAAAGTAATATCATTTTATCTTATATGTGATATTGAATATATCAATTTTACTGACTAATATTTGTCCTTTATTATTATGTTATTAATCGATATTAATGAGGAAGTATTCAATGATAAATGCATCATCTTTAGTTTATTCTTGGGCTATTATTGGTGCAGGTCCGGCAGGGTTAGCTTCCGCAGGTCTGTTAGTTGATGCAGGTGTGCCTGCGTCGGAGATCATTATTATTGATCCTGAATTTTCAGTAGGAGACTTTGGCAAGTATTGGGGCGAGGTCTTTAGTAATACCACCGTTGAATTATTCATGCGATTTTTTACAGACATTCAGTGTTTCAATTTTATCGAAAAGCAAAAAGTATTTCCGATAGAATCGTTGCCTCTTAATGGATATTGTCAGTTAAAAGCGGTGCGCGAGCCTTTACAATGGATTACCAACCAACTGCGTGAGCGGATTGATTCTTTAGAGGGGTATGCGTCGGACCTAAAGGTTCATCATGGGGCTTGGAGTGTGCGCGTTGCGAATAAAACAATACGAGCTAAAAAAGTTATTTTGGCAACAGGAGGTACCCCAAAATCATTGTCTCATCAGGGTGTTGATGAAATAACGTTATATGATGCTCTTAATCCAAGTCGTTTATCACAGCTAGTAAACCCTGATGATAAAGTGGCAGTATTCGGATCATCGCACTCATCGATGATCATCATGAAGAACCTTCTAGATGCAGGTATAAAACAGATCGTCAACTTCTATCTAACACCCCATCGTTATGCGGTACCCATGGATGGATGGACTTTGTACGATAATACGGGATTGAAGGCAGATACAGCGAGCTGGGTGAGACAGCATATCTCGCAACAGCTCGATCCTCGGATTGAGCGTTATATTTCTAATGATAATAACATTAATGATTATCTGTATGGCTGTGATAAAGCGGTTTATCCCATCGGCTTTAAATCTCGTATTCCCAGTATAAAAGACTTCGGTGAACTGCACCACGATGCTAATACAGGTATTATAGCGCCGGGTTTATTTGGTGCAGGTATCGCCTTTCCTCGTCAGGTGATCGATCCATTTGGAGGTAAAGAGCTGAATGTGGGTCTTTTTAAGTTTATGAATGATATTAGAGCGATGGTTCCACTCTGGCTTGAGTACGGATTGTAAGCACCTTCTCGTGATAGATCATTGATGAATGTGCTGTTTAAAGGCTACTAAAGCTCTTGAGGGGTATTTCTGTTGATGACTGACATAACTCAGTTGTCTGGCAGTGTCAAAGCAACGTGTGGGTAATATTGTCAGTTTTGATCGATAGGAGTTTTCAAGTGCTGATTGCGAGATACAGGATAGGCAGTCGCTGTGAGCAACGTAATTTTTAATCGCTTCGAAGTCATTTAGTATGATTTCAGTATTCAGTGTGAACTGATTATAGGCTTGTTGTTGTAGCCATGCAGCAGTACCAGAACCTGATTCTCGCATAACCCAGGTGTATTTCTCCAATTGTTTAACTGTGTTTTGCTGTCGTGAAGCAAGCGGATGATTCTTCCGTGCAATAATAACCAGATTATCCTCTTGCCAATTGGATGATTCAAGTGATGCGTCTTCGGGTGCCTGACCTTCAATTAGCGCACAATCTAATGATAGATTAGCGAGTTGTTGCATTAAGCTCTCAGTATTGTCTATCAAGACGTTGATAGTGAGATTGGGGTGTTGGTGTTTAAATTTCGCAATATAGCTTGGCAAAATGTACTTCCCAATCGTGCGGCTACAGCCGATGTGTAATACGCCACTAAGCTCATTGGTGTCATTTGAAAACAGGTCGGTAAGTTCTTCTGCCTGATCCAGCAGTCGGCGAGCTTTTGGAAATAATGCTTTACCATTATCATTAATCAGTAAGCGTTTACCAGCACGATCAAACAACGGTACAGCAAGTGCTTCTTCTAGGTTCTGTAAAGCCATACTTGCAGCAGGTTGCGTCATAAAGCAATGCTCTGCCGCTAGTGATATTTGTCCATGTTCGACGGTTTTGACGAAGACTCGAAGTTGTTTTAATGAGATTGCTAGCATAGCCTAATATCATTTATTCATATATAAATTCATTTATATATCATAATATATGATATTACAATGCTATTGAACTGAATCACTTGATAGCCAAATTAGCGGTATTCATCTAGTGATTTGCATAGCGCCAGCTGTGCCCTACTCTTTTCAAAGTTAGCGCGTATTTAAGATTATTGTCAGAGAGCGTGATCATTTATCATTAATGACTGCATTATCGAAACCACCTATCTAATCGATATCAGTTTCTGCCGCCCTTTGCCATCTTGTAAGGATCGATGGCAGCTTCAAACTCATCATTTGACAGGAATTGATAATGGTCATTTGCATCCTTTAAAGAGCAGTCATTATCATCGGCATAATGTGCCATTTGAGAAGCCTTGTCATAACCGATAATGGGGCTTAATGCCGTTACTAGCATTAATGAATCATGTAGATAACCATCTATTTTTTTCTTATTTGGCTTAGTATCATTTAACAAGAATTTTGTAAAATTTATACAGCTATCAGACATCATGCGTATGGACTGCATGATATTAAAAGCAATCATGGGTTTATAAACGTTCATTTGTAAGTAGCCTGAAGACCCAGCTATAGAAACGGCCGTGTCATATCCCATCACCTGTGCAGAGACCATCCCCATGGCTTCACATTGAGTCGGGTTAACCTTTCCGGGCATGATAGAGGACCCAGGTTCATTTGACGGAATAATCAACTCATGAAAGCCAGCTCGCGGTCCGCAGCTCAATATGCGAATGTCATTAGCAATTTTAAATAGCGACACAGCAAGTGTTTTTAGTGCAGCGCTCATGGCAATTAATGCATCATGAGAACCTTGAACTTCAAATTTGTTGTTTGCTGAAACAAAAGGTAGCCCGGTTATATCGGCAATATGTTCTGCTGCTTTTTCCGCAAACCCTTGTGGTGCATTTAAACCTGTGCCTACGGCCGTGCCACCTATTGCTAATTCATAAACATCGTTTAACGCAAATTCTAGACGATTGAGATCTTTGACAAGTAAAGCCGAAAAGCCCGAAAACTCCTGGCCCAATGTTAAGGGTACGGCATCTTGCATATGCGTTCGACCAATTTTGACAATGTCATTCCAAGACTGAGATTTTTTTGCCAAAGCTTTTTGCATAAATTCAACGGCGGGCATTAACTTATGTTTAACCTCAACAGCAATCGCAATGTACATCGCTGTTGGAAATGTGTCATTCGAAGATTGCGACATATTAACATCATCATTAGGATGAATTGGTTTTTTACTTCCCATCACACCACCGGATATTTCGATAGCTCGATTTGAAATCACTTCATTAGCATTCATATTCGATTGTGTACCGCTACCGGTCATCCATACATGCAATGGAAAATGTTCATATAACTTGCCATCTATAACCTCTTCGGCAGCTTGTATAATCAGTTTTTTCTTACTCTCATCTAAGATCCCCAGATCAGAGTTAGCTAAAGCTGCCGCTTTTTTTAAAATACCAATGGCTTTAATCACTTCATGCGGAATTAAATCTTCGCCTATAGAAAAATGGATAATAGAACGCTCCGTCTGAGCACCCCAATACTTACTAGTATCAACTTCAATACTGCCCATGCTGTCTGTTTCAGTTCTTGTTGGCATCGGGATCTATCCTTTTGAGTTAATTTCTCTTTTAAGTCGTTAAGTACGGTTTAGTATCTCGCATTGCATGACACTAATGACTTTTGGTTCAGTGTAAAAC
>CACNSC010000027.1 GCA_902623005.1 uncultured Coxiella sp.
TACCCACGGATTCCGTGCCAGAATGGCAACAGTAGGTGGTCGTGCTGTAATCCGTCGTCGTAGAGCGAAAGGTAGGAAAAAGCTCAGTGCTTGAAGATCATTCTTTCAAAAAGCACAATCGACTCTTAAACAAATCAGCATTTTCCTCAGTACTCTCGAAACAAAAAAAACGTTTCTGTGGAACTTTTATTCTATACACAAATGAAAATGGTCTTGATCATCCCAGAATTGGGGTCATCATTTCAAAAAAGCAAGTTCGCTTAGCTGCTGATCGAAATAGAATACGGCGGATGGTAAAGGAAGCATTCAGAAAAAATATAACATCATTACCTAACATTGATATCGTATTAATTGGCTTGCATCCCATGCAACATCTTACAGGAATAGAGATTCTTCGATGTATAGAAAAACAGTGGCATTATTTTCGTCAAGTCTCAGTTGCTGCCTAATTAAACTTATTTCAATTTATCAGCTGATCATTAGCCCATGGTTGGGTCGCAGTTGTCGATTTACTCCTAGCTGCTCTGACTATGCCAAAATGGCACTGCAACGCCATGGCTGTTTTCGAGGCCTTTGGTTAAGTGGATTGCGCTTATTGCGTTGTCAGCCATTATCTTCTCCTGGATTTGATCCTGTGCCGGAGTGTTGCTCTGTATCAAAAAAGCAAGGCGCTAGATCTAATGAAGCTTAGAAAATCAACAAACGAACAATCACATGAAAACGGGTATAAAACAGATGGATATTAGAAGAACACTTTTGTACGTTGCAATTGCAGCAGTTATTGCAATACTTTGGTCGCAGTGGCAAAAAGAACATCCAAAAGTTGAACCGACAACGGTTCAAACGCAGCAACAGCAACCGGTTAAGAGTACGGGAGCAGATCAAGCATCACGTTTTGTGCCCTCGGCGACATCTTTAGAAACGTCAAAGGCCAGTGCTCCTGGCATTCACAGCCACGCAAGCACGGATTCATCATCTTTAATCAGCGTAAAAACTAATGTTATACATGCTTTAATTGATTTGAATACGGGTGATTTGGTTCAAGCAAGTTTGCCTGATTATTCGATTTCACTGCAGCGACCAGATACTCCTGTTCAGATTTTAAGCCGTGAAAAAGGTGCACAATACCAACTTCAAAGTGGAATTATTGATTCCAATAGTCAGCCGCCAAAAATGACATTCATTGCCGATAAATCCAGTTATGTTTTGCAGTCGGGAGATGATACCTTGACGGTAATTTTGCGAGGTAAATCAGGTGAGCTATTAGTTGAGAAACAGTATGAGTTTTCTCGCGACAGCTATCATGCAACATTGACGACAACGGTCACTAATCAGGGCTCAAAACCGTGGGAAGGTCAGTGGTACCAACAAATCATGCGTCAAAATGTACCGAGTTCTACACACCATATTCGCTCTTACGATGGGGCAGCGATCTCATCACCAAAAACGCCTTACAAAAAGATTAGCTTTTCTGATATGGATAAATCAGCCATCAACCAGTCAATCACGGATGGCTGGGTAGCCATGCAACAACCTTACTTTGTCACGGCTTGGGTGCCACCGAAAAAACAGCCTTACCAATACTATAGCCACGTTGCTTCCACGGGAACTGGCAGTGCCGATCTTTATACCATAGGGTTCATGAGCCAGCCGTGGACAATAAACGCAGGAAAACAGCAACAACAAATCTCTCAACTCTACATTGGTCCTGAGATTGCTAAGGATCTGAATCCGGTAGCACCGGCACTCAAACTAACGATTGATTATGGCTTCTTATCTCCAGTTTCAAGTGTAATCTTCACGGTGATGAACACGATTCATCGGGTTGTGGGAAATTGGGGGTGGTCAATCATTTTAGTGACTTTATTAATTAAGTTACTGTTTTATTGGCCTTCTGCTCAAAGCTATAAGTCCATGGCAAAAATGCGTAAAGTTCAACCGCGTTTAATGGCACTTAAAGAACGTTTCGGCGACGATAAAGCAGCCCTGAGTAAGGCTACTATGGAGTTTTACCGTAAAGAAAAGGTAAATCCCATGGGTGGTTGTTTACCAATGATTATTCAGATTCCAGTTTTCTTTGCATTATATTACGTTTTAATAGAAAGCGTTGAGTTGCGCCAAGCTCCTTTTATTTTGTGGATCCATGATTTATCGGTAAAAGATCCCTATTACGTCTTACCAATTTTGATGGGATTATCGATGTTTCTGCAACAGCGTTTGAGCCCGGCACCACCAGATCCAACACAGGCAAAAATGATGATGTTAATGCCGGTGGTGTTTACTGTGGTTTTCTTATCCTTCCCTGCGGGTCTCGTATTATATTGGCTGACCAATAACTTATTGAGTATTGGTCAACAGTGGTACGTGATGAACAGTGTAGACAAGAAAAAAAAATAGACCTTTGAATGATGACAATGCGTTCTGACACCACCATTGCTGCAATCGCAACACCCATGGGGCAAGGTGGTGTCGGCGTGATTAGAATTTCAGGTCCTTTGGCCCCGATAATTGCAAAGCAAGTCACGGACAAAGAGCTGACGCCGCGTCATGCCACCTTTGCTACATTTAAATCCAATAACCATCAATCTTTAGATGAAGGGATTGCGCTTTTGTTCAAGGGCCCGCATTCGTTTACTGGTGAGGACGTTGTTGAGTTACAAGGTCACGGTGGAATGGCTGTACAGCAACAAGTCTTAGATGCGGTCATTCAGGCAGGTGCAGTGATAGCAAGGCCTGGAGAATTCTCAGAGAGAGCATTTCTCAATGGTAAGATGGACTTAATACAAGCAGAAGCTGTTGCCGATTTGATTGCCGCTGGATCACAACAGGCGGCTCAAGCAGCTTTGCGTTCATTGCAGGGAGATTTTTCAGATCGAATTACTGATCTTTGTGCGTCACTAACAAAAGTACGAGTTCTATTAGAATCATCGTTAGACTTTTCTGATGAGGAAATTCCTTTGATACAGTCTACGGAGGTTCAGCAGTTACTTTCTAATCTTGAATCTAATGTGCGCGAGACTTTACAGATTGCCCAACAAGGGGCTCGGTTACGTACGGGATTGTCAGTGGCAATTTTGGGTCAGCCCAATGCTGGAAAGTCCAGTTTATTGAACGCGCTGGCTATGAAAGATCGAGCTATTGTGACTAATATTGCTGGTACTACGCGAGACGCGCTGGAAGAAAGTATCCTGATTGACGGCATGCCTTTAAATATTATCGATACTGCCGGTGTGCGAGAAACTGACGATGTCATTGAACAAGAGGGTGTCAAACGGGCCTGGAAGCAGGCTCAACAAGCGGATCTAGTCATCTGGGTAATTGATGCTACGGTTGAGCCAATTTCACCAGCTGCATTACAACAACAATCGGATGCTTTAAAACAACGATTAAATCAGCAGGTGCCGATACTATTGGTACTTAATAAAATAGATCTTTGTCCTGAGATTAAAATTACTCAACAGTATGAAAAGTTGTCAGCAGTTGCGCTGTCGGCAAAAACTCACACTGGTCTATCGCAACTTAAAGCAACCCTACTCAATCATGCTGGAATGCACGATCATACAGCATCGCTCTTCAGTGCCAGGACTCGACATGTACAGGCATTACAAGATGCGTTAGAAAAAATTTGCAATGGCGTATTGATCCATGAAGAAAACCAGGGCTACGAGCTGATTGCTGAAGAGTTGAAATTGGCACACCACCGTTTGGGTGAGATCACTGGCGAGTTCACTACCGAAGATCTTCTCGGCGAGATTTTTTCGACGTTTTGTATTGGTAAGTAGACCTAAAATCATGCATGGTTGACTCAAGAAATGGTTATTAAATTATCTATTGTATGCTAATCTGCCGAGCAATGACGACACGTTATAATTTAACAGAGATATTGCTGTGAACGATCACGACCTACTAAAAACATCAGTACGCATCGCACACTGTGGTGAAGCTATCGAACTGCCGACTGACTTGCTTAATCCGTCAATTGGTTTGTCAATGCTTGCTCGGCAACGAGCGCCTGGTCAGGTTAAGAGTCTTGATGATTCTAGAGAGAGTCAATTAGATCGATCTATTTATGAACAAGTTGCGGTTGGGTTAAAATCTTTCGATGATCTGATTCATGCCTTGGGCGAGGCATAAAGTCATGTTTGAGGTCATGAAACAAGTAACCTTTTGTTATGGTCACCGATTAATCCGCTATACAGGCAAGTGTCAACACCTGCATGGTCATAATGCCACGGCTGACATTGTGATCCAGAGTGAGGCGGTTGATGAAAGGGGCATGGTGGTGGATTTTTCAGACGTGAAGCGCGATGTATCACGCTGGATTGATCAACACTTGGACCATAAGATGCTTTTGTGCCGCGATGATCCGATGGTTGAACACTTAAAAAATTTTGGTGAGCCTTTGTTCTTAATGGATGAAAACCCAACTGCAGAAAATATTGCGAAAGTGATTTTTGATCAAGCTGTAGCCATGGGCTACAACGTCAAAATGGTACGCCTATGGGAAACTCCCAGTAGTTGTGCAACCTATCAAGGTGCTGAGTCACAATCTTAATTATATTGACCAGTATTTAATGTTTTTAAACTTAGCTATTTGCAAACACTGTTGCATCACATATACTCAAAATCGTTATTTTTCATGGGACTATAATAAAAAATGGGAAAAAAGACTTTATTTACTTCCGAGTCCGTTAGTGAAGGCCATCCGGATAAAATTGCTGATCAAATATCCGATGCGATTCTTGATGCTCTTCTAGCACAAGATCCCCATTCACGAGTAGCCTGCGAAACGTTGGTTAAAAACGGCATGGTTATTATTGCTGGTGAAATTTCTACCAATGTTTGGGCGGATATGGAAAATATCGCCCGCGAGACCATTCGAAAAATTGGTTACGACGACGCTGATCTGGGGTTCCATGCTGATACGTGTGCGGTGATTAATGCTGTGGGTAAGCAGTCGGTTGATATTGCAGCGGGCGTTGATGCCTCTGACTATAAAGACTTGGGTGCGGGTGATCAGGGATTAATGTTTGGCTATGCGACAGATGAAACCGACGTATTGATGCCGGCTCCGATTACTTATGCGCATCGACTGGTTGCCAAGCAAGCTGAAGTTCGTAAGAGCGGGCAATTGTCTTGGTTAAGACCGGATGCAAAAAGCCAATTGACATTCCATTATGACGATCATCAACCGGTCGGTGTTGATTGTATTGTTTTATCAACTCAACACGACCCAGATATTTCTCTCTCTGACTTACAAGAAGCAGTCATGGAAGAGATCATTAAGCCGGTTATTCCACAACAATGGTTATTACCGACCACTCGTTTCTTTATCAACCCGACTGGACGCTTTGTGGTTGGTGGCCCTGTTGGTGATTGCGGGCTAACCGGGCGGAAAATCATCGTCGATACCTATGGTGGTATGGCGCGACATGGTGGCGGCTGTTTTTCAGGTAAAGATCCGTCAAAAGTTGATCGTTCTGCAGCCTACGCAGCCAGATTTGTAGCTAAAAATATTGTGGCTGCCGGACTTGCGAAGCGCTGTGAAATACAAATTGCTTATGCGATTGGTGTTGCGGAGCCCGTCTCAGTCAGTGTTGAGACGTTTGGTACGGGTAAATTTGCTGATGACAAGATTGCGGCCCTCATTCCACAGTTTTTTGATTTAAGTGTGTCGGGCATTATTAAGCAACTCGATTTATTGCGTCCCATCTACCAAACCACAGCGGCCTATGGCCACTTTGGTCGCGTCGATGCTGAGCTAACTTGGGAAAATACAAGTGTAGCAAGCCAAATCAAGGATAGTGTTAACGCGAGTGCCTTAGTAACGGAGTAATGCTTTATTTTTAAGGAGAAAAATTATGGATGTAATACTGGAAACCCCCCAGCTCGAGCTGGATTATCAAATCGCCGATATTTCACTGGCGGACTGGGGACGAAAAGAAATCTCTATTGCAGAAAAAGAAATGCCAGGACTAATGGCATTACGTAAAGAATATGCAGAGACGCAACCATTGAGTGGCGCTCGTATTTCTGGCTGTGTGCACATGACCATTCAAACAGCGGTACTCATTGAGACTCTAGTGGCTTTGGGTGCGGAAGTACGTTGGACAACGTGTAATATTTACTCCACTCAAGACCATGCGGCAGCTGCAATCGCTCAAGCCGGTGTTCCCGTGTTCGCCTGGAAAGGTGAAACCGAGGAAGAGTTTGAGGCTTGCTTGAAAAAAACGCTGTTTGGACCTAACGGCTGGGTGCCAAATTTGATTTTAGATGATGGTGGCGACTTAACCGCTATGGTTCACGAGCAATACCCAGAATTACTTGAAGAAATACGCGGCTTATCAGAACAAACTACTACCGGTGTTCATCGCCTCTACGAAATGGCAGAGAAGGGAGCACTCAAAGTTCCAGCGATTAACGTCAACGATTCTGTGACAAAAACGAAGTTTGATAACCTTTACGGTTGTCGAGAGTCCTTGGTTGATGCGCTAAAACGTGCAACTGATGTTATGATTGCTGGAAAAATTGCCGTTGTGTGTGGTTATGGTGATGTTGGTAAGGGTTGCGCTCAATCACTACGTGGGCTTGGTGCAACGGTTTGGGTCACTGAAATTGATCCGATTTGTGCTTTACAAGCAGCAATGGAAGGTTATCGCGTTGTTGCACTGGATCAAATTGCAGACCAGCTGGATATCGTAGTCACAACCACGGGTTGTCGTGACGTGGTAACGCATGCGCATATGCAAGCCATGAAAGACGAAGCTATCGTCTGCAATATTGGTCATTTTGATCTTGAAATTGACGTTGCCTCACTGGAAAAATACGAATGGGAAAACATCAAACCTCAAGTTGATCAAGTCACTTTTCCAGACGGTAAAAAAATCACAGTGCTTGCTCGAGGTAGGCTGGTTAATTTAGGCTGTGCGACGGGTCATCCAAGTTTTGTGATGTCTAACTCGTTCACTAACCAAACTTTGGCTCAGATTGAGTTATGGAAAAACACATCGGATTATGAAAATAAAGTGTATGTGTTACCAAAACATTTGGATGAAAAAGTTGCTAAGCTACACTTGGAAAAAGTAGGTGCTCAATTAACAATGCTGACATCCAATCAAGCTGAGTACTTGGGTATTGCGACAGAAGGACCTTTCAAGCCTGAGTATTATCGCTATTAGAATATAAAGTATGTTAAAGGTTTTTTATAAAACTAGACTGATACCAGGAACAATATTGATGTTATCAATATTGTTCCTGACTGGTTGTCAGCCACAGTACCAAAAACAAGCTGTTTTTGTTGACCCAGTATCATTATCCGGCCAAGCGTGCATCAAGCGTTGTAGTCAAGACAAGGATTATTGCGAGCAGCGCTCCAGCGAAGCGCTATCAGGTTGCCAGCAAGCCGCGCAACACCGTGCTGTCGTTGAGCTAGAGTCATATCAAACACAATACGGCGCTCCTGAAAAAACATTGAGTGATTTTTACGATGATTCAGTGTGCAAGCAAGCCCTCTCGTGTACTAGTGTCTACAATCAGTGTTTTGTTCAATGCGGTGGTAGCGTTGATTATCAACAAGCGTGCATCAAGAACTGCCCTAAAGTCCAATAATCTTTTTAGCTTTATGCAAGATAGGTTCTGCGATTGACCGAGCTTTTTTTGCGCCTAAGGCTAACAAGTTTTCAATCAATTCCGGTCGCTGCATGAATTCGTGATAGCGTTGACGTGGCTCTGTAAGTAATTGATCAAGCTGTTCAAATACAATTTGCTTGGCATCTCCCCAGCCTATCCCTTCTTGATACGCCTGGCGAAAGTCTTCGACTGCTTGCGTTGAGGCAATCGAACGGTATATAGCAAACAACGTGCAACCTTCAGTAGATTTTGGCTCTCCTGGCAGTAGTGAGTTAGTGACAATCTTCATCACGTGTTTTCTTAATGCTTTTGGCTCGAGAAAAATTGGAATAGTATTGCCATAGCTCTTACTCATTTTTCTACCGTCCAAACCGGGAATAAGCTGAGTTTTTTCACTGACAGAAGCATTGGGTAGTTTGAAAACATCTTGTTTATAAATATGATTAAATCGCGCTGCAATATCACGTGCAATTTCAATGTGTTGCACTTGGTCTTTACCAACCGGAACGATGTCTGCATTAAAGGCGAGAATGTCAGCAGCCATGAGAACTGGATAGCAATACAGTCCCATGGTAATAGCTTTATCATGATCGTGTTGTTGGGCTAAATTATCGGCAACACGGTCTTTATAAGCATGAGCTCGATTTAGCAGGCCTTTGCTAGCCACCGATGTTAATATCCAATTCAACTCTAAGATTTCAGGCACATCGGATTGTTTATAGAACACTGTTTGATCAGGGTCGAGTCCAAGTGCCAACCAAGTGGCAGCTACTTCAATGATATCTTTCTGGCGTTGTGTTGCATCCCATTGTTTGACCAAAGAGTGTAGGTCAGCAATAAAATAAAAATGTTGATTGCCATCCTGCTGTGATGCTAGCGCCGGTAAGATACAACCAATATAGTTACCAATGTGTGGTACACCTGAGGGAGTAATGCCAGTAAGTATACGCTGAGACATATGAATTTCCGATAAAAACTATTGCTGACAATTATACACATCCACCGATGAGTTGATACGACTTGATGAGGAAATTGATAGGCGTTGATCGTATGATTAGCAACAACGTTAT
>CACNSC010000028.1 GCA_902623005.1 uncultured Coxiella sp.
TTCAGGGATACGCGCACCATCAGTCAGCGCATTGTGGATTTTATGAAAAATCCGCGTGCGGTTGCGTTCTTGATGGCCGTGTTCATGATCTTTGTCTTTGTAGCACCGGTTTTATCCGAGATTTGTTTATTAACGGGTATTGGCGTTTTGGTTTTTTGTTTCACACGAGAAAAGAAATTGCCATTCAAGATGCCGCAACGTTCTGGATTATATGACAATAATGATCCTTTGCCGGGATCGAATAAGCCTCGTAAAGCACGTGGAATTTATCACCTGGGTAACCAAAAGAGTAACGATGACGAATTATGGTTTAACAACGATGATATGCGTACCCATGCATTAATTTTCGGTTCAACCGGTAGTGGTAAAACCGAAATGTTAATATCAGTGGCTTACAATGCGTTGTTGCAGGCCAGTGGTTTTATCTATGTCGATGGTAAGGGTGAAAACGCACTATTTTCTAAGCTGTTCTCCATGGTGCGATCAATGGGTCGCGAAGATGACATGCTATTGATTAACTTCATGACCGGTGCACGCGATGTTATTGGTCCGCAAGAAAAACGGTTGTCGAACACATTGAATCCTTTTGCACGTGGTTCTTCCAGTATGTTGGCACAGCTAGTGGTGAGCTTGATGGACAGTTCATCATCCTCTTCAGATGGTGATATGTGGAAAGGTCGAGCAATTGGTTTTGTTGAAGCCTTGATGAAAGTATTGGTGCCCATGCGGGATGCGGGTCACATCTTATTAGATGCTAACGTGATTCGTAACTATTTCCACCTACCTCGACTAGAAGCTATTGTTTTAGATAAGGTTTTTATTCGTGATGGGCAAGAGTCGGTGAGCTTGGAAAACATGCCTGAGACCATGCTGGAGCCATTAAAAAACTACGTCTTAACCTTGCCGGGTTTTAACCCTGAGAAAAAGGGTAAGCAAGTGTCACAGGTACTTGAGCAGCACGGTTTTATCACCATGCAATTAGTTCGTGTATTCACCTCATTGGCGGATACCTACGGTCATATTTTAAGAACTAATTTAGCTGAAGTGGATTTATCTGATGTGGTTTTAAATCGACGCATTCTTTGTGTGCTCTTACCGGCACTTGAGAAGTCTCCGGATGAATTATCTCAGTTAGGTAAAGTGATTATTGCAACCTTAAAAGCCATGATGGCGGCAGGTCTTGGTGATCACGTTGAGGGTGATTTGGAAGACATCGTTGATAGTCGACCTACCAATGCTGAAACACCTTATTTATGTATTCTTGATGAGTACGGTTATTACGCCGTTGAAGGGTTTGCGGTTGTGCCGGCACAGGCGCGTTCGTTAGGTTTCTCAGTGGTGTTTGCGGGTCAGGATTTACCAGCGTTCCAGAAAGCTTCAAAAGAAGAAGCCGCATCGATTGGTGCGAACACCAACATTAAAATCTGTATGAAACTGGAAGATCCAACCGAAACATGGGACTTTTTCATGAAGTCTGCGGGTGAGTCGTATGTCAGTCAGGTTGAAAATTTTCAAGTTGATTCAAACAGTTTGTTGGGTAACTACCAAGATGGTAAGGGTGCACGCATGGAAAAACGTGCTCGTGTTGACTTGCTGGATTTAAAAGAGCAAGCACCGGGTGAATACCATTTATTCTTCAAATCCAAGATTGTTCGCGGTAAGACCTTTTTTGCGAATCCAAAACCGGTTAAACGCATGCGTTTAAATCAATTCTTGAAAGTTGATACGCCAGAAGATCAAGACGTTGAGCGTTTTCAGCAATCCATGCAAAACTTCGATCAACTGGCTGAAGATAATGTATTTTTGACACAAGTTGAGGCCAGCAACGAGGAGGTTGATAAGCTGACTAACTTAATGACGGTAAATGGTGGTCTAGTGGCGCCTATGGATCGTTCATTGGTCGCTTTGCAGCAATTTTCAGGCATCGGCATATCGCAAGTGGTTGATTCACCATTTGCAGCTTTTTTCGATGACACTAGCTCCGATGAAGATGAGGTGGATGATCAAGATCAAGATGGCTTGAGTTTATTCTCTCCGATGACCGTAACCGACCACTTACAGCAATTGCTGACTGAGCAAGAAATAGAAAACATGCGTACACCAATTGTTAGTCGTGCTCGATGTAGGGACCAGTTCGAGTATATGGGGCGTTTAACCGGCCAATCTTCTCAAAAAGCTATCAATATAGCACTGGAATTAACGGCTGATATGAAGCGCTGTTCGAGCTATCCGCCGGAGCATCGGGCTGAAATTAGCAATGCATCGTTGGTGTCAGCGGTTGATCGCATCATCGATAAAATCAAACTGAAACCCAACACAGATACTTAACATCGCAGGCCATACCTGTCTAATTGATAGATGAAAGCATCAGTTAGACAGTAATTTCAGTGATTTTAAAGCTGAACCACCTAATGCAATCAAAACCGTGATGTTCCAGCATCAACTGCCCATCGAATATTGCTTCATTCACCAGTAAGCAATGCACTCAGTGCAAAAATTATCTTTTCCTTAAATTAGTATTAAGAGAATCACTTTGTGCGCAAAAAAGATGCAATTAATGGGATATTTTAATATTCCCTTAAGTATAGTCTGATAAATTAATCATTCTTTAAGGAACTCCGTAAAACACTGAGTTTCATGGGTTAAAACCCAATAGTAATAACAGAATGAAATATAACCTTAAATACGAACCAAAAACGAGAAGAATGATGAATAAAAAAGTGACTCCAATACTATCGACAGCAGTCATCATGGCAAGTGCGTTAAGTCTTTGTGCGTGCAGTACGTCGACGAAGACCACGACCTCAACCACATTATCGCCATCGGCAATGGCCAGTCATGGGTATTCAAAAGCACTATTAGATGTAAACAATGTACAAGTAGTTAGGATTGGTCAAACCGTTCAAGTCATTATTCCAAGTGATTTAGTGTTCCATACGTCATCAGCAAATTTACAAGCCAATAGCAAAACGGTTTTGCATAACATTGCTAACTTAATCAAAGGTTACAAAACCAACCGTATCAAGGTTGCTGCCTATTCTGATTCAACAGTGGGTAATGGTATTGCTCAGGATCGCGCAGGTATTGCATTAACTGAAGCGCAGGCTCAAGCAGTTTCCAGTTATCTATGGTCGCAAGGTATTGATACGCGTTACATCTATTCAGAGGGTTATGGCAGTGCTGATCCCGTTGCCAGTAACAACACACCAAAAGGTCAGTATCAAAACCGACGGGTTGTAATTAGTTTTAAATTTGAAGATTAATTCGATTAATTATTAAGAGATTGAACATGAGTGAACAAGATATCATTGACATAGAATTACAAAAAAACACGTTTTATCGTGATAAGTTTCGTATGCTAATGAAATTAAATGTTTTGTTAGTATTGTCAGCAGCCGCTTTATCAGGTGTTTTTTTCTATCAATCTGTAAAGCCAGCTCAGGTTCATTATTTTGGTTCAACTACTACGGGTGAACAAACCACTTTGAATGCACTGTCTGATCCTGTGATTACGAATTCATTAATCACACAGTGGGCAAGCATGACATCGAAAAAAATCTATAGCTTGAGCTTAAACGAATATGCCGAACAGACTGCTGCGTTAAAGCCATACTTCACATCAGCTGGCTGGTCTTCGTACCAAAAAGCATTGAGTGACTCCGGTTTGCTGGACGCGGTGAAAAATCAAAAGCTTGAGGTTAACGCAGTTACAACCAATGACCCAGTGATCGAGAAATCCGGTGTCAAAGCGGGTGTTCGTTATTGGATCGTTGAAATGCCGATACTAATCTCATTCGAAAGTGCCAATGAAGTGGCTCCGCAACATATGGTAATTAGTATGACAATCGTTCGTTCTAAAGACATAAAGGCACCTTCGGGTTTGCAGGTTAAACGCCTAGCAGTGAGTTATAACAATTAATTCTGGAGAGTAATGGTGAGTAAACAGCGTAAAGACAAAACAAAAAAAAGTAACGGCTTGCAATTGGTTTTGTTTCGTAATGCTTTTTATCGTGATCAGTACAAAACGGCAAGTATCGCATTAATCGTCCTGTTATTGATGAATGCATTATTGGCCTTTGGTGTGATTTATAAAGCGACTCGTCCTTCTCAGTCTAAATTTTTTGCTTTAGCAGCTGATGGTCGCATGATTAATACCACGGCACTGTCAGATCCAACGGTAACCAATGCGTACGTTGTACAGTGGACGGCCGACAAAGTGAGAGCAGCTTTTAGTCAAGATTTCATGCACTACAGAGGTCAGTTACAAAGTGTCTCGGGTGCGTTTACCGACCATGGTTGGAACGATTTTTATAAAGCGCTACAAAGCAGTAATAACCTGAATACATTAGTTAAAAAAGAAATGGTTTCTGATGCTGTGATTACTAAAGCGCCAGTTATTGAGCAGACCAGTGTTGTCAGTGGTCATTATGCTTGGAAATTGAAAATGTCGATTATGTTGACATTAGTTAATAGCAGTAACGATAAAATTAGTATGCCTTTTGAGGTGACTGTGATTGTTTTAAGAGAATCTGTGGAAAATTATCCGGATAAAATTGCGATAAATAATTTTCTTCCAGTATTGATACAAACCGAAGGATCGAGATTGTTAGGGTAATTCCATTTAGTAGAAAAACATAGGTGTAGTTGTGAAAATGAATATAAAAAATATCGGTTGTATAATAATTACGGTAATGATGACGTCATCGGTATCATTCGCCAGTTCATTCGGCGTCAGTGGTACTTCTGCGGCCAATAATCCGTCTCTTCAGTCGCAGCCTACCCAGCAGGCTCCGCAGCAGCAAGCCGCACAACCACAGGCTATGCCTTCTCAATCAGATTCTAGTTCATCCACTAGCGCATCATCTGATGTCCTAGGTGATACCAGTATTGGACAAGATGCGTTCTTAAAAACACAACAAACCCTAATGCCTTTATCGCCTGATGAAATTAAAACCTTACGTAAAAAGTACGATGATACTCAAAAAGCGGTTGCCGCAGAGCCGAATGCTGCGCCAAAGCCAACGTCTTCTTCGGTGATTGTTAATCTTTCACCTGGATCAACACCTCCAGTCATCCGTTTAAAAGCTGGTTACATCACATCATTGGTGTTCTTGGACTCTACTGGTCAACCATGGCCAATAACGGCTTATGACTTGGGTAACCCAGGCAGTTTCAACATTCAGCCAACAACGCCAGATGGTAAAACAAATACGATGTTGGTCCAGGCCAGCAGTACTTATCAATCGGGTAACTTGGCAGTGATGTTAAAAGATCAAAATACACCGGTAATGTTAACGCTAATGCCAGGTCAACAAGCAGTCGATTATCGGGTGGATTTACGTGTGCCTGGTATGGGACCGAATGCAAAACCAACGACAGACGGTTTGCCGCAGTCAAGTGATCCAATGTTGATTTCATTCTTAGACGGTGTGCCACCACAAGGTGCTAAGTTATTGAAACTTGAAGGCGGTGGCGATAGCCAAGTCTGGTCTTATGCCAATCACTTGTATGTTAGAACTCGCTTAACGCTGATGTCACCAAGCTGGTTATCGACCATGAGTAGTCCAGACGGCACACACGTCTATCAATTAACTATGTCACCAATCCTACTCGTGTCTGATCACGGAAAACTTATGCAACTTAAAATCGAAGGGCTGTAAATCATGAATAACATAAAAAAACAAATAAAATCTATGCAACAGTCGAAAAATCGATTAGCGCTGATATTAGGTGCTTCATCGGTAGCAGTGGTCGCGGTGATCTTTCTCGCTGTTCATTTTTCCGGTGAAAAAACCGAAACATCACACTTGTCGTCCAGTCCTCGCATTGAGTCTTTACCCGGTGTTGGTAAATCAAGTGATAAGTATGTGAGTGATCAAAAGGATCAAAACGCAAAAAATGCTCAAAAAGCCGCAGCTAATGCGTCAAGTGCTGTACCTACCATCACTAGGCCCTCGTTCGTGGGTAATCCGGCTGATTTTGCCAATATGCCCGAAGATAATTCAGCATTAGCACCAGCGAAACAAGAAAATGGCTGCCCATTGAAGAAAATGGTAGTGATGTACAAGCCTAATCCCGCTAGTTGTACGATTGAAAATCTTAAATTAGCTCGCAAAACTGGTGTTACAGCAGAAGAGTTATTGTGTCAGGGTTGTTCGTGTCCATCACTAAAATTGGCCGGTTATACGGTCGGTGATCTTAAAGATAT
Source organism: uncultured Coxiella sp. (assembly GCA_902623005.1). Lineage (GTDB taxonomy): Bacteria > Pseudomonadota > Gammaproteobacteria > Coxiellales > Coxiellaceae > UBA9148. The sequence continues at coordinate 6,209 of CACNSC010000028.1, forward strand.
TGGTCTCAGTGCTAAGGATCTGAAAAAATGTGGTTTTACACTCAAGCAACTGATGCTTGCGGGTTTTTCAGCAAACGATTTAAAAGAAGCAGGTTTTTCTGCGAAAGATTTAGCTGACGCTGGATTTTCAGCAGGTCAGTTAGCCAATGCTGGTTTTTCTGCAGATGATCTTAAGAAGGCTGGTTTCAGTGATAAAGATATCGCGAATGCCGGTGTTGATATGAAGGAATTGTGTGATCCAGCAGCTTTGAAAAAGGCAAAAGCTGATGGCACAACAGCTGCGGAGTTGAAGGAACGCGGTTGTGGTGTTGCTGCCTTAAAGGCTGCTGGTTACACAGCTAAAGATCTGAAAGATGCGGGTTTTTCTGCTGCCGATTTACATCAAGCAGGCTTCAGTAACGATGATTTGAAAAATGCCGGTTTTACACCTGACGAAATTGCTGCTGCTGCCACTATGGATAAAGACTGTAGTCCAGAAGCCTTGAAAAAGAAAAGAGCTGAAGGCGTTTCTGCAACAGCACTTAAACAACAAGGTTGTGGCTTGGCGGCTCTTAAAGCAGCAGGTTATACCGCAAAAGAATTAAAAGATGCAGGTTTTAGCGCGGCCGACTTAAAGAAAGCCGGTTATAGCGCCGAAGATCTTAAAAATGCTGGTTTTTCAGCAGCTGATCTTAAGGATGCTGGCTTTAGCGCAGCTGATCTAAAGAAAGCAGGATTTTCTGCCGCGGATCTAAAAGATGCTGGTTTTTCAGCTGGGGCACTGAAGGCTGCAGGTTTTGATGCCGGTGCATTGAGTGCCGCAGGATTTTCAGCAGAAGAGTTACACAATGCTGGATTCAGTGCTGCACAATTAAAGGCGGCCGGCTTTACAGCCGATGAACTTAAAGATGCTGGCTATACCTCAGGCGATCTATTAAGAAGTGGATTTTCACCCGAGGAATCAGGTTATGCTGCACAGGCAGATACCACGTCACAGCCTCAAACTAAGCAATCAACTGATAACAATCAGCCAACAACGGCTGATAGTTCTAATTCGGTTAAGATTCCGTCGATTGATGGTAGTGACAATGACGATGCTGTCGCTAAACGACTACGCGATTTAGCCGAGCGTCAACAGCAACAAATGAACGCGCAACAACGGGCTCAAGCATTAGCGCAGACGCAAGCAAATATGACCATGCAGTCTCAACAGTTGATTTCAGCTTGGGGTCAACATCAAGCTCAAGCGATGACTGCAGCACCAGTTGAGCAAGACACCAATAATGCGGCAGCTGGCAATGGATCATCGGATGCTGTCGACGGTAAGATTTATAAAGCTGGTACAGTGATGTATG
>CACNSC010000029.1 GCA_902623005.1 uncultured Coxiella sp.
AGTACTTGTTGACGTATCAGCTGGAAAAGTAGTGCCTGTTGAGCCAGTGCTATCAGTCACATCTGATGTACTTTGGGGAACGGTAACCGAAGGTTCTGCGTATGTAGATTCTTGAGTTGCAGTTGTATCTTGAGCAATACCCACTGTGCCAAAAGTGAGTGACAATAATGCCGCTACAGCTGTTGAGAAATTGGTTGTGTTTTTCATAAGGGTTCTCTTATTGGTTAATCTCAATTTTATTGTAGAGGAGTTAAGTTATTTTTTACATGCATTGAATCGTTGATTGATAATAAAAAATCATTTTATCAAATCGATAATATTAAGTAATAAAATGTTGTTCTATATAGTCGAATCTTTTAGATGATAGACTTCAATGGTGTATGATTTTCCATCATGAGATTGATAGTTTTCAAGACAAAAGTCATGTTTGAAATTCAATTTCTCCAGTACGCGTATGGACGGAGTATTTGCTTTTAAGGTTCGTGCTTCTATGGTTTTGAGCTTGAGCACGTTGAAGCTGTAATCAATTACGAGTTTTAAAGCTTGCGTAGTTATACCGCGATTCCAATAATCTATATCAAGGTCATAGTGAATTTCTGCATAGTCAGGTGTGCGAAAATGCAGTCCGATCGCACCAATCATGGTAGCATTGTCGGTTCTAGCGATTGCCCAGTAAATTCCTTGTTTTTTATAGTATAGTCTTCGGCAATAAATTACTTCTTCGGTAGCCTCAGTTAAGTTTTTGGGAGCTGGTGCTGCAATGTTAAATTCAGCAACTTTTGGGTGAGTGTAGTAATTAAAAAATGCTTTGGCGTCTGATGCCATGTGTTCACGCAAGATGAACTGATCGTCAATAGTTATGTTAGGAAAAGGCGAGTGAGATGTCATGGTAATGTTCCAGCGATCGAAGCTTTAATTTATCATATCGTTCACTAACTTTGCTGTAAAGCAGCCTCATTTGGTATAACATAGCGACCTTATTTTAACTGGATTTGATTAATGAGCACGGTAATTGAGCATAGAGCAGTCGGTGATCTAAGTCAGTTAGCGCCTTACCCACCCTTGCTACAGCGAATTTTGAGTGCACGCCAGATAACTAGTCCTGATGCGATGGACTATGCGCTAAAAAGTTTGCATCCATTTGCCGAATTATTGAATATTGACTCTGCGGTTAGTCGACTCATTCATGCGATTGAGCATCATGAGCATATTCTGATCGTTGGTGATTTTGACGTTGACGGTGCGACCAGCACGGCACTTGTGACTCATGCGCTTAAAGCAATGGGTGCAAAGCAGGTCAGCTACCTAGTACCAAATCGTTTTGAATTTGGTTATGGGCTTTCACCCGAGATCGTCGATGTTGCAAGCCAATCCTCACCAGACCTAATTGTCACAGTTGATAATGGAATTTCTAGTATTGCAGGTGTTGCTCGCGCACGTGAATTAGGGATCGATGTGCTTATCACAGATCATCATTTACCCGGTGACGTTCTGCCAGATGATTGCATCATCATTAATCCTAGTTTGCCGGGTGATCAATTTCCTAGTAAAGCACTTGCGGGGGTTGGTGTGATTTTCTATGTCATGCTAGCATTGCGTGCGGGGTTGAAGGCACATGGTTGGTTCGAGCGAGCTAAGATTGATTGTCCTAAAATGAGCGACTACTTGGATTTAGTAGCGCTTGGCACCGTAGCTGATCTTGTTCCTCTGGATAAAAATAATCGTGTGTTGGTACACCAAGGCTTATGCCGTATCCGACAGTTTCCTGTTCGACATGGTATGCAAGCTTTAATTGATGTTGCAAAGCGTGACAAATCCACTTTATTAACTTCGGACTTTGGTTTTGCAATTGCGCCGCGATTAAATGCTGCAGGTCGATTAGATGATATGTCACTTGGGATTGAGTGTTTACTGACAGATGATCCCCAGCGTGCCAATGAAATTGCAAACCAGTTAGATCAATTAAATGTTGATCGTAAGTTGATTGAACAACAGATGAAACAACAGGCGATTGAAATTGTCGATAAGCTCAAGATCAATGATGAGTCAGCGTGTGCCATTAGTTTGTTTGAAAAAACTTGGCATCAAGGCGTGGTGGGTTTAGTTGCTTCTCGCATTAAGGATAAAGTGCATCGACCTGTCATGGTTTTTGCAGCCGTGGGAGACGGTACATTAAAAGGTTCTGGTAGGTCGATCACGGGTTTAAATTTAAGAGATATTTTGGCAAGAGTTGATTCGCTAAACCCTGGATTAATTATCAAATTTGGTGGTCATGCCATGGCCGCTGGTATGAGCATGCATGCGGATAAGTTAGAGTTATTTACTGAATGCTTTAATCAAGTAGCGCACGAGATGGCCGATCCCACGATCTTTCAAAAAAAATGGCTTACTGATGGTGTGCTTGCAGCCAGCGATTTCACCTTAGAAATGGCTAATATGTTGCGGCAAGCAGGTCCCTGGGGGCAGGCATTTCCAGAGCCAATTTTTGATGGTGTATTTAATGTATTGGAGCAACGTTTGGTTGGTGGTCATCACCTTAAGCTAACGTTGCAGCATCCGGAGGCTGATTATCCTCTGTCTGCAATTTGTTTTAATGTTGATTTGAATGTGTGGCCGAACCATCGGTGTGAGCAAGTGCATGCGGTATACCGCCTCGATATTAATGCTTTTCGCAACAAGACCTCACTGCAATTAATGATCGATCAATTGTGGGAGATTTGATTGCCGATTAAAGCAGAATGCCCATGCGGATCAGGTCAGTTATACGCCAATTGTTGTCGGCGTTTTATCGATGGGCATCAACTTCCTCAAACGCCAGAACAATTAATGCGTTCTCGCTATACTGCTTATACGCATTGCAACATCAACTATATTGCAGCGACTATGTGTGGTGATGCCAAAAAAGGATTCTCGAAGAAGTCTGCATTGAAGTGGTCCAAGTCAGTTATTTGGAACTCATTGCGCGTCTTAGCCGTGTCACCCATCGATGCTTTTGCAACACATGGAACAGTTAGTTTTGAAGCACGATTTTCTGAGCGAGGGAAATCATGCGTGATGGCTGAGATCAGTCAGTTTGAACGTATCTCGGGTCGATGGTTTTATGTATCTGGTGTTGCCTCATCGCATCAAATTGAATCGGATTAATCGAGTGCAACATACTAATGACTAGTTAGGGAGGCTGACGATGGATCAACAATCACAACAAGGTATGCAGCGGTTTCTTAAGCTCTTGTCTCATGCGCAAGATACCGATGCAATGATGGCAATATTGGCGTGTTTTCTCACACCGGAGGAGCTCGAGGCCATTTCGCTTCGGGTCAATGTGGTAAAGGCATTGTTAGATGGTCAAATGTCACAACGAGAGATTTCTCGCACGCTGAAGGCAAGTATTTCGAAAATTTCCAGAGGATCACGTCAGCTTAAGCAGATTTCTCCTGAATTGTCAGAGCAGCTCAAGCAGATTTTATGAACGGATATCGTCTGGTTAAATTATGTACTCAATTGCACTCTGAGCGGGATTTGTTATATTAAACCACTTTCAAAGACACTCGAATTGCAGCAGTTTTAACTAGTTTTTCTTTACCGCTAACGGCCATGATGCTGTATCAATCGCTGGAGTAATCACTCATGAATATTGACACCTTGGATTTTGAGCAACCGATCGTTGAATTGGATCAAAAAATTGACGAATTAAAACGCATTGGCAGTGCCGAAGGTGTGAGCTTAAGTGAGGAGTTAGTTAGGCTCAAAGAAAAAAGCTTAGCATTGACCGAGTCAATCTTCTCCAATTTAACTGCCCACAATATCGTTTCATTAGCGCGTCATCCCATGAGACCTTACACGCATGACTACATTCAGCGCTGTTTTGACGATTGGATAGAGATGCACGGCGATCGTAATTCCGACCAGGGTGCATCGATTATTGGTGGTATCGCACGTTTGGAAGGTGAGCCTGTCATGGTTATTGGTCATCAGAAAGGTCGTAGCACTAAAGAAAAAGTGCAACGTAACTTTGGTATGCCAACGCCACAAAGTTTCCACAAAGCTTTACGTTTGATGCGATGTGCAGAGCGGTTTTCATTGCCGGTTATCACCTTTATTGACACGCCAGGTGCTTATCCAGGTGTTAAAGCAGAAGAGCGTAATCAAAGTGAAGCGATTGCTCGCAACTTGTTTGAAATGTCACGACTGAAAGTACCGATTATTTGTGTGGTTATTGGTGAGGGTTGCTCAGGAGGTGCTTTGGGTCTGGGTGTTGGTGATCGTCTACTCATGTTGCAGTACAGCTATTATTCAGTAATTTCACCTGAGGGCTGTGCATCAATTATTTGGAAGGACGCCGGGAAAGCTGCTGATGCCGCTGAGGCCATGAATTTAACTGCAGATCGTTTAAAAGAGCTTAAACTGATTGATGATATCATTTCAGAGCCATTGGGTGGCGCGCATCGTGATGTTGAAAAAATGTCACAAACGATTAAGTACGAGCTTATCAATACGCTGGAGTCATTGAAGCAATTGCCGATTAGTACATTACTGGAACAACGCTATCAACGTTGGCTTAATATCGGATCGGCTGCTGATCGTTCTAATGCCTAATGAAGCTTGATTTACAGCAATTTAAACACGAGTGCTTTAGTCTTGTTGGTCAATCCAGATGCCTAGTTGCTCTAAGTGGCGGTGTTGATTCCGTTGTATTGTTGCATTTGCTAAAACAGCTTCGCTCTCTTGATAGTAATCTTAAGCTGCGCGCTGTCCATATTAATCATCAACTCTCAATGAATGCCGATGGGTGGCAGCAGCAGTGTAAAACGTTATGCGATGCATGGCAGATCCCTTTCGAGTCACAGTCTGTCATGGTTGATCGCACGCTCGGATTAGGTACGGAAGCAGCTGCACGGTTAGCGCGTTATAAAGCTTTGACACAAATTTGTGAGGATGATGAATGTATTCTAACTGGGCATCATCAACTGGATCAAGCAGAGACCTTGCTGCTGCAGTTGATTAGAGGCGCTGGTGTGAAGGGTTTGTCAGCTATGGCAAAGAGTAGTCTTTTTGACGATTGTCACCTGGTTAGACCGTTACTGTCATTCACTAAAACAGAGATTTTGGTTTATGCCAAAGAAAATGGTTTGCAATGGACTGAGGACACTTCGAATCACGATATGGTATTTGACAGGAATTATGTTCGGCATCAACTCATGCCGATCTTTCAAGCCAGATGGCCCTCTGTGTCGCAGACTATATCGCGTGCAGCCAATCATTGTGCTGAAGCCGATGCATTATTAACCGATTATCTAAAACAAGATTTAGTACGTATCCAGTCTGGTAATCAGCTAGTGATATCGCTATTGACTGAGATGAGTGTATTAAAACAAAGTCATCTCCTGCGTTTGTGGTTGACAGAGCAAGGATGCCCATTGCCCGATACCAACCAGCTGCAGGCGATGCTGACGGATGTTGTGAACACCCGATGTGATGCCATGCCGTGTATGCATTGGAAGGGGTATGAGATGCGACGATTTAATGATCGGTTGTACGTGATGTTGCGGCTTGAACCGTTCGATTCATCGTTGCGGTATTCATGGAGCTTGGATCAAGATTGTTTAATTGAGCCATTGGCGATGCGACTGAGTGCACAATCATCTACAGCGATCTCTTTGCGTGAGAAGTATCAAGTTGATCGAGTCAGTGTTCGATTTAGACAGGGAGGTGAACGAATGCAACGTCAAGGTCATCACCAAAGTTTGAAGAAGTTTTTTCAGCAAGTCTCCGTGCCACCTTGGCAGCGTGATCGCACACCATTGCTTTTTATCGAGGAGGATTTGGTAGAAGTGTATTGCGACGATTCTTGCTAATAGCGTGTTTGGTTGTGTCGGCCTGACCTTCATGAGCTGTTTTTAGGCTGAGGTGAGCCTTATCTTCTGTTTCAACTACATGAATATATTGTCGTTTTTTCTCAAGCTCAGAGTTATGTTTTGATACTGATGAGGAGGTTTTTAAGAGTTATTTCTTGCTTTGCTTCAACACCGATACTTGTTAACATCTGAGCCTTTATTTCACCAAGTGGATTAGTATGCCTTCACCAGACAATTCGGTAAGTACTGAACTGACACATATTCGAAATTTCTCCATTATTGCTCATATTGATCATGGTAAATCAACTTTGGCGGATCGCTTCATTCAATACTGTGGCGGCCTAGATCAGCGTGAGATGAAGCAGCAAGTGCTCGATACCATGGATATTGAGCGCGAACGTGGTATCACAATTAAAGCACAAAGTGTGACGCTATATTTCAAAGCAGAGGATGGTATTCGTTATCAATTGAATTTTATTGATACCCCCGGGCACGTTGATTTTGCTTATGAAGTTTCACGATCGCTAGCTGCCTGTGAGGGTGCATTGTTAGTAGTTGATGCGGCCCAAGGCGTTGAAGCACAAACGGTGGCGACGTGTTACACCGCTATTGATCATGGTCTTGAGGTGCTGCCGGTTTTGAATAAAGTCGATCTTCCCCAAGCTGATCCAGATAAAGTGATTCAGGAAATTGAGGACGTAATCGGGATTGATGCAATGCATGCGATTCCCATTAGTGCGAAAGAAGGTAAGGGTGTACCGCAGCTACTGGAACAACTAGTTAAAACTATCCCGGCACCGACGGGTGACAGTGATGCACCTTTGCAGGCGTTAATTATTGACTCATGGTTTGATAGTTATTTGGGTGTTGTCTCTTTGGTTCGAATCAAGCAAGGTCGTTTGAAAAAAG
>CACNSC010000030.1 GCA_902623005.1 uncultured Coxiella sp.
CAGGTGATGGTGCTGCTGAAAACACATCTGACGTCACTCAGTAAGCAATCATCCTTCCCTCGTCAGGAAGAAGCATTGATGAACTGGGCATGAGTAATCATGTCCAGTTTTTTTCTCTCTAGAAATATCCGTTGATATTTATGATTCAGTACTTGCGCGTTGCCGACTCAGTAAATTCTCTAAACCTTGGCGAGGTGAAACACCCTGAAAAAGAATTTCATGCACTTGCTGCGTGATTGGTAATTCAATTGCATATGAATCAGCCAACTGCAAGAGCTGACGAGTATTGGACAAACCCTCTACCTCACCACCCACGGATGCCTGAGCGTCATCGATTGAAACACCACATCCGATACCGTAGCCAAAACGTCGATTACGAGATTGGTCATCGGAACACGTTAAAACCAGATCCCCCATTCCAGCCAAACCTAGCAAGGTTGATTCGGCACCACCTAAAGCGAGCAATAATCGACGCATCTCAGCAATACCACGGGTTAGTAATGCAGCACGTGTATTTGCACCAAGTCCCAAACCAACACAGATGCCCATTGCGATAGCCAGAATATTTTTCATCACACCACAAAGCTGCACCCCCAGAAAATCATCATTGGGATAAACTCTAAAGTGCGGTGCATGAAGGCGCTCCACCATGCTCTCAATAAATTCGTCATCATTACCCGCGATTGAAATCGCCGTGGGTAGTGCCTGCCCAACTTCAGCAGCGAAACTGGGACCAGAGATAATGGCCATGGATGTTTTAGAACCAACTAAGGCTGCAATCGACTCACTCAACGGTCGCGCCGTAGAGGGGTCCAGGCCTTTAGTCGCCCAGGCAATGCGATAAGAATTACCTGAAAACTGCTTAAGTTGTTGAATTATACTAACAAATGCAACACTCGGAACCACAATTAAAATGTCCTGCACTTGGTTAAGCGCTGGTGCCATATCCTCAAAGACGTTTAATGTATCGGGAAAATTAATATTAGGTAGGTAGCGTTGATTAGATCGATATTCGGACAACTGCCTCATGAATGATGGCCGATGCCCCCATAAATTGACTGACTGACCATTGCGTGCAAGGTGGACTGCAAGCGCAGTCCCCCAAGCACCTGCACCTATCACCAATATCGGAGATACGTGCGACACAACTTATTCTTGCCCAGCTGATGCAGAAACTGCTTGAGCCTTAGCCAACTGTTCTTTTTGATGTTTTTCATACAATGCATCAAAATTTACAGGTGCCAAGTACAGCTGAGGAAAACCAGCTTTGATTACGGCATCTGTCACAACTTGGCGTGCATACGGATACAATAAATTAGGGCAGTAGCTACCTAACATTGGACGTACTTGCTCGTCGTCAAACCCTGATAGAGTGAATATTCCAGCTTGTTTAGTTTCAACAAGAAACGCCGTTTCTTCACCAACTTTAACAGTAACAGTCACTGTTAGCTCTACTTCATGAGTGTCATCATTAAGTTTTGCTGTTTTTGTTGCTAAATCCATATGCAATTCAGGCTGCCATTGTTTGGTAAAGATACTGGGCGCATTAGGAGACTCTAGTGATAGATCTTTAATGTAAATGCGTTGCACCGCGAATTGAGGACCCTTCTCAGCACTACCATTTGGCGCAGTAGACCCGTTAGGGGCGTTGTTTTCAGTTGCCATTGTTATACTCCCTTTGGTTATTAATTTAACAGCTCTTCTAATTTACCTGCTTCATTCAATGCTTTCAAATCATCAAAACCACCAATCGGCTGACCATTAATGATAATTTGAGGAACAGTTCGCGCTTGAGGCACAATTTCCTCCATTGCTGAGAATGCTTCGGGATCAAGATCAATGCGCAACTCTTGAAAAGAAACACCTTTATCTATTAATAAGTTCTTCGCATGCACGCAGTACGGACAATTAGCCTTTGAATATATGATCACTTCAGCCATTGCTAGTCTCCTTTTGTTGTTTATTGTCTGATTTCTTCTGTTTTTTAATCGACTTTTTACTTTCGGTTTTTACAATCGGTAAAGTATCCCCCACCCATGCATCCATACCACCTTTTAACATCAATAAATTTGTCAAACCTTGCTTCTTTAATTTAACAAAAGTGTCGACGACCGAATGGCCCTTTTGACAAACTAGAATAATATTTGAGATTGATTGCTTTGATAGCTTATCGGCTTTATCGATTAACTCAGACTTAGTCATATTCACCGCACCGGCAATATGGCCCTGATCGAACACGGCACTGTCACGGGTATCAACGATGTAGGCTTCGTCCTTATTAATTAGAGAGACCAATGCCGCAGGTGTAATCTTTTGTTTACCGCCCTGGGCCCTAGACTCTTCGATGATTAAAAAAACAATTAATAGGACTAATATTCCACTGAGCTGCCAATGCTTGGCAAGAAATAATACAATTTGATGCAGATCCACCGCAATACCCCCCTTCAAATGAGCGGCTAGTATACAGGAATACCCTTGAGACAAAAGACCGTCGGCGATCTATTTTTTCAGTGAGCACAAACGGCTTTGATGTTCATAAATTCCTTCAGACCGACATCAGACAACTCTCGACCAACACCAGAAGACTTAATGCCCCCGATCGGGAATCGAGGATCAGAAACTACCGCAGCATTGACATAACACGACCCTGCCTGAATGGACGATACCGCAATAGTGCGACCGCGCTGTAAATCTTGCGTAAAGATTGATGCACCGAGACCATATATTGATTGGTTTGCTAATTCGATTGCATGCTCCTCATCCAGTGCACGCACTACTGTTACAACAGGTCCAAATAACTCCTGATCAAATGCCGGCATTCCAGGAACGACCTCTGTCAGCAAAGTAGCAGGATAATAAAACCCATCACCCTGTGGAATTTCGCCCCCCAAATGAACTTTCGCACCACTAGCAATACTATCTGAAATTTGCTGGTGTAGATGATCCCTAAGATCCTCACGAGCCAGAGGCCCCAAAACTGCAGAATCTTCTGTCGGATCGGAAAAATGATAGGACTTGAGATCGTCTTCCACGAGTGACAACCATTCCTCATAAATCTCGCCAACCACAATACAACGTTTGGGAGCAATACAAATTTGACCAGCATTTGCCATTCTAGATTGAACAGCGATATCTGCTGCAAGCTTTAGATCTGCGTCTTTCAATACAACAAGCGGATCAGAGCCACCCAATTCCAACGAGACTTTTTTAAGTGCCGCGCCAGCCTGAGATCCAACAATTTTACCTGCCGATGCGCTACCGGTTAATGCCACACCTTGAACACGTTGATCGTTGATAATGGCCTCCACTGGATCCGTTTCAATGACTAATGTTGTAAAAACACCTTCTGGAAAACCAGCTTCTCTAAAAAGATTTGCTATTTTTATCGCACACCCCGTCACATTGGGGGCATGTTTAAGAACAACGACATTACCTGCTAGAATTTGGCTCACCGCAAATCGGAAAACCTGCCAAAAAGGAAAATTCCAAGGCATGATGGCAAGTAAAACCCCAATAGGCTCGTAATGAACTGCACTGTATTCAAACTCCGTTTCGACATAGCTTGGCATTAACCAAGTAGCGATGTGCTCGACCTGATAGTCACACAATGATCGACACTTCTTTACTTCAGCCAAAGACTGCTGAATAGGCTTACCCATCTCTTGAGTCATTAATGTTGCTAAGGCTCGCTCATGAACAGCTAATTGCTCTCCCAATGACGCCATGTGCTGACATCGCTCTGATAAAGGTAATCTTCGCCACTGTTGAAATTGAGCATCGGCAACGTGTAATAGTCGATCAACTTCTTTAGATGTCATTGTGTCATAACAGTGAAGCAGTGCCCCAGTTGCCGGATTGATGGTCTCTATGCTCATCTCATTCGCCCCCTTATAATCTCTATTCAACTCACAGCAAACAGTTTCCTGCACTAACACAATCATAGCTTGGTATAACTTTACAAAAAAATTGAATCAAGATATTATCCCGAATTCGTCAGGGGTGTGCAGTTGCACTGAGAAGAGAAATCTAACCCTTAGAACCTGATCTAGATCACTCTAGCGTAGGAAGACATGACAATAACATCATCACAAATTGGCTCTATATCACTGAGCGTATCCACTTTTTTATATAGTATATGGCTACTGCCGCAAATTATTCATAACAAACAGCATCGATCATTGATCCACTTTAGTTTCCTAACTCATTCCTCGTTACTCTTAGGCAGTGCTTTTGATCTTTGCTATGCAATCGGCGTTAACATGCCACTGCGATACCTTTGGGTAAGCTGCCTCACCCTTACTCTCATGCTAATACAACACCAGCAATGGTCGCTTCACGCACGCGCTTCGAAACAACATACTCAATATCGCATATTATCGGTCGCCGTTGTCTGCTTATGCTGCTTCACACTTCTGCAATGTTTCTGCAAAATGATGCCACGAACTTTTCTAGTAAACATTGGTTTACTGGCTAATAGCAGCTTTTTACTGTATCCAATCCCTCAGATACTTAAACAACGACGCTTAAAAAATGCTGATGGCTTTAGTATTGGGTTTATCTGGATTAGCTTAGTAATTAACTGTCTCGACTTTATTTCTGCAATCACATTATCTTGGCCATACCCAAGTATTATTGGATCACTGTTGCTAATTATTTGTCAGCTGATATTACTCTATCAGTACGCCACTTTTCACAAGTATAAAATATTTACTCATGAAACACGCTCTCATTATTGCTAATTCACCAGATGATAACTGGACCTCTCAATCTACAAGTATTGATAGTGCCACAACAATTGTAGCACTTGACGGTGCTTACTTAACGGCGAGGAATAAAGGCCTTAATATCGACGTGCTTCTCGGTGATCTGGATTCGATCTCACAAGACGACATGAATCAGATTGATTCAACCCGCACACAAATTCTAGAAATCAACAATCAAAATACAACTGACCTCGATAAAGCTATTGAGTATCTTGATGATCAACAACACGATACGATTACTGTGCTTAATGCTCTAGGCGGACGTACAGATCACTGCCTTCATAACATACAGGCTTTAATACGCCACTATCATGCTAGCCGTCCCATCACCATCCAAACCTGCTCTGAAAAAATCTATGCCCTTAGGGATCAAAAAGTGGTTATCACTGCAGCAGTAGGAACTGGAATCGGTCTAATTGGCGCACCCATGGCTATCATCAATACCAACGGATTACAGTACGAACTTAATAATTTTTTTGCCACCTTTGGCGAGCGCGACTCAACCAGCAACGTAATGATAAAGTCAAAACTTCATTTGGACGTTCAGGGTACAGTCATTGTGATTGAATATTTGAATAGAAAGTAATTGGCTAACTTTTGCGCTAATCATGCAAATGCTATTGTGTTTGTTTTTTTGCTAGACTGATAGGCGGTCGTTCAACACATGCAATTATTATGATAATCAAAAAACTTT
>CACNSC010000031.1 GCA_902623005.1 uncultured Coxiella sp.
CCCGTAAGTTCAGATGACTTCGAAAGCTTCAGGGAGGCATTGGCTAAGCTGACATTGAATGATGCTGCTTTGTATTATGAACCGGAATCATCGGACGCGCTGGGATTTGGTTTTCGTATCGGTTTTCTCGGTATGCTACACATGGAGATCATTCAAGAGCGATTAGAGCGCGAGTATCAACTGGATTTAATCACCACAGCACCGACTGTGGTCTATGAAGTTAAGACTAAGGCTGGTGATATCCTGATGGTGGATAACCCCAGTGCTTTACCGGAGACTACTTTAGTCGACTCAATTAACGAACCTATCGTAGAAGCCAAGATACTGGTACCACAAGAGTATTTGGGTAGTGTTATGACATTATGCATTGAGCGACGTGGTGTACAAACAGCGTTGAACTACATGACTAATCAGGTTGCTGTTACCTTCGAAATCCCTATGAGTGATGTCATTCTTGATTTCTTCGATCGTTTAAAGTCGGTTACTCGTGGCTATGCCTCATTGGATTATTCTTTTGTTCGATTTCAGCCAGCTGATCTCGTGAAGCTCGATATTCTTATTAATAGTGAAAAAGTTGATGCTCTTGCTTTGATTGTTCATCGTGATCTTTCTGCATCTAGAGGGCGACAGATTGCTGAAAAACTCAAAGAGTTAATACCTCGACAAATGTTCGATGTTGCTATTCAGGCAGCATTGGGCGGTAAGATCATTGCACGTACTACCGTCAAAGCATTGCGTAAGAACGTTACTGCAAAATGCTATGGAGGTGATATCTCACGTAAAAGAAAGCTGCTTGAAAAGCAAAAGAAAGGTAAGAAGCGTATGAAGCAAGTCGGTAAAGTATCGATCCCGCAGGAAGCTTTTCTTGCGGTATTAAAGGTGGATAATTAAGTGGCAGATCAAGATATTCGTGTATTAGAAAGTTGCCAGTCTCAATTGGGTTACCAGTTTCAAGACATCGCTTTACTTAAGCAAGCATTGCGTCATCGTTCGATCGGTTCAGACAATAATGAACGTCTAGAATTTCTTGGTGATTCAGTATTAGGAATTATTATTACTGATAATCTTTTTCAGCAATATCCAGAGCGTCGTGAAGGTGATTTAAGCCGATTGCGCTCAATGCTGGTCAACGGACAGGTTTTAAGTGATTTAGCCATCGCTTTGTCTCTTGATCAATTCATTGTTATGGGTTCTGGCGAAGAGAAGACACGCGAGGAGCGTAAGTCATCGATTCTGGCTGATTCAGTGGAGGCAGTGATTGGGGCAATTTATCTTGATGGCGGTTTAAACTCATGCCGTAAAACAGTTTTAAATTGGTATCGGCTCCATGTGGATGATGTGGTAAGTCTAGCTCCTCAAAAAGACGCAAAGACATTATTGCAAGAGTGGTGTCAGGCTCAACAGAAGTCATTGCCACTATATTCTTTTACAGTTTCAGGACCCGCACACCAGCAAATTTTTACAGTGAACTGTATGATTGAGGGGGTGGGTTATCAGGCTCAAGCCACAGGACCGAGTCGTCGCAAAGCAGAACAGAAGGCAGCAGCTAAATATTGGGAGTGGTTAAAGCATGGATAATTGTCAACGTTCTGGCGTGGTTGCCATCATAGGGCGCCCCAATGTGGGTAAGTCGACTTTGCAAAACCAGGTGTTGGGAAAAAAACTAAGTATTACTTCCCGTAAGCCCCAGACGACTCGTCAACGTATTATAGGAATAAAAACTGAGGGAGACAGTCAGGTTGTATACGTTGATACGCCTGGATTACATCAAGGTGAAAAAAAAGCGCTAAATAGGTATATGAACCGTGTTGCTAGATCAACGTTACAAGAAGTTGATGTCGTTGTTTTTATCGTGCAAGCACTGCAGTGGACCTCTCAAGACGAGGCAATACTCTCTTATTTAGCCGATGTCACCGTTCCTGTAGTTCTGGTCGTTAACAAAATTGATTTAGTGAAAAATAAAGCTGAGCTACTTCCCTATGTAGAAATGGTGTCATCTAAATTTCCATTTCAACAAATAATTCCGATATCAGCAAAACAAGCCTTACAGGTTGATGTTTTTGAGTCACAGATTGATGAATTACTCCCGTCAGGGCCAATGATGTACCCTGCCGATCAAGTTACAGATCGAAGTGATCGCTTTATTGTGACGGAGTTTGTCCGTGAGAAATTAACTAGACAATTGGGTGAAGAACTACCTTATTCCTTGGCTGTTACAGTTGATGTTATGGAGGAGGAGGCGTCGATTTTACGTGTGGCATGTGTGATTTGGGTCGAGAAGTCGAGTCAAAAACAAATCGTGATTGGCCATAAGGGGGCCCGTATCAAGCAAGTTGGTATTACAGCACGTGAGGACTTAGAGCGTTACTTTGATAAGCAGGTTTTTCTGCAGCTGTGGGTGAAAATTAAAACTGGATGGTCTGATGATTCACAGTCGCTTACTGATTTTGGCTATTCCGAATAATTGTCGAGAGTAATGTTTAATGAGTCTGCAGCAGGCATTTGTTTTGCATACCCGTCCCTATCGTGATACTAGTTTGTTGGTAGACCTCTTCACCAGAGATTCTGGTCTAGTGACTGTTATTGCTAAAAGTGCTAGAGGTTTAAAGTCAAGATTTCGTGGCCAACTTCAGCTCTTCAAGCCATTATTGGTCGGTTACCGGGGGCAAGGTGAGCTAAAGTCATTGCAGCAGATCGAGTCTAATGCCTTGCCTTATTCGTTATCGGGTCAATCTTTGTTGTGTGGCTTTTACGTTAATGAATTGTTGATGCGACTATTGCATCGCCAAGAGGCATTCACCGGTCTTTTTGACGCATACAAGCTTGTACTAAAAAATTTAAGCTCAAGCCAGGCTGATTTTACAGAGTTGCGTTACTTTGAGTTACATTTGCTTGAAGAGGTTGGCTATGGTTTGTCGTTAACCCACGATGTCAAAACAGGTGATGAAATTGAAAAGGATAAAACTTATGGCTATCGGCATGAGTTTGGTTTTTTTGAGTTAACCGAGGATTCTTCGTTAGCAGTCATGGGCTTAACTTTACAGATGATGAATAAGAAGCAGCTTGTCGGTGATTTTCATGTTAAGCAAGCAAAGATGATAATGCGTTATATACTATCCTTTTATCTTCAAGGTAGGCCTCTGAAGAGCCGTGAGATGTTTTGTTAGAGGTTAGTAGATAAAAAAAACGCCATTGAGAAACTCAATGGCGTTTGAAAGAAAGAATCGGGATTATTTTTTAGCCTTTGCAGGACGTCCACGCTTCTTAGCTACAGTTTTTTTCTTTTTAGTTGTAGCTTTTTTCTTTTTAGCTACAGTTTTTTTCTTTTTAGTTGTAGCTTTTTTCTTTTTAGCTACGGTTTTTTTCTTTTTAGTTGTAGCTTTTTTCTTCTTAGCTACAGTTTTTTTCTTTTTAGTTGTAGCTTTTTTCTTCTTGCCACAGTAGAACACTAATCATTAGTTCACCCGTGTGCTGATGATGAAGGACTGTAGTTGGGAGAAGCTTAATCCCAATAATCGTACTGGAGAACATCAAGCCGAGACCAATAAAAATCGAATCGGGAATAGAAAAATCAAACAACCATGACAAAATAAATCCAAGAATAAAAAAAATTACCGAACTACCAAAACCAACCCAACTAATCTTTCTCAACATGTGAGTTAACTTTTGTGGTGGCAAATGCAACCCGAGGAGAAATAGAAGAAATAGAATACCCACGTCACCAATACTGTGAACAACACCGACGTTAGGGATAAGTTTTAAACCATAAGGGCCACACAACATTCCTGCGAAAATATATGCAATTAGAAGAGTTTGACGCACCATGAGAACGAAGGCACCAAAAAAAGCCGCGCCAGTAAAAATTAAAAAAACAAAAAAAATCACATCGTGTGGAATAT
>CACNSC010000032.1 GCA_902623005.1 uncultured Coxiella sp.
AGAGTCGGTTTTTTAGTTGCACCCGATATACTGTCCGAAGCAATTAACTACGCTATGTATGGGCACTCACCCAGTGAAATTGCTACGACTTGTATTTCCTCTTATTTAGAGACACATTACAATGCAATCGTCAAAAAAACAGCCGAAAATCTTTTAACGAAAAGAGATACCATAATCGAGGCTGTAACAAATCATTTTCCTCAAGGAACGCGCTTTAATACACCGCAAGGAGGAATGTTTGTGTGGTTGCAGTTACCTCAACAACTCAATAGTGAGGACTTACTTCAACAGTCACTCAAACAAGGAATAGGATTCTTACCAGGTACGTGTTTTAGTGATGATCCTATTGCTAGACAATACTTAAGACTCTGCTTCAGCCATAACAGCACCGATACAATTTATCGTGGCGTAGAGATGCTTGGCCATATTCTTCATTCATGATAAGAAAAGTACACACTTCAAACAGGATATATGTGAGTTTTTTATAACCAAACTGGCCATCAACTCAGACTTTTTTAGCCTCCGTTAAGGCACTTGACAGCCCAATTCACTCAGTTATGCTGCCACGACTATTCCATGATCACCACGTAAAGATGCCAAACACCCAACCATCGCAACTCAACACCATTGATCAGCTTCTGAACTGGGCGCATCAACAGTTTGCTGCTAGCGACCTGTATTATGGTCATGGCACAGACAATGCTTGGGATGAAGCGGTACAGTTGGTACTTTTTGTTATGGAACTACCTATTGATTGCGACAAATCTGTCAAAAACCTACCCACCTCAGCTTTGCAACAGCAACGCCTGCAATCGATTGTCGAACAACGCATTAAAAGTCGCAAACCTTTGGCCTATCTCATTAATCAGTGCTGGTTTATGGGCTTACCCTTTTATGTTGATGAGCGTGTTATTGTGCCACGCTCACCCTTCGCTGAATGGATAGGACAACAATGTCGCCCTTGGGTATTGCCCGATCAAATCCATCGTATTTGTGACTTATGTACCGGCAGCGCCTGCATCGCGATTGCCGCTGCACATGTATTCGAGCATGCGACGGTTGATGCGATTGATATCGATTCAGATGCCTTAGCCGTCGCTACTCAAAACGTTACTAACCATGGACTTTCGGATCGAATCAATCTGATTCTCTCAGATGGCTTCGAGGCTGTGCCAACGCGTCAATACGATCTAATTTTATCCAATCCACCTTATGTACCGGATGCTGAGATGGCAACACTGCCGCAGGAGTATCTTCAAGAACCCAAAATTGCTCTACGCGCCGATCATGACGGACTGGCGATTGTTATTCGCCTTTTAGCGCAAGCCAGTAATTACCTCACACCTCATGGCATTCTAATGATGGAAGTGGGTAATAGTGACGAGGCATTACAAAATACCTTCCCTAGCGTTGATTTCACCTGGCTTGAACAAAGCCAGGGTGGTCACGGCCTTTTTGTGCTATCTTACGATCAACTCGTTCAACATCAATCTAAATTCAAGGCATGCATCGATGGCTGGTAATCATTTTGGACAAGCCTTTGTTATCTCAACTGCCGGCGAGAGTCACGGCCCGGGCTACACGGTGATCATCGATGGTTGTCCGCCTCGCTTAGCTCTAACAGAGAGTGACATTCAAAGCGCTCTAGATCGTCGTCGACCCGGTCAAAATTCCCTGACTACACAACGACAAGAAAGCGATCAAGTGAAAATTCAGTCCGGCGTATTTGAGGGACTAACTACTGGTGCGCCAATCAGCTTATTTATTCCCAATCAGGACGCACGTTCAAACGATTACGATCATCTCAAAAAGACCTTTCGACCTGGTCATGCTGATAAGTCTTATCATGAAAAATACGGTCACCGAGATCACCGTGGCGGCGGCCGAGCCTCTGCACGGGAAACTCTATGCTGGGTGGCTGCAGGTGCTATCGCACTCAAATACCTTGCAACTCACTTTAATACCGAGATTAAAGCTTGCGTTACGGCAATGGGTAATATTACGGCAAAAAAAATTGATTGGCAGTGCGTTGAGCAGAACCCATGCCGCTTTGCCGACCCAACGCAAGTACAAGACTGCGAGTCACTCATTGAATCTTTAAAACAAGCCGGTGACTCTATTGGCGCCAAAATATACGTAGAAGCAACCGGGGTGCCTAAACATTTGGGCGAGCCAGTTTTCAGTAAGCTTGATGCAGACATTGCGCATGCGATGATGAGCATTAATGCTGTTAAAGCCGTTGCAATTGGCGATGGCTTTGATGTTGTACAACAACGCGGCAGTGAGCACCGCGATATACTAACCCCGACTGGATATGCCAGTAATCGCAGTGGCGGCACATTAGGGGGTATTAGCACTGGGGAACCCTTGTGCATCGAGCTGGCATTTAAACCCACTTCAAGTATTCTCAAAACTACATCTAGCATCGATCATGATGGGCAAGTGATTGAACTGACAGTACCTGGCAGACATGACCCGTGCGTTGCACTGCGTGCCACACCCATCGCAGAGTCCATGCTTGCATTGGTCTTGATGGATCATGTCATGCGTGACCGTGCCCAAAACACAAGAGTTCCCCATTAAAACTACCAATTACCGGAGTCCTATTCATGAGTCTAAATAAATATAATGTTGCTGTCGTTGGTGCCACAGGTGCTGTTGGTGAAGCGCTATTAGAAATTTTAGCAGAGCGTGAATTCCCGGTTGAAACGCTATACCCATTAGCAAGTGCACAATCACAAGTCGATTTCGTCATGTTTAATAATAAACGAACTGCTGTTCTCAATCTCGATAGCTTTGATTTTTCTAAAGTGGATTATGCCTTTTTTGTTGCTACCAATGAAGTATCGCAACTCTACGCACCGATTGCTGCAGAAAAAGGTTGCATGATTATCGACAACAGTTCTTGGTTTCGGATGGATGCCGACGTACCTCTTGTTATTCCTGAAATTAATGCCGACGTCTTAGCGAAACCACTCACTAAAAATATTGTTGCTAACCCCAACTGCTCAACCATTCAAATGCTGGTCGCGCTTAATGCTATACACGATGCCGTGACAATACGTCGAATTGATGTCGCTACCTATCAAAGTGTCTCCGGTGCCGGTAACAAAGCCATTCAAGAACTTGCAACACAAACAGCAGCACTATTAAGCGGTCAAGAAGCTGGAGTTGAGGCCCTTCCACAACAGATTGCATTCAACACGCTACCACACATTGGCGAAATACAAGAAGACGGGTTCACCTCT
>CACNSC010000033.1 GCA_902623005.1 uncultured Coxiella sp.
GGTGAAAGACATTGCACAGGTTGAGCTCAAAGGCTTTGAGACCACGTCAGTCATTGCCAAGTACAATGGTCATCCAGCAGTAATCATTGAGGTTAATACAACCAATGATGCTAATGAGATTAAGACGGCACAGTCAGTCAAACAATTCGTCGAGCGACTTAAGCCATCATTGCCAGAGGGGTTGGTTATTCAGCCCTACAGTGATATGTCGGTATTCATGAACTCCAGTGTTAATGAAGTCTATGTTGCGATTTTTTTTGCAGTGGTGTTTGTTGTTTTGGTGATCTTAGTTTTCCTAGGAAATCTTACCAGTGTTTTTATTCCTGTGATTACAATTCCAATCTGCTTGATAGCAACGTTTGCCCTAATGTATGTGTTTGGTTTTAGTATCAACATGGTCACTCTGATCGCAATTGTGTTATCGATTGGTTTGGTGGTCGATGATGCAATTGTTGTATTAGAGAATACTTACCGTCGCATGGAGATGGGTGAAAAACCCTTTGATGCTGCGATCAATAGTAGTCGAGAAATTGTATTTGCAATTGTTGTGATGACATTAACGCTAGCCGCCGTTTACGCGCCGTTCGGTTTTATGTCCGGGATGTCTTCAGCATTTTTAACGCCATTTGCTTATACGTTGGCAGGAGCTGTGATTATTTCTGGCTTTGTATCACTAACCTTATCGCCAATGATGTGTTCACGATTGCTGAGGATACCAAATCAAATAGCCAGAGTTTCACCGTGGGCACTAGGCGACCGTTGGCAGCAATTGGTTGCTCGACTGCTAAGTGGATTGACGACTGCCTATCAAAGTCTTTTAAAACAATTAATTCGCAGTAAAGTGATTGTTCTTAGTGTCATGGTGTTATTGGTGATTGGCGGATTTTTTTTAGTGCGCACGATTCCATTTAATGCCATTCCTGATGAGGATGTTGGGCTACTGTTTGCAGTGTATTACTCACCGATTAATGAAGATGTCAATGTTGCCGAGAATAAGCTAGAAACAATTGTCAGTTTGACTAAAGGGATCGATGCGATTGCATCAACAGTTTCAATTGCACAGGGTAGTAATATTCACGGCGCACCCAGTTTTGTTATCATTCAACTCAAACCATGGTCTGAACGCACACAATCTGCTGCTGATGTGCAAAAGATCTTAAATCAAAGAATCAAGAAAACCACCGGAATTAATGCAGTGGCTCATGCGTTGGGTGGTAGTCATGCTGGTTATAGCGGGATTGAGTTCATTCTGTATGGCTCATCCGATTACGATCAATTGTATCGCAACGCAACAACCATCATGTCACAGCTACAAGCCAGTAATCCGCAATTTAGTGATATGCGTTCTGATATCACATACGACATGCAAGAGTATGATATTGATATCAACAAAATTATGGCTGCTAAGCTTAATGTGCCAATTCGAGACATTACTGACACGATTGCAACGTTGTTAGGCACGCAAAGTGTGACTAATTTTTCATTGAGCAGTTTTAGTTATTCGGCGTATCTACTTGCAGATGCTGAGTCACGTAAAAACCTGTACTCCATGCTGTCGTTCTATGTTAAGAATGCCGATGGAAACATGATACCTCTGTCTGAAATGGTTTCTTTGAAGCCAATGATTCGTCAATCGCAATTGCCGCACTACAATCGTCAGCAATCAACCACAATATCGGCTCAGCTCGATGCCAGTTATTCGATGGCAGATGCTATTCAATACTTGAATCAGACATTACCCAGTTTACTACCACAAGGGGTGAGTTTTACTTACACTGGTGATGCCTTGGAGGCAATCGAGTCTAATAGCAGCACTGGGATATTATTTTTGTTATCAGCAGCATTTATTTACCTTATTCTCGCGGCACAATTTGAGAGTTTCTTGGATCCGTTGATTATTCTATTGTGTGTGCCGTTATCGATTATTTTTGCGTTGTTATGCTTGCGTTATGCGGGAGGAACAATCAACTTGTATACCGTTATTGGTCTTATCACACTGATCGGACTGATTGCGAAACACGGCATCTTGATCACCCAGTTCGCTAATAACGAATTAGAGCAAGGTGTTAGTTTAAATCAAGCTATCATTCGTGGCGCAACAATACGATTGCGACCTATTTTAATGACGACGGCAGCCATGGTGATGGGCGCTTTGCCGCTTTTATTATCAACTGGCCCCGGAGCAAATAGTCGTTATCAAATTGGATTGGTGATTGTGTCTGGGATGTTAGGTGGTACCTTTTTCTCATTATTTATCGTGCCAGCAGCCTATGCATTACTGAAACAGTTCAAGTACCGTAAGTATCAAAATACACCGGCACTGCAATAATTTTAAGATCCTTCTAACAAGTATCGAACTAATTTATCGGTATCCTTGATAGAATTAATAATGCATTTTTTTTCTTTAGAGCTGCGTTGTTTCAATTGGTATTCAAGTTTTTGCGCAAGCCCCCTGTCTTCACCAATGCGCCAATGATGGAGTATTTTCATTGGTTTGAAACTGCGCGTGTACTTTGCTGCTGTACCATTACAATGTGCTTGATAGCGTTTTTCTATATCGGTGGTAATGCCGGTATAAAGATGATTGTTTTCACATAACAGCACATAAAGAAAATAGTTGGATGCCATGGCTCTACTTTTACTAAAACTGCATTTATAATTTAGTGAATATTAACTTCAGGAGTAAGGGTGATATGAAAGCGTTGCTTGACACTATTTGCTACTGCTTGAGCATGCTTTAATAAATCAATACCGCTGGCGTCACCATGATTAGTTAAAACGACAGCCTGTTTTTCATGCATGCTAACATTACCTAAGCGC
>CACNSC010000034.1 GCA_902623005.1 uncultured Coxiella sp.
GTTGTGACGAATTTTGCCGGTTGAATCTTTTTGTAGGTTTTACCGCTTAAACGAATCGAATTATCGCTATCTTGGGTCAGGTTATTATCTGATTCGACATAAATTGGAGGCAATACGTTGTGTTCCAACATCAGCTGATTGAAGTTGAACATGCTCTCTAATTGCGTTTGTTCATTTGTGAGAGACTGATCAATCACTTTAGAGCGCCAAGCTAGGGCACCTTTTGCACCTAAGCTTGTTGCAGTCTCTTGAATAGCTTGTAAGCGGACTTTATTAATCGTGCTGTGAGTTTGAGGTAAATCACTCGGTTTAATGAAACCCAGTTGGGCGTATACCGTGTCAGTGCTGGAAGCAAATGTGCACGATGCCGCAATCAATAAACCGCTAGCAATGGCTGCTTGGCAAAGTATTTTTATGATTGAATTAGACATATGTGATTTGCTCCGATTCTACTATTAATATTGGTGATAACGTAATTCGATAATTTTCTTATCGGGATACACTTTGATGGTGGCTTGCTTGGCTGCTTGGTACGTCACATTGCGTAAGATGTCCGCCATCACTTTATTTTGTTCGTTCAAATTAATGATCACCGGCACTGCTGGCTGGTTACCGATAATATTCAGTTTATAACCGGTTATCTTGGCAATGTTTCCCATGATGTCATTGAGCGGACCGTTGAAATTAATCGAAGTGACTTGTGTCATGCCGGTGGCTTGCGCAGTTATAGGAGAGTCCATGCTGACATCTGGATGCGTCGCTTGTTGGATGCTCGATAATTCAGCTAATGACTGGTTAACAGAAGATGCTGCTTCTGCAATCTGTTGTTGCGCTTTTGCATCGTTGCTCTGCGCTGGCGCACTGTTTTGGGTCATGTAAGATAGATTGAGGTCAACCACCTTCTTGCTATCTGAAGAGCAACCAGTGAGAGCCAGAGCCGCAGCAGAAATTAGTAAAATATTGATTTTAATCATAATTAATCTTCTTTATTAGTGGGTCATTGTTTTCAAGTACCTTACTTGAAGTCACTTAAGTTCAAATATTGTACGATACTCACCTTAAGAATATATTAAATGAAAGCAGTTTTTTACATCTTTTTGGTAACTATTTAAACTATTCTTAATGTTTGGTAGAATCGTTTGACTGTTATAACTGCAACGAGGCTACAATGCCAGCACCCATCAATACCAATGCCCACTGGCGCGACTCTGCCCGATCCGTGCGTTTTCTCATTTGGGACGGTAAAGCTGCTTTTCCAATTGTGATCTTTCTCATGCACATTCGGTTGTGGACGTTGGGCGTTGCTTTGGTAACCATGTTGTTTTTTACTGTATTAAATCGGTATGGATTTTCTCCGATGGTTTTCTTTCGATATATCAGGGGGTTCTTTGCGGGGCCAAGAAAAATCGCTGTACCATGGTGGGCTGAATAATGAGTTTGCAACAACGCTTAGAGTCAATAGCTCGTGAAACTAAAAAAACCTTTACTCTCAAAGGTCGTCCGGTGTCTTACGCCGAAATGTTCACGCCGCACGGTATTTTACCGGGTTTAGCCAAACGTGCTGATCAACTGTCTTCATTATGCTTAGGTTATGGCTTGGGCATTAAGCTTGAGGATGATCAAGATGCGCTTCTGGGTGCAAAGGTTCAGTTTGATGAGTTCACCCCGGATATTCTGCGTCTATTTTGCATAACAGACTCCTTGTTCGATTTAATCCGCATGAGTCCTTCGGCCAATGAGGTGCCGTTGGATGAATTGCTGTATGACTAATTCCGCCTAAATTTAAGCTTAATTTAATCTTTCTGTATAAAAAAGCAGCAAAAAACCGCCGAAACCGCCAATTCAGGGGATAATTTAATATTCTCTTAAGGTCTGGGTTGTACACTATCTGTCTATTAAAGAACGTTTATGTGACTGCACCGGGTGTGTTGAGTCACATTGAGGATGGTGGAAATGTCAGATTTTAGACAAATAGATGGTCGTCGAGATGTAGCTCTGCAATTACAACAGAAAGCTAGTGAGTTGTTTGATTGTTGCCAAACAGCGATGGGTGCCCATGAAGTTAATCAAACGCAAACGTCAAGAATGTCAGTGCCACATCGATAATTAAAAATAAGGTATTAAAATCAATATGTTAAACTTTTCAAGAAATAATCATCACGATGCCCAGTCAATGGCCTTGCGCGAGTCATTACTCGAGCAAATGACGCGTGAAACCGAGCAGTTTCGCGTTTTGATGGAGCAATACAGTGAACGTGATCCCTCCGATCATGCAGTAACTGAGCTTCTATGCCGCGAGATTGTTGCCTTGGTTGATCGTGTTACGGCTATCGAAGGTTGGCAATCCTCGTTGTTTTTAAGAAATTTAATGAGGCCGTTAACCGAGGCGCAAGAGCAAGCCCAGGCGATTCTGGATCAATCCGGACAACGCACGGCGTTAGAAACGCAAGTGACTGAATTATCCACAGATGAGCAGTTACTTTACATGACCCTTTACCAAGCCCAGGGACACGATTTGTCAGCTTGGGCGATGCAATTGCGCTCGATTAAACACACGATGTTGGGTCGTCCGATTTATGACAACGAAGCGGCGGCACAAGCCGGTATTCGCGCTAAAGTCGATCAAAGTTGTGATGCTTATGTGGTATTGCGTGTCAAACACTCACAAGTGATGGCGCAGTCTGATGCTTCATCGTCCAATGACCAAGCAGCGGCATCAAGATTGGTGACCTTAGAACACGGTTGTCTGTCGGTAGCCAATATTGAG
>CACNSC010000035.1 GCA_902623005.1 uncultured Coxiella sp.
AAGATTAATACCGTGGCAAATACAAGACCAAAACAGATAGAAATTGCCATGGGAATTAAGTATTGAGCTTGCATAGAACGCTCAAATAGTAATGGAAATAAACCCGCGATAGTGGTAATTGAAGTTAATAACACTGGTCGCATTCGTTGGCAGCTAGCCTCAACAATAGCCTCGGTTTTTTTCATACCCAAAGCTAAAAGCTCCTTATAACGAAATAGCAAAATAATTGAGTCATTAATCACGATACCTGCTAAGCCACAAAAACCAAACAATGATAAAATTGTGAGCTCACGCCCCAACAACCAGTGCCCCCAAATGGCACCTTGCAAACCAAGCGGTATGGCAACCATGACTAATAGAGGCCAGACATAAGATGACGATGCCCAAGCAAGAATTATGTATATCATTATTAACATAACACAAACAGCGACCTTCATCTCCTGAAGTGTTTGATCTTCTTCCATTGAGCGTCCTTTCATTGTGTAGCTGACGCCGTACTTTTTCATCAATCTCGGTAAATCATCCTGCACCACACTCTGTAAAATCTGCCGTGTATTGGCCTGCCCACGATCTACTTCAGCATTAACAGAGATCACCTGTCGACCATCCAAGTGCTGCAAGCTATCAAAGGCTTTTTGTTGTTGTATCGATACCAATGAAGCTAATGGGACAACTTGATTATTTGATGTTTTGATCGGTAAGTTTTCAAGCGAAGTTAATTCTGATTGCTTGTTAGGCTCAAGCTTTAAGCGAATATCAATTCGATCTTGATCTTTATAAAACGTCTGCACCAGAACTCCATGGAACGCAGCGCGCACTTGTGAACCAATCTCCTGAGTTGTCAAACCTAAAGCCTGTGCTTCATGATTCAATTTAAAGACATACTCATATTGGGCAAACGGCATGGAGTCAGTAATATTATAAACACCTTGATACTTTTTCAATTTGTCCTGTAGCTCTAAAGCAGCTTGTTTAAGCTGTATAGAATCAACTCCATAAATAGCAATTTCAATATCAGGCCCAGGCATACCTTTGCGTGAAGAATTAATCTGCACACCTTCGACCCACGGAACCTCTTTAACACGTTTTTGCCATTGATTAATGAACGCTTGATTGGTGATACGACGATCCTCAGGAGAAATTAGCTCAACAGCAATGGAGGCGATACGCTTCGGGTTTCGAGTATTATAAGGTTCAGTTGATTGATAAAAATACTGAACGATGGCAGTAATCAGTGGTTTTGAAGAAGCCAAGGAGCGATCAGCATGTCGGGCAGCTTGTTCGACTTGATTGAGATAATCCCCCATCTGTTCTTGCGAAACGCCACCGTTAAAAGTTATGTCAGCACTTACTGTATTACTATCAGGTGATGGGAAAAATGAAAAAGTTAGTCGGTTACTGGTTATCAATCCAACTGATAAAAGAATAGAAACTAAAACTCCACTAAAAATAACCAATTTATGCTTCATACACCACAATAATACCTGACGATAGCGGTTTTTTACTTGAAGAAATGCATGATCTAATCGAATTCGGAATTGGGGTGGAGGAGAGCTGAGCGTCTTTTCTAAGCTATTCATTACATGATTAGGTAGTATTAAAAAACATTCAACCAACGATGCAATAATAACGCAAACAACTACCAAGGGTATGGCATGTAGAATCTCACCCATTATACCGCTTAAAAATAATAACGGTGCAAAGGCAGCAAGCGTTGTTAAAGACGATGTTGCTATGGGTATCCACATCCGTTGAGCACCTTGTAATGCAGCTTGGTAGGGGGTCATGCCCTCTTGATAGAGCCGCACCCCCTCTTCAGCAACAACAATCGTATCATCAACGATGATACCCAGCGTCATAATCAGCGCAAACAAACTGACCATATTGATAGAGCCACCAAACACCCATAGACAAAAAATCGCACCGAAAATTGATAACGGAACTGCAAATGCAACCCACACAGCTACACGAGTGATCAGAAATAAAAACAAAAGAATCAATATCAGCGATAAGCCAACTGTACCATTTACTAACAAGACATTAATACGTTCTTTTATATTCTTCCAAAATTCAAAATGAACATTAATCGCAACAGTTGATGGCCATTCCTTCTGAACTTGAGCAACCCATTGCTTCAATTTCTTCGCAGCGGTTAACGTATCAGTTTGTTGAGATCGCAAAATCGTAAGCTCAATAGCAGGCTGCCCTTTGTACTTAATCGTGTTCTCATGCTCAATCGGTTGTTGAGTTAACTCCATAAGATGAAGCAAACGTATGACTGATTGTTTATCACCCGATATGAT
>CACNSC010000036.1 GCA_902623005.1 uncultured Coxiella sp.
GATGGGTGGTCAATCCTAATGAAGATTAGCGGTAGAGTTTGTGGTGAGAGAGGTATGTTGCAGTTGGGAAAGATGCTTGCCAAGTGTATCACTGCAGGTGATTTAGTGTTTCTCAATGGTGATTTGGGTGCAGGTAAGACCACTTTATCACGCGGTTTTTTACGCGCCTTGGGCTACGCTGGTACTGTCAACAGTCCAACTTACGCCATGGTTGAAACTTACCAGCTCGAATCATTGTTATGTCATCACTTTGATGGCTATCGAATTAAATCAGCTGATGAATGGTTGGATATGGGGTTGGACGATTATCTAGCACCTGAAGCAGTCTGCCTCATTGAATGGCCCGACAGTGGTGAGTCAATTTTGCCAAAGCCGACTTGGATAATTGATATTTCTATTTTAGCAGCATCGGACAGTCGTTATGTTTCAATAATGACCACAAAAGATGAAACCATTAATAAGGAAAAATTACAGGCATGTTTTGTATAAAATGTTTTAAACGAGCGATTAAAATTATTGTACTGTGTCAGCTTGTATGGGTTAATACCTATGCTGCTGATACCACGTTGCGATCACTGACGATGAAGTCAACGCCGTCTAACTGGCAGATTACTCTGAATGTATCCGGCAATAAGCCACCCTCGTATCATTACTTCATGCTAGCCAATCCTGATCGACTTGTAATCGATTTGAATCACACGCGCTCAATGATCAATCTCTCTCAATTTAACTGGCAAGAGACGCCACTATATCGTATACGTACTGCCACCCGTGATCAGGATGGCTTGCGTTTGGTGATGGATTTACGCTCGCCACTTCGTGCGCAGATTAATTCCCAAGTAACTTCAAGACAACAACAATTGGTTGTTTCTTTGCAGGGTCCAGCCGTTACTGCATTAGCAACAAAACCACAAGCAACTAACGATAAACCTGAATTTGATGCATCGAACACTGTGCATCGTTCTCCTGATGTTATCGTTGTGATTGATCCCGGCCACGGAGGTAAAGACCCTGGAGCGACCGGCGTTAGGGGAACCCATGAGAAAACTGTGGTGTTATCAATTTCAAAAAAACTATACCGCATGATCAATCAGCAGCCCGGATTTAAAGCCTACTTGACGCGTGATACGGATATTTATCTGAGTCTTAGACAACGTCTTGCGATTGCACGAAAACACAAAGCCGATATGTTTGTAGCTATCCATGCCGATGCCTTTAGTAACACATCAGCAAAAGGTGCTTCCGTGTTCGCACTTTCATCTAAGGGTGCGACCAGTGAGGCTGCACGTTGGTTGGCAGAGCGTGAGAATCAGTCTGAGCTCATTGGTGGTGTTGATTTAACGGATAAAACCCATATGCTGCAGTCGGTTTTAATCAGTCTATCTCAAACCGCTACCATACGTAGCAGTATTGAAATCGGCAATGTGATCATCTCTTCGCTAAAAACCTTTGCGCACTTGCATGATGATGATGTTGATCAGGCTGCGTTTGTTGTGTTGAAATCGCCTGATATTCCGTCTTTATTAATCGAAACGGGTTTTTTATCAAATCCTCAGGAAGAGCAGCGACTACGCACACAGTCTTACCAAAATAAAATTGCCCAATCGATCAAGCATGGTATTGTGTCTTATTTTCAAGTGCAGCCGCCTCGAGGCACAGCTTTAGCTTTGCAACGAGAGCGCCGACAAAACGAAACTTGGCACACGGTTAGCCGTGGTGACACGCTGTCATACATTGCGTTCCGTTATCATGTCTCGACTGCATCTTTACGTCAGTCTAATCATTTATCTAGCGATGTGATTCGTGTTGGACAGCAGCTGCGTATTCCACAGCAAAAAACAGGATAGTGATTATGAGTAGGATTCAATTACTGGACAGTCAGGTAGCCAACCAAATTGCTGCAGGCGAGGTCGTTGAACGTCCAGCCTCGGTGGTTAAAGAATGCATAGAAAATAGCCTTGATGCGAAGGCGCGTCATATTCACCTCGATGTATCTCAAGGTGGTCATGAATTGATTCGAATTCGCGATGATGGCGTTGGTATTTATCATGACGATTTGACGCTTGCGTTATCGCGTCACGCCACTAGTAAGGTATCTCAGTTTAAAGATTTAGAGTCAATTGCGAGTT